>NZ_JBFTMM010000013.1:0-202356 GCF_056396945.1 Pseudomonas sp. 05N432 | reverse complement strand
GCAAAAAAACGCTCGCCCCAAGCGTACGGCACCTCGCCTAGGCTCGGCGTTCCCTCACTCCGGTGTCCATCAGGGGGCATCGCCTACGGTCTGCTTCGCGACGACCTCCTCTCGATGTGTCCGGCTGCGCCGTACGGCGCTGCGCGCCAACCCCCTGATGAACACCTGCGCTCGGCCTTCCGAAGGGGCGGGTGGATCAAAAGCCGGATCAAGATCAAAGCCAAAGCCAAAGCCAAAGCCAAAGCCAAAGCTCAAACCTTTGTGTCGGAAAATCCCGCTCAATCGCTGGTTTCAGATCATCGCTGCGAATGCCTGGTCATTCAGCGACCGTCCGTTATTCCCCCCCAGTTAACAAAAGATAACGTGGCGTTGATTGTCAGACCTTTCGAAAGCTGGATAGGATAGGTCAGCTTCCGAAGGGGCTCTAGATTGCGCGTTTCAGGACTATGCTCCAAAAACCGTCAATCGCGACGAGCAGCCCTGCGGCGCCCTGAAAGGTTGAACGACCTAACAATAATAATGGGGGAAAGGTCTATGAGTGAGCCTGTCATGGGTGTGGGTTTTTGCCGCCCGCCGGCGTTACGCAGATTCGCGTTGCTGGCTACAGCGCTCTCGCTGTTGGGTTCTGCTGTGCTGTCGGCACCTGTAGTGGCCGCAGATGCACCGGTGTCCGATACGGTCTATTCGATTGAATCCGCGAAGTCCGCCAAGGGCCTGATGCTTGATGTTGCGCATGCAGGCAAGCGATTGGTGGCCGTCGGCGATCGCGGCCATATTCTGTATTCCGATGACCAGGGCCAGACCTGGACCCAGGCCAAAGTGCCCAGTCGGCAGCTGCTGACCGCGGTCTATTTCGTCGATGACAGGCATGGCTGGGCTGTCGGTCATGACGCGCAAATTCTCGCCAGTGAAGACGGCGGCGTTACCTGGATCAAACAATTCGAAGACTTGAAGCGCGAAGCGCCGCTGCTGGCTGTCTGGTTCAAGGATGTCAGCAGCGGTTTTGCCGTGGGTGCTTACGGCGCTCTGCTGGAAACCACTGACGGTGGAAAGAACTGGGCAGATGTCGGCGATCGCCTCGATAACCCGGATCAATACCACCTCAACGCGATCGCAGCGGTAAAGGATTCCGGGCTGTTCATTGTGGGCGAGCAGGGCAGCATGTTCCGTTCCCCTGACTGGGGGCAAACCTGGGAACGCCTTCAAGGTCCGTACCAGGGGTCGCTGTTCGGGGTGATTGGCACCGCCAAACCGGCGACGTTGCTGGCCTACGGTCTGCGCGGCAATCTGTTCCGCTCCACTGATTTTGGCACTACCTGGGAGCAGGTCGAGCTCAAGGCTGCGCGCGGCGCGCTGGAGTTCGGTCTGTCCGGTGCGACCTTGCTTGACGACGGCAGCATCGTGATCGTCGGCAACGGCGGCAGCGTGGTGCGCAGCAGTGACGACGGCGTAACGTTCAGCGTATTCAACCGACCCGACCGCATTTCCGTTTCGGCGGTCACTGCGGCAGGCAATGGAAACTTGATTCTGGTAGGACAGGGCGGCGTTCGCGCTACTTCGCCAATCGGTGCCGAGCTGGGCAAATAATAAGAAGGCGGAGCTATGACATCCATGAGCAGTCATCATCAGGACAAGGCGACGTTTCTCGAGCGCCTGATTTTCAACAACCGCCCGGCAGTGATCGTCATCTGCCTGCTGGTCAGCATGTTCCTGTTCTGGCAGGCAACACTGATCCGGCCGTCCACCAGCTTCGAAAAAATGATCCCGCTCAAGCATCCTTTCATCGAGAAGATGCTCGAGCACCGCAATGACCTGGCCAACCTCGGCAATACCGTGCGTATTTCCGTGGAAGCCACCGATGGCGACATCTTCTCCAGGGAATACATGGAGACCCTGCGCCAGATCAACGATGAAGTGTTCTACATCTCCGGTGTTGACCGCTCCGKCCTCAAGTCGCTGTGGAGTCCGAGCGTGCGCTGGACCGAAGTGACCGAGGAGGGTTTTGCCGGCGGTGAAGTCATCCCGCAGAGCTACAACGGCTCGGCCGACAGCCTCGATCTGCTGCGCAACAACGTGCTCAAATCCGGTCAGGTCGGTCGGTTGGTGGCCAACGATTTCAAGTCGAGCATCGTCGATATTCCGCTGCTGGAGTCCTACCCGGACCCGCAGGACCAGGGCAAGCTGCTGGCACTGGACTACCAGAAGTTCTCCCACGAACTTGAAGACAAGATCCGCAACAAGTTCGAAAAACAGAACCCCAACGTACAGATTCACATCGTCGGTTTTGCCAAGAAGGTCGGCGACCTGATTGACGGCCTGATCATGGTGGTCATGTTCTTCGGCGTGGCGTTCGTCATCACCCTGATCCTGCTCCTTTGGTTCACCAGCTGCCTGCGCAGCACCGTGGCGGTGTTGAGCACCACCCTGGTGGCGGTGGTCTGGCAGCTCGGGTTAATGCACGCCTTCGGCTTTGGTCTGGACCCGTATTCGATGCTGGTGCCGTTCCTGATCTTCGCCATTGGTATTTCCCACGGGGTGCAGAAGATCAACGGGATTGCCTTGCAGTCCAGCGATGCGGACAACGCCTTGACTGCTGCCCGGCGCACGTTCCGTCAGCTGTTTCTACCGGGGATGATTGCGATCCTCGCGGATGCGGTGGGCTTCATTACCTTGCTGATCATCGATATCGGGGTGATTCGTGAACTGGCCATCGGCGCGTCCATCGGCGTGGCGGTGATCGTGTTCACCAACCTGATTCTGCTGCCGGTAGCGATTTCCTACGTCGGCATCAGCAAACGCGCCGTCGAGCGCAGCAAGAAAGATGCAGTCCGCGAGCATTCGTTCTGGCGTTTGCTGTCGAATTTTGCCAGCTCGAAAGTCGCTCCGGTTTCGATCCTCCTGGCGCTGATCGCCTTTGGTGGCGGCCTCTGGTACAGCCAGAACCTGAAAATCGGTGACCTCGACCAAGGTGCGCCGGAGCTGCGTCCGGACTCGCGCTATAACCAGGACAACAATTTCATCATCAAGAACTACTCCACCAGCTCCGATGTGCTGGTAGTGATGGTCAAGACCAAGGCGGAAGGCTGCTCGCGTTACGAAGCCATGGCGCCAATCGATGAACTGATGTGGAAGATGCAGAACACCGAGGGCGTGCAGTCGGCGATTTCCCTGGTGACTGTCTCCAAGCAGATGATCAAGGGCATGAACGAGGGCAACCTGAAGTGGGAAACCCTGTCGCGTAACCCGGACGTGCTGAACAACTCCATCGCCCGCGCCGATGGCCTGTACAACAACAGCTGCTCGCTGGCACCGGTGCTGGTGTTCCTCAACGACCACAAGGCCGAGACCCTCGACCGCGCGGTGCATGCGGTGCAGGACTTCGCCAAGGAGAACAACAAGGAAGGCCTGGAGTTCATCCTGGCTGCCGGGAACGCCGGGATCGAAGCGGCCACCAATGAGGTGATCAAGGAATCGGAACTGACCATCCTGGTGCTGGTGTACATCTGCGTGGCCACCATGTGCATGATCACCTTCCGTTCCTGGGCGGCGACCTTGTGCATCGTGTTGCCGCTGGTGCTGACCTCGGTGCTGGGCAACGCGCTGATGGCGTTCATGGGCATCGGCGTTAAAGTCGCGACCTTGCCGGTGGTGGCGCTCGGGGTGGGGATTGGCGTGGACTACGGCATCTACATTTACAGCCGCCTCGAAAGCTTCCTGCGTGCCGGCTTGCCGCTGCAAGAGGCGTACTACCAAACGCTCAAGTCCACGGGTAAAGCGGTGCTGTTCACCGGTCTGTGCCTGGCCATCGGCGTCTGCACCTGGATCTTCTCGGCGATCAAGTTCCAGGCCGACATGGGCCTGATGCTGACCTTCATGCTGCTCTGGAACATGTTTGGTGCGCTGTGGCTGTTGCCGGCGCTGGCACGTTTCCTGATCAAACCTTCAAGCCTCGCCGGGCAGAAGGGTAACTCACTGTTCGCTCACTGATTCCGGGTGGGAGCAGAAAAGCCGCAACCTCAGGTTGCGGCTTTTTTTATTCGCATGTCGCTTGCGGCTTTAGCGTGATTCAACGCGGTTCAAGTGGCAAGAAATCGCTGTCGGCCAGTGCCTTGCTGATGAAGCCGCGATGAATGTCGATTTTCTGTTTCGGGTCCTTAGCCTTGGCCAGTGCCGATTCGTACGTTTCGAAACGCTGCTCTTTGGTTTTCAGATGTGCCTGGGTGTAGTCGGTCTTGGCATCAGTGAAATTGGCATAGTGAAAGTGCCCATACCACCAGGCTTGACTATCACGGTGCAGCAGGACGTACTCCTGCATGAAGTCCCTGCGTCCGGTTTTCAGCTGAACCCGGTTGCCGCTGACATGCACGTATATTTCGTTACGTCGCAACAAATATTCCACGCCTTCGCTGGTAGGCGCCTGGGCCAAGGTCATGCGGGTACGCAGTTCCGTTGCCTTGTTGTCGAGGGCTCGCGCCTTGTCTCGTAGCTCGCTGACAAGCGCTGCATCCTGTTCCCGGTTTGACGGGGCGTTTTCATGGCGTTCCAGGTTATCGGCATACCCAACCAGTTTTTGCGCTTCGCGTTGCAGTTGCTCTTCGATTTCCTTGGGCGAGCTTGCACGTTGCGCGTAACCATCGATCTTTTTCACCTGTTTATCGACATTGACCATTGCCTTGCGGGCATCGCCTTTGAGCTGCGGGTAGGGGCGCGAGGAAGCTTTGGGGGCGGGTGGTCTGACATCGACGATTTCTACCCAGACATTCGGCTCATGTTCGTGGAAAGACGCCAGAGGCTCGTCTTCAAGAGGGCCGTTGATGTCGACAATGTCCCCGCCCTGGTTGGAAATTCGCGGGCGTATATCGCCGATCAGTGTGCCTTTTGCGGTCTTGATGACCTTCTTGCGGCTGGTCGATGGGGAGGGAGATGGTTCCTCGGGTTGCGGCAGGTTTTGAAGTTCCTCGGCCAGACGGCGCTCGGCATCGACGCGCAGTTGTTCGATGATTTCCCGCAGACGATTGAAGGCTGGCGACTGTAAATCATCGCTATTGAAGATGCCGATACTCTCGAGGCCGTCCTGCGCTTTGTTGTAGTGATCAACCAGGTTGTCCAGCACTTCAATGCGGTCGCCGCGTTCATAGACGTGCAAGCCTTGCAGTTCGGCATGGGATCGGGACAACAGCAGTACAGGATCAACGACACTCTCCAGCGCTGCCGAGGTTTCAGTTCCCAGCGCCTTGACGCTGAGGATACGCAGGATAACCAGTTGGTAGGACTTGACCCTCAGGGCCGTCATTTCATTTTCCGGTCTGTTCTGGCTCAATCGACTCCAGGGTTCGGCACCCAGGCGAGGGATCTGTTTAAGCTCCTGAAGACGGCGGTCTACCTCTTCATAGAACTTGATCATGGTCTCGTTGATCTCGGAAGTTTTGCGCACGTAGTCGAAATACCGATCCATCACCACCAGGCCCTCGGCATTCAGCGCTTCATAGAGCTGCCTGACGCCGCCGCTTAAATCTGCGTAGTTTCGGCTGTTTGCGGCGCGATCCAGATCTGCAATAACCACCTGTTTGCGAGCATTGTTGATGATGTTTTCCAATAAGTTGCACAGTAGCTGATTGTCGGGATCAGTCTTTTTCAGGGTGCTTATCTCTTTGATCTCGGCAATCTGCGTGACGTAGCTTTCGCTCTGCCTGTCGAGCTCAATGGCGAACCGTTGCCTGAATGTCGCGCGCTCTGTCTCGGTACTGGCGGGGTGGTTTCTTTTCAGCTGCATCAGGTTTTCCGCGATATCGACACGCTTTTGCACTCGCTCCTGTTGCTCGAAGAACTCCCGGCGATTGAGCTCCAGCAGGTCGATGCGCTGTTGGTCCTGTTCGCGCTTGGCGGCGATTCGGCTCTTGGGTCCACCCCCGAGCAGTTTCAGCCCCTGGTCCAGCGTCCATTTGCCATCGCCATTGGATCTGAGCTTGATCCCCGGATGATCCGGGTGCTCGGGATGCACCAGATAAACCTCACCGAATCCGGGCGCGATACTGACGCGAAACAGCAGGCCGGCGAGGGTGGCATGCCATAGGCCCCTGATCCGGTACAAACCCTTGAAAGGACCGGTTGCAATGGGCTCTGGTAGAGATTCCGGCCATGGAACCTTGACTTCGAGCAGCTTGTTGAACAGCCGGGCCGAGGCGGAGTCGCGAGCGGTCGACAGGTTGAAGTCCAGCAGGGTATCGCCGCTGCCCGGTGGCTCGGAAGGCAATCCAGGCGTTTCCTGGGTAATGGCTGTCTCGGTGTTGAGTGAGGATTGCCGCAGTGGGCGGCGCAGTGGGTCGAGGGCTACCGGAAGCTCTTTACCCATTCTGTCTGACAACGGCGTATCAACGGCACCGTGTTCACGGGCTACATGCAAAAGCACCAGGCCAATGTTCAACAGTACGTCGATCCAGGCCTGGTTCCGGGCGTTGGCATCCTCACTGTCCAGGGCCGGAAGATCGTTGATCAGGCTGTGGGAGATTTGCAGCATCCAGCCCACCAGCATGGCCGGGCCGCGTAACAGGGGCAGAATCAGGTTGTTGAATACCAGCCAGCCGCCCTCCAGGATGATCGACCAACGACTTTCGGCATTGGACACCGATTGCCGGTCGGCCAGATCGACCAGTGCACGGCCATTGCTGGCGAACAGGCTGGCTAGCAACCGACCGTTTTCCATTGCCGAGAGCCAATCGTTGGCGGCCTCGTCGCCCACCAGAATCGCCGGCTTCGGCTTTTCAGGGCGTATGAACTCATCGCCTGGATGAAAATGAACAATGTGCGGCTCGTTGAAACCGTTGTTGTCATAGACCGGTCGTGCTCGATCGGACAGCCAGGTCAGCACGCTGGTTTGCAACGGACCGGACTGCGCAATGGCGCTCAGCAAGTCTTGACGGCTGGGGTATTCATGCAAGGCCGGTGAGTACAACGGCCGATAGAGAATATGCGGGCCATCGGCATTCAGGTCTTTGGGCTCAATGATGAACATGTTGCTCACCACGTCGCAGTCGGCCCCGGCTTTGCGTTGAAAAGCCAAAGGTCTGATGACGATCGCCTGGTCATCGACGAATCGCTCGGCAGCCAGTGGGTTCATCACTGCGTCGACATACCGGTATCCCCGGCGGGTGAAGCCGTGCTCAGCCTTGATTGAATGCTCAAGGGCCAGCATCGGCAAATGGATGCTCAGCTCCAGGCCGAACAGGCGCGCGCGCTCCTTAGCCTCGGCGCTCTCTGCGAACAACAGGTTTTCGATCAGCTCGGGATAGTGTTTACCCACGTCGACCCGGCTCACCAGATCCAGCAAGTAGGCCTCGGTGGTCCAGTCCTGGATCAATTGATCCGCTGTGTGGCGAATGCTCATCCGGCCTTTGGGTTTACCTGCCAGGTTTTTGATCGCCAACTCGGTCAGGGACATTTTGACCGGTTCGATGTAGCCGCTGCCAAGGTCACCGACCGGGACATGAAAGGTCAGTTCCAGCTCATCGGCATTGTATGCCGGGGCTTGGGGTTGATCCTTCAGCATCTGTGTGTGCAACGCCTTTTTGGCGAAAGTGTGAATGTCATCGATGTCGTCCCGGAACGAGCGCCCCTGGGTTTGCTGCTTGACGCTGGCCATCATCAGCACGTGCTTGCGGTAGGCCATGCGCTCAGCGGTTGCAGCCGTTTGCAGCCACTCGGGAATCGTTGCCTGTACCGGTTGAAGGTGCATCGAACGGGCTGGGTGACCGTTGAACAGCGTGGCGACATCGGTGATCGAATCAACGCGTTTTTCAAGGTCGTCCAGGCTTTGGTCGGCCGGTAGTTGCAGTGAAGCCAGGTCCTCCAGTTGCTGGTTCAAGAGCAAGGCGGCCTGGGTGTCAAAAATGTTCCCGTCGGGCTCAAAGCGTTTCCACGTGATGGTGTCGGTCATGAAGTCCTGTTCAAACCGAGCCCCCCAGGCCAGACCAAAAGCATCCAGGGAAGGGAAGGACTCGATGCTCCCGGTCACGCTGCACAACAACAGGGTCTCACCGCATTCCACGAGTATGTCGGGGCTCTGCAGGCTGACTGCCGACTGACCTTTACTCAGGGTCGTTTGAAGGGTGTAGGCATGGATAACGCCTTTGGACCAGGGCCTTTGAAGGCGTTGCTGTTGGTCAGGATGATCGGCCAGTTCCGTGAGGATGTCGGCTTGCACTGCGTTACTCACCGACAGACGTGTGGCGGACGTCTTCAGGACTCCGGCAAACAGATCTCCCAGCCATTGCCAGCGGCTGGACCCGGTGTCGACGCTCTCGTTCCAATAGCTCGTCAGTGACTCCTGAAAAGCAATGAATAGAATCGTCGGTAATTCACGGATGACGTCTGCAATCACCTGCATGTCGGGCACGCGGGAGGTGCTTTTGCCGACGGTCAACCGGGCAGGGGCCTTGTTGGTCAGAAAACAATCGCGACCGTATTGCTCGCTCAATACAGGAGGTATGTCGCTGGCCAGATACTCCAGCACAACATCCAGAAGCAGTGTGAGACGCCATGCGCCATCCGGGATCGGTTGTGCGACCTTGGTCCGGTCAGGGTCAAAATCAAGTTGAGGGTATTTTTCCAGCAAACCGTCCTTGAGCAAGCGGGAGGTTACCGAGCGCAACGTCGGCCGGGTGCTGAACCGGGCGTTGATCGCGCGCGCAATGATGTGGGTATAGCCCGCCGTAACGGGCGGCGATGCAGGTCTCGACATGATGCAATCCTTTGCATGGAGTTGAGTCTGCAACATACGACGAGGCCGGGTGATGTGTGCGGTAGCCGGCTACCACATTGAGCTATGATGGCGTCTTTCCCATTCAAAGATTGACGACCATGACTGCCGTAACACTTCTCAACGCCCTCGAACACTGCGCGATGGTCGAAATCGACGGCTTGCACGCCTTCGAATTCGCTCTCGACGATAACGACAATCTGCACATCGAATGCATGGACGGCCGAGCGGCCAAACATTGGGAATTCACCCCGGCTCAGGTTGAGGCCGCGACCTTCGATCAAGGCCTGCAGAGCTGGCTGATCACCGGTGATTCCGGCGAGCACCGACTGGTGTGCATGGAAGCGTTCGGTGGTGATGACGAAGGGGACGACGAGCATGAAGATGCGTAATGTCTGGCCACTGTTGATGGCCGGCAGTTTCGGCGCGATGGGGGTGCAGGCCGCCCCCGCTGACCTCCATGAGCTGCTGATCGGCACCTACACCCAAGGCCAGAGCCAGGGGATCTACCGACTCAAATTCGACAGCCAGAGCGGTCACCTCGACGCGACGCCGTTGCAGGTGGTCAAGAGTGCCAACCCGTCGTGGCTGACCTTGTCCAGCGATCAGCGTCGACTGTTTGTGGTCAACGAGAATGGTCCGGGTCAAACCGACCCGGTAGGGCGCGTCAGCAGCTTCGCTGTCGAGCCGAACACCCACGCGCTGAGCCTGATCAGTCAGGTGCAGAGCCTGGGCAACGAGCCGACCCATTCCAGCCTGAGCGCTGACGGCAAGTACCTGTTTGTCAGTAATTACTCGGTGGCCGAAGACCCGGGTGGCAGCCTGGCGGCATTGCCGGTGAGTGCCGATGGCAAGCTGGCGCCACCGGTGCAACTGAGCAGCCATCAGCCGAGCCGGGTCAATCCCGAGCGGCAGATGTCGGCGCATGTGCATTCGACGGTGTCCTCGCCGGACGGTCAGTACGTGTTTGCCAATGACCTGGGCGCCGACAAGATCTTTGTCTATCGCTATGACCCCAAGGCCAATCCGGAACGGCCGCTGACCGCTGCCACGCCGGCTTCGGTTCAGTTGCCACCCGGCAGCGGGCCGCGGCATTTGCTGTTCAGTGGAGACGGCAAGCACGCGTACCTGACTCTGGAAATGAGCGCGCAAGTCGCCGTCTTCGATTATCAGGCGGGCAAGTTGACCCAGCGGCAGATGGTCGACCTGGCAGCCGGCAAACCCCCGGCGCAGAGAGCCTCCGCTGCGTTGCATGCCTCGTCGGATGGCAAGTTCCTCTACGTCAGTAACCGTGGCACCACGAACGAGTTGCTGGTGTTCGCCATCGATCCGGCCAGTGGCGAGCTCAAGGAGCTTCAGCGCCGTTCGGTGGAGGGTGATCACCCGCGTGAGTTCAGCCTCGACCCAAGCGGCAAGTTCATGCTGGTCGCCAACCAGAAGAGCAATCAGATCGTCATCATCGCGCGTGATGTGAAGACCGGTCTGCTGGGCAAAACCGTGCAAAAACTGCCGTTCGACTCACCCAGCGATATCAAGTTCTTCCTGCGTCAATAAGCCGCAGGCCCCGTACGCCGGGGCCTGCGCGGTTCTATTAATCCGAGTGATATCCGCTACTGCTGCAAAAGATTTCAAGAGCGCCAACCCTCGGGCGTAAGTTTGCTTCACGGCCTACACAGGCAAGCAAGCCAACTGAATCTACGAGGGTTACCGCCATGAACTTCAATCTCTTCTCCGTGATTGCCGCATCCGCCATCTCCGCCAGCGTTGCTCTGCCAGCCAGTGCCAGCGTCGAGATCAGCTCGAAAAAATCCGGCACCCACAGCTACACCCAGAAATACCTGCAACAAAGCGCCAACTTCTACGCCGCGCTGGATCACAAGATCCAACACTGAGATTCAAGCCCTGCCGACCTTATGCAGGAGCGAAGTCACTTGATCCGATCGGCGATCCCTTCGCTGGAAAGACCCGAGTGATGTCGCTCCTGCATAAAGCATTTGCGACTCCGCACCCCATTCAGCACAAATACCGCGTGTAATATCACATGGCCATGTGTTTAAATTTGACGCTAATTTATTGACTCAATCTTTCCCAAGGATCGATGACATGGCGATGCGTCTGGCTGTGGTGCTGCTGTTTCTCTATTCCACCCCGATTCTCTCGGCTGCCCGCCCGGTTGACGGCGAGCCTGAAGCCGCGCACGAGCGTTTGATGAGCGTGTTGCAGGACTGAACGTCGTCGGATTTTCGATCAATTAAACTGATAGCTACTATGCATAAAGGTCGCTATTCATAGCAGGCTATTTGATTGATCCTGTGGGCACTGAAACATGCCCACGGAGAATCCCATGGCCAGCGCAATCCTTTCTTCTGCCAAACACGGCGCGTATGTAGCCATTGGTTTATACGTGGCGATGGTTCTGGTGGTCAGCCTCTCGGCCCAGTCGCAGCGCGTCATGCAAGCGCCGATTCAGGTCGCTTATCCCGCCATCCAGTTTGAGCACGCGCAGCACGCCGGCGCTGAGCATTCCGACGTCGCGGGAGTGGTTGGGGTATGAAAGGGCACAAACTGATGGTCGTGGCCTTCCTGGCATTCCTGACCAATGGATCTTCACTGCTCGGCATCGGCCAAGGCTCGGCGGGCTCTCTGGCACGGGCCATCGAGTGCAATCACAACATCGCCCACAACATCCAGACCGCCAAGGCGCTGGGATTGTTGGCGGGTAATCCGCCAGCCAAACCCAAAGCAGTGGTTCTGGGGCCGTTTGAGGTTGATTGCTCGGCGCTCAAAATGTGCAATGCGTTGACGTAAGTGAATGTGGGAGCGAGCCTGCTCGCGATAGCGGTATGACAGTCGATATCAATGTTGAATGTCAGTCAGTCATCGCGAGCAAGCCCGCTCCCACACTAGGTCTTTGCCATGACTGCAGTAAAAAGATCCGACTCCAGAATCCCCTGTAACCAGGCCTGAAGATGCCGATACGGCGTCTGCGCAAACCACTCGCGGTCGACATGCGCGAACTGGCGTATGAACGGTGTCAGGGCGATATCCGCCAGGCTCAGATGATCGGCCACCAGATAAGCTCGCTGTTGCAGCAACTCATCCAGTTTGCGCAAAAACACTTCGCCTTCTGCGCGGTAATGCTCCATGGGGTGTTCCGGGTAGCGTTCAGCGTATTTGTAGCGATTGAGGTGCAGCTTGAACGTCTGATCGTTTGCTTCGATCAGCGCAGCGCCCAGTTGCTGCGCCGCAGGATCGTCCTTGAGCAACCAATCCTGCGGGTCGTTCTGTTCCAGCGCCCACTGCATGATCTCCAGGCTTTGCTCGATCACCCGACCGTCAAGGCTCAGCACCGGCACGGTGCCCTTGCTCGACAGCGCGAGCATCTGCGGCGGCTTGGCTTTCAGGCTGACCTCGACAATGTCCACCGCCACTGCGCTGTAACGCAGCGCCATGCGTGCGCGCATGGCGTAGGGGCAACGGCGGAAGGAGTAGAGCGTCGGCGTGCTCATTTGACCTCCAGCGTGCTCAGGCCATTGCCTTGGCGATGAACCTGGATCTGCACCGGGATTCGCTCGTGCATTTCCTGTACGTGGGAGATCACCCCGACCTTGCGACCTTGCGCCTGCAAACCGTCGAGGGCGTCCATTGCCAATTGCAGTGACTCCGGATCGAGGCTGCCGAAGCCTTCATCGATGAACAGCGATTCGATTTTCAGCGTACTCGAGGCCATCGAGGCCAGGCCCAGCGCCAGTGCCAGCGACACCAGGAAGGTTTCGCCGCCCGACAGCGAGTGCACCGAGCGCAGTTCGTCGCCCATCTCCGTGTCCATCACCAGCAAGCCGAGCATGCTGCCACCACGCTTGAGCCGGTAGCGGCGCACCAGTTGGCGCAACTGGGCGTTGGCGTGATGCACCAGCAAATCGAGGTTGTAGGCCTGGGCGATCTTGCGGAAAGTGTCTCCGGTGGCCGAGCCGATCAAGGCATTCAGCCGTGCCCAGCGCTGCCACTCGCTGTAGGCCTCGCTAATGCGTTGTGCCAGCGCCTGATTGGCGTCCTGACGGCGTTGATCTTCGGCTTGTTGCGCACGCAGTTCGGCGCAGAGCTGTTCGCTGATCCCGAACTGGTTTTGCAGCTCGCCGAGGGCGGTGGCCAGTTGTTCGGCATCAAGGTTGCCATTGTGCTGCGCCTGATGGCTGTGCAGGCGCTGTTCGCGTTCATGCACTAGCACCTTGGCTTGCTCGATGGCTTTTTCGCCGAGTTGAAGCTGTTGGCGCAACTGCGTGACCTGCTCGTCGCTGAACGCCAGTAACTGCTCCAGACCGCCATCGTCCAGTTCAGGATGAAGGGCACGCCATTCGGCGATCCTGCCGCTCAGCTCATGACTTTCGGCTTCCAGCGCGTGCTGGCGTTGTTGCTCCGCCCGGAGCTCGGCGGCCAGTTGAATCTGCTGGCTGCGGACTTCCTGCAAGTGCTGATTGGCCAGCGCTTCGGCCTGTCGAGCCTGTTCGACGGCCTGATCCAGTTGCTGTTGCCACTGCTCGGCGCTCGGCTGCTCGCCCAGCAGTTCGGCGAGTTTCTGTTGGGCGGCGTGTTGCTGCTCGGCGAGTGCGCTGAATTGCAGCTGTGCGGCTTGCAATTGCTGCACGCGTGTCAGCTGCCGGTCCTGTTCTTTCTCGAGGGCTTGCTGACGCTGTTGTTGTTCGCTGAGCTCTTCGCGTTGCAGTTCCAGCTGTTCCAGCCGCTGGGCGACCTGCTGATCGAGTTGCATGAAGGTCGCAGCGGGCTCGTTGCGCAAACCGTCAAGGATCGCCGCCGGGAGCAGGGCGCTGAATGCTGCCAGTTCTTCTTCAAGGCGCTGGCTGTCGTTGCTCAACTCGCGCTGCTGGATCGTCAGTTGCTGGGCAGCCTGCTGGCTGGCCTGGTCGGCGGCTTGCAGCTGTTGCTGAAGACGTGCGGCGTCTTGCTGCAAGGTGAGCAGGGCGCTTTGTCGTTGTTCGTCCTGGGCAATGCTCTGATTCAACTGAGCGCTTTGCTGATTCAGCCAGGCGTCGCGTTTGCCGGTTTCCTGGGTCAGCAACTGGGCGGCCAGTGGGTGCGCTTCAAGGCTCGGTGTCAGGCTCTGCTGCTGGGTTGCCAGCAGTTCCTGTTGTTGCAGCAGTTCTTTTTGCTGGGCAATCAGCCCGCCGACCTCGGTGCGCAGGTCCGCGAGTTTTTCCTTGAGCCGGTCAACGGCTTTTTGTGCGTTGGCCTGTTCGCTTTCATCGTGCCGGCCGAGGCTTTGCAGCAACGCTTCTGGCTGATGATAAGGATGCTCGACGCTGCCGCAGACCGGGCACGGTTGATCGTCCTGCAACTGCCCGCGCAACTCTTCGACACTGGCACTGCGCGCCAGGCGCTGACGCTCCAGCAGTTCCCGGGTGACTGTCAGGGTTTGCTCGGCGACAGTCAGTTCGGCTTTGGCCTGGACACCTTCGCGGGTCAGGCGTTCGCGTTCTGTCTGGACGGTTTGCAGGCGCTGCTGCAGGTCCTGCGTGCGCGTGTCCAGCTCCTGCTGACGAGCCCACAATCGCGCGAGATCTTCGATGGCGCGCTGCTGCTTGCGGTTGTCTTGCAGCAGGCTGCCGAGGATCTGAATCTGTTCGGCAACGGCCGCAGGTTCAGCGCCGGCTTCGCTGTAGAGCAGCTCCAGGCTTTGTCGCTGAGTGTTTAGTTGGGTTGCGGTGTCGGCCGCCCGTTGCTCCAGTTCGAGCAGTTCAGCCTGGCCCTTTTTCAGGCGATTGCCCACCAGCATCAGTTGCTGCAAACGCTCGCGATAGGCGTTCCAGGCGTCACTGACGGGAGCCAGTTGGAGGCTCTGTTCCAGCTGCGTCGCAATCGTTGCAAGGCGTTCGGCAACCCGTTGTTGCTGTTCGAGCATTTGCGCGATGGCTTGCTGGCCTTCGGAGCTGGCCAGTTCGGCGTTGTGCTTGAGTTCGGCTGAGGCGTTGATGGCCTGAGTCAGGCGCGCGAGGTTGCTCTGTTCTTCGAAGGCCTGACGCAGCAGCGGGGCGTTGTTGCTGTGCTGGCTTTGGGCCTGGATCAGCGCGGCTTTTGCGGATTCCAGGCTGGTTTCGAGTTGCACCTGACGGATTTGCAGCTCGCTTTGCTGTTGAGCGTGTTGCTGAATCAGCGCGGCCAATGGGCTCAGTTGCGCGCTCAGCTCGGTTTGCCGGGCAAACTGATGCCGCTGCGGCGCCAGTTGTTCCAGGCGCGCCAGGTTCAGCCGTTCGCCCGCCTGGGCGTCCCACGACTGTTGAGCCTGTTGCAGTTGTTCAGCAGCGGCCTGTTGCTGGTCCTGCAACTGCTGCAGTTCTTTGAGCCAGGTGTTTTGCAGCTCAAGCTGCTTGAGCTGTGCTTGCTGGTTTTTGAGTTGTTGCTGGGCGTCGTTGAAGCGCTGATCGAGTTCGGCACGGGCCTCGGGCTCAAGCGGCGTGACGCCAGTGGCCTGGTCTTGCAGCAACTTGTGGGCTTCGCGGGTTTCCTTGCTTTTGTCGAAAGCGCGTTTGCCCAGGCGCGTGTAGAGCGCGGTGTCGGTGAGTTTTTCCAGCAGTTCGCTACGGTCGTTGTCATCGGCCTTGAGAAACGCGCTGAACTCGCTTTGAGCGAGCATCACCGCGCGGGTGAACTGTTCGAAGTTCAGGCCCAGCACGGCTTCCAGTTGAGTCTTGTATTCGCCTTTCTGGCTGGCCAGCAGTTGATCGGTGTCGAGATCACGCAGGCTTTGACGGCTGGCTTGCAGCTTGCCGTTGGCTTTTTCGCGGGCGCGATTGGCTTCCCAGCGCGCGCGGTAGCGACGGCCGTCGATGCCGACAAAGTCGACCTCGGCATAGCCGTCACCGGTGCCACGGCGCAGCAGGGTGCGCGGGTCGCCCGTGGCGATCTCGCCGTCTGCATCCGGTACCTTGGCGTCGCGTCCGGTGTTGTTGAGGCGCGGCACTGCGCCAAACAGCGCCAGGCACAGGGCATCGAGCAAGGTGCTTTTACCGGCACCGGTCGGCCCGGTAATCGCAAACAGACCGGAACTGGCCAGGGGTTCGGCAGTGAAGTCGATTTCAAAGGGGCCCGCCAGCGAGGCGAGGTTTTTCAGGCGGATCGCGAGGATTTTCATGGCTGTTCGCTCTCCTGCTGAACGTCTTGCAGCAGCACCGCAAAGTCCTTGAGTGTTTGTTCGTCGACCGCGCTGCCGTAGTTATCGAGCCAGGCACGGCTGAATAATTCTTGTGGCGTGAGCTGGTCCAGTTCGACCAACTGACCCGTGTCATCCGCGCCGTCTCGACTGCCATTGCCTGCGTATTCGGCAGCGATTCGCACCAGCCGCACGGCTTTGCCTTGCAGCGCGGTTTCGATCTGTTGGCGCAAGTCCGGCTGCGGTTCATCGAGGCGTACGCGGACCTCAAGCCATGGTTGGCGCTGGAGATCGGCCAACAGGTCGATATTCGGCAAATCCGCGAGCTGCGTCAGGATTTCACTGAGCGGAGCAGGGCCCAGGCGTTGCAGGTTGACCGCACGGGGGATCAACCGGGGTTCGACGCTGAGCAGCGTCTCGCCGTCGAGCGTGATGTCGAGAATCTGATGCTGATAGCCGATTTCGGAAAACGACAACGGAATCGGCGAGCCGCTGTAGCGAATGCGCTCCTCGCCGTTGACCTTCTGCGGCTTGTGCAAATGGCCAAGGGCAACGTAGCCGATACTCGGGCCGAACAGGCTGGCGGGCAGGGCTTCGGCGTTGCCGATGATCAGGCTGCGCTCGGAGTCCTCGGACACTGATCCACCGGCCATGTGCGCATGGCTGATGGCGATCAATGCCTGACCGGGTTGACGCTTGGCATTGGCGGCTTCGATCAGCCATTCATGCACCTGGCCAATGCCGCGCAGGTAGTTGTCGCCCAGGTGGGCACCGGTGACTTCGGCGGGCCGCAGAAACGGCAGCGCCAGGCACCAACCGGCGATTTCACCCGAGGCATCGGGCAGCGGAATCAGCAAGCGTTCGGCGTCCAGTTGCCCGTCATCGAGCCACAACACCCGGCCCAGCGCGTGAGTGCGCAACCGGCGCATCAGCGGCGCGGGCAATTCGATCCGCGAACCGGAGTCATGATTGCCGGCGATCATCACGATGGTCAGCGATGGCTGCTGCTCATGCGCGCTGACGATGAAGTCGTAGAGACGTTCCTGGGCTTTGACCGGTGGATTGACCGTATCGAAGATGTCGCCGGCGATCAGCAGCACATCAGGCTTTTCCAGCGCCAGCTGACGCAGCAGCCAGTCGAGGAAACAGCCGTGTTCAAAGTCGCGCTCCTGGCCATGCAGGTTTTGCCCAAGGTGCCAGTCGGAGGTGTGGAACAGACGCAAGGCAAACTCCGTAGGAAATAAGGTGATGGCCGCGGGAAAAATGATGGCGGCTAAAGGGGAGGGAGTTTACTGGCAAATGCTTTGGGTTGCTGAGGGGCTTCTTGCAGATCGCGGAGGTTAATAACCGACCAATGACGCGCTGACCTATTACTTCTAACAGTATTCGTGGCGGAGGGCGGAGCGTTTAATGGTGGCGGAGGGTATGGATCCCTTGCAGTGATTAAACAAATGTGGAGAAACACTATGTCACAGCGTAGCTCGAACACGATCAGTCGAAGCAATACACCGCGTCACGGTCATGTCTTTTCTCCCGCCTCACGGGCCTATTTTGCCTGGCAGGAAGGGAAACTGGATGAGGGCGCGCTGAATCAGCGGGAGTCCGGAAAGCATTTCCCGCAGACCGCTGGCGGCTTGAAGGATCCTTTGGCTCTGGACGATGTGCTTAGTGCCACGCCACCTCTGGATGGAATGATTGCCAGTGCGGGGCAGCTGACCGGTGCGTTTCTTGATCAGCCCGGTGACCACTGGCAAAAGCACGAAGTGTGTAGTGGCGAATTATTACCTGTCTCATGGAACTTTACTGCAAATCACCCCGCAAGACGCTGGGAGTATTTCATAACCGAAGAAGATTGGGATTTCAGCAGGCCCCTGGCGCGCTATCAGTTCGGCGCAAAGCCGTTTTATACGGTGCAAAACAGTTGGCAACCATTCTGGAAATATCCAGATGAATTGATGCCACCTTCCCCTACCGAACATGAAGTCCCGCTACCCAAGCGTGAGGGCTACCACGTGTTACTGGCTATTTATGTCGTTGCCGATACGGGGATGGCTTTCTATCAGGTAATTGATCTGCTCTTTGAGACGTCCGACGGAGGCGAACGTCCCGACACACCGACCGGGCTGACGGCCAGTGACGTTACTGACAAGCAAGTGGTGCTGACGTGGGACAAGGCAGTCACCCCCATTGCCAAGTACCGTATTACACGAAACGGGATCAGCATTGTCGATATTGACGCAACGCAACAGACCTGGACCGATAACAGCGTGGCGGCCGGAACCCGATACAGCTATTTTATTTCCGCAATCAATAATGAGGGCAAGGTTTCTGCGCCGAGTCGGGCCATCGACGTGCATACGTTGACAGAAGATGGAGCACCCACTGCCCCAGTGAATCTGCACAGCATGGGCCAGACTCCGTACAGCGTCAGACTGATGTGGGGTGTCTCTACCGGCACAACTCCGATTACCCAATACGTCATTTTCCGTAACGACCATGAAGTCGACCGCGTAGACGGCGATAAGACCTCGTTTGAAGATCCAGGCCTGACGCCAGATACCACCTACGAATACTTTGTGAAAGCGCTCGACCAGAACGGCAAACTGTCGTCATCCAGTAACGCTCTGGGCGTCAGAACCGAAGGGGGAGGAGGGGATTATCCGGCTTGGGAGCTGAATGCGAGGTATGAAAAAGACGCACGGGTCAGCCATTCGGGGAGCAAGTGGAGGTGCATTCAGGCGCATGTTTCGTACGTGTCGGACTGGGCGCCTGGTGTGGGCGACAATGTGCTTTGGATCAAACAACCCTGACCTGCGCACTGGAACAATCATCCTGAAGGTGATTGTTCCAGGTTGGTATTTGTAGCAGCTGGCATTCGATGTTTATTTCGGATATAGCGGCGGCAAACCACTGTCACCGACCGGATCATGGACCCGTTCGGTGATCGGGATGGCGCGGATCGCGCGCCAGAGTTCTTCGCCTTGCCAGTAATGCCCGGTTTCGCTGTAGAGCGCGCCGTTCAAGCCGTCGAGTGCGTCGGACAGCGGTACGAAGCGTGCAGCCATGTCGGCCTGATGGACCGGGTGTGTCTGCATTACGCAGAGATCTACCTGTAATTTCTGACAGTAGGCGTCGTATTCCTACTGTGTTATTCAAAGCCATGGACAACATCTCTGTAGATCGCTCAACTCCCACTCTGACAGTCATGGACCCGCGTGGTCTGTTGAGTCGGGAAGTTGCTTACTGCCGCTCGGAGTCTGGCCAGGTGCCCGACTCGCGGATTACCCGGCATGCCTACGATGCAGCCGGGCGAGAGATCGCTAGTTGGGATCCGCGCTTCTGGAAGGAGGCTGCAATGGGGGGCAAGCAAGTTCCCAACAGGATCACTCTTTACACACTTCACGACGCTGTACTGTCAACGCAATGCGTCGATGCGGGGCTGCGCCTGGCCTTGCCAGGCGCAGCCGGGCAACTACTTCATTCCTGGGACAGTCGCGCCAACCAGCAACAGATCGAGCACGACTCGTTACTGCGCCCTGTTACCGTACGTGAACACGCGGCAGGTCAGTTACCCAAGGTGGTGGAGCGCTTTACCTATGGCGATTGCGGTGACGAAGTCGCGGCCCATAACCAATGCGGTCGGCTAATTCGACATGATGATCCTGCGGGCACCTTGCGGTTATCCGAATATAGTTTGTTCGATACGTGTCTGGTGGAAGCACGGCAGTTCCTGAGCGGTCTGGAGGCGCCGGACTGGCCTCCCGACATTTCACTGCGTGATGATCTCTTGGAAGACGGTAAGGGTTTTATCACTGCTCAGACCTTCACTGCTACAAATGAGATGCAGACCCAGATCGATGCAATGGGTAACTTAAGGATGTTCGACTATACGGTGGCCGGCGAACTGAAAGAAACCCGGCTGCAACTGGCGGGCTCTGATGAGCTGCCGCGCTTGCTGGTCGGCTCTATTCACTACAATGCCCTTGGTCAAATCGAGAGCGAAACTGCCGGCAATCGCGTGGTGAACAAGGCTTTTTATGGCGCTGACGATGGTCGTTTGATCCAGCTCCTGGCCGGTATTCCCGGCAGTGCTCCTCTTCAGAATCTGAATTACTGTTACGACCCGGTGGGAAACATTGTCAGTCTTGAAGACAAGTCTCAGTCGGTGCGCTATTTCAACAATCAGCGTATCGATCCGATCAACTGCTATCGCTACGACAGCCTTTATCAGCTGGTCGAAGCCAGTGGCCGGGAGGTCATCACTCCTGGCTACGGACTAGCACTACCAGCGTTGAAGCGCATGCCGTTGGATTCGAATCAACTGCGCAATTACACTCAGTCGTTCCTCTACGACGCAGCCGGCAATCTACTTTCCCGCCATCATAGCGGCGCACCGACGTTCAATATGAGTACCTCCAGTTTCAACAACCACAGCCTGGCTCAGCGCGAAGATGGATCTCTACCGGACGAGGAGGAAATTACCAACGGCTTCGATGCCAACGGCAACCAGCAGGAGTTGCAACGCGGCCAGGCCATGAGTTGGGACGTTCGCAATCAACTGAGTCTGGTGACGATGGTGAAGCGTGAGGATGGGGCGGATGATCTTGAGTGCCATGTCTACGACCGCCCCGGCCATCGTCTGCGCAAGGTGCGCCTTACTCAAGCCGGCAGTCGTATCTTGCGCGCTGAGGTTCGTTATTTACCGGGACTAGAGATTCATCGTGACGCGGTAACAGGCGAAGAGCGCCAGGTGATCAGCGTCGAGGCCGGACGCAGCCGTGTGTGGGTATTACATTGGGAAACGAAGCCGCCCGACGGCATAAGCAATGATCAAGTGCGCTTCAGTCTGAGTGATCACCTGGGTTCATGCACGTTGGAGCTGGATGAGAAAGCCGGACTATTGAGCCAAGAGGGTTATTACCCGTTTGGCGGTACGGCCTGGTGGGTGGGTAGAAGTACGTTGGAGGCTAAATACAAAACTATTCGTTACTCAGGAAAAGAGCGGGATGCGTCCGGACTTTACTACTATGGGTATCGGTATTACGCACCTTGGTTGTGTCGCTGGATGAGCCCTGATCCAGCAGGCACGTTATATGGGCAGAATTTGTACAGAATGGTCGAAAACCGACCCACTACGCTCGTTGACATGTATGGCTTGGAACCAGTACCGCCGAGTAGCGCATACCAATCCTTCTGGCAGGAGGGTTTGAGGGCACGACTTGATAGCCTGGGTGACTCCAGTCAAGCGGCGCAGCGTTTTATAAAGGATAGATTTAAGGCCCACGAACTCGAGCCTAATTCTCATGAAGTCAGTTCAACATATTTCCATCAGGTAGGCGGTCATAGTTATGAAAGTTGGTTCGTGAACGAATTCCATGAAGATATTTGGATTTTCAAACAGAACTATAAAACCAATCCACCTCGCAGGGACATTTCCGGTTCCGGTGAACCTGACAGGTTCCATGCCAGTGATGTTGCCAGATACCAATATGAATTGGTCGCCAGCCAGCGTAGCTTTTTTGGCAAGCTACCTTCCGTGATCAAACGAGAGAATGTCATGAGTTACATCGCTCTCGCTAATACGGTGAGCACTGGGAATGATGGGAAAGACTTGATGAATGTTTTTTTTACCAAGACGCCTAATGGAAAAAGCACGATGCGGATAATGGAAGACTTCGATCTTGAACCCGTTAGCGTGGAAAGAATTAAAGGGCCAGAGGGGAGGATTGATTTTCTGATTCGTGTGCAGCCCAAAACGATCAAATTGTCGGCTCGACAGGCGAATGAGGTGGACAGTGAGACATCTGTCCAAAATAGCCATGAACCACCTGAAAATTCACGTTACTTCGAGGCGGATATATTGAAAGGCTCCATTCGCAGAGGGTCCATAGATATGGAACGAGTGGAGCGCAGGGATAGTTACCGGCGATTCTGAAAATACCACCATCATCTTTTACTTCGGATACAGCGGCGGCAAACCACTGTCACCGACCGGATCATGAACCCGTTCGGCAATCGGGATGGCGCGGATCGCGCGCCAGAGTTCTTCGCCTTGCCAGTAATGCCCGGTTTCGCTGTAGAGCGCGCCGTTCAAGCCGTCGAGTGCGTCGGACAGCGGTACGAAGCGTGCAGCCATGTCGGCCAGGGTTTCCGGCTGTTGGCGGGCCCAGGCGTCGAGCGCCTGGCGGGTGGCTTGAGGGTCGTTGGCCTGGCAGGCTCGCTTGAGGTCGTCGAGTAGCGTGCGCGGGCTCGGGCCCGTTTGCGCGGCGCGCAGAATCGCCGGCTGCCAACGCGCACGCCACCACAGGCCGAAGCCAAGCAAGGTGGTGCAGGCGAGGATCAAGGTGCTGAGCTTCCAGTACCAGAGTGCTTCATTGCCGAGCACTACGGTAGCCGGCACGTTGCCCGCTGGAGCGTCGACCATCAGGCTCGGGTTGTTTACGGCGTTCAGGGTGCGAGCGGGCAGGCTGCTGCGCTCCAGATGATCTTGAAGGGTGTTCCACCAGACCACTTCCACGGGCGGCAATTCGATCTGCCCGATGCGAGTGGGCACCAGTGCTTCACGGTCTTCGCGGATGCCGATCAACCCCCGGTCACTGGGTTGATTGCTCAATTGTGGCTGATCGGGATAACGCCGCAATCCGCTGGTTTCAGTGGCGGGCAGGGGCGGCAGTTGCGAGCTGGCCAGGCCTTCGGCTTTCAGGGTCAGGCTGCGGGTCATGGAGTCGCCCACTTGAACGTGATCAGGCGCAGGGTTCCAGCTTTCACTGAGACTCAGGCTACGCGCGGGTAGCCAAGGGGCGTCGGCGGGATACTCGATCGGTTTGGGCTTGACGGTCAGGTTGAGCCCGGTGGAACTCACGCGAATCAGTTTGCCCGCTTTTGGCCCTTGCGGGGCCGGCTCCTGAGCGGGTTGCGTTTCCGCCAGGGTGGCGCTGAACATCTGTGCGGGAATCGTCAGCAGGCCACTGTGTTGCGGGTAAATTGCGTACCGCCGTTCGATCACACCGTGGCGCAGGTCATTGATGACTTTTTCGTAAGTGCGCGACTCACCGAGTTGTTCGACGCGCGCATCGGGGATTTGCAGCGGGGTCAGGCTGCTGTCGTCATACAGCGACACCGAATGATAGATGCGCAAGGTCAGAATCGCCTGGGCCTGCACGTACACGGTGTCCTGATCGAGGCTGGTCTCGATGAACACGGGCGCCAGTTTGTCTGCGCTGTCCTGCTTTTCGCTTTCGACTACCTGCAAGTTGATCGGCTGGCTTTTGGACTCGCCGAGCGGCAGCGGAGGGATCACCAGCGTGCCGTTGTGCCGGGGCAGGAGGGTGATGATCCAGCGGGTGGTGGCGTGGCTGTCGTCGCCCAGGGTGGTGAGCTGGTTGACCTGGCGGGTGCCGCGAACCTCGAACAGCGGGTCGAGTGCGCTCAGGTCAGGTTTGCCGAACTGCGTGACATCACTGGATTCGAGGGTCAGTTCGACCGTCTCGCCGGAATTCACGCGGCTGCGATCGATGCTGGCAACCAGCCCCGCAGCCTGGGCACCCACGGTCCAGAGCGAAAGGCTGAGCAATAGAACGGTGAAGCGGGTCATCGAGTTTTTCCCTGATCCTGATGTTGTTGCTGTTCGTACCAGAATTTACGTCTAAGCAATTCGCCCGGCTCATCCGGGATTTTACGCAGCCATTGCTCCAGGGCCTGCCGGTGCTCGTCGTCGAAGTTGGCGTCGGCAGTGCGGATCGGCGGTGTGCTGCGTTGTTCGTCGCCCAGCTCACTGCCCGGCACGTCATTATTGCCCGGTTGTGGCGGGCTGTCCGTCTGGTTTTCGCTATTGGTGTCGTTGCGCGATTGCGCGGTTTGCGTGTCGGTTTTTTGCTCGTCAGCGGTCGAGGTTTGTGTCGACGCACCCGGTGGTGGGGGTTGCTGGGTTTGCGGGTGCTCTTCGCCGTCGGTTTTATCGGGCTCATTGGGTGGGGTGGGGGCTTTTTGTTTGATCAACGCTTCTACCAGCGCTTTGTTGGTCTGCGCCGGACGTAAATCAGGTTGCAGCTCAAGGGCCTGTTCATAGGCATCGACGGCAGCTTCCAGTTCACCGCTTTTAGCCAGGGCGTTGCCGCGATTGTAGTGTGCGCGGGCGTCGTTGCCTTCGGCGAAACGCTCGGCGGCAGCGGCATACTCACCGGCCTCATACAGCGCTACGCCTTGCCATTGCCGGTCCTGAAAACGCTGCGCGGCCTCCGCGGGCTGGTGTTGCTTGAGCAAGTGCAGGCCCTGTTGGTCCGGGCGCAGCCAAAGATCGTTGAACTCGAAGGCGTAACTCGGTTGCGGCAGCATGAACAGCAATGGCAGGCAGAACAACCAGCCTCGGCGTCCTGCGCAGGCCGTCAGCAGCAACAGCGGCAGTAACAGCCAATAGCCCTGATCGGCCCAGGTATCGAGGCGCAGGGTCTGGCCATCGTTACGCACGCTATGCGGGCTATCGAGCAGCCCGAGACCACGCAGGTCGCTGTCGTCCAGTTGCGCTTGCCGGTAACGCCCATCCATTTCGCTGGCAAAGGCTTTCAGGCTCGGCCCGTCGAGACGCGGTACGAGGATCGCGCCTTGTGCATCCTTGAGGAAACTGCCGTGTTCGTCAGCGATCGGTGCGCCTTGCGGGGTGCCGATGCCGAGCATCAACCATTGCGGTGCCTGACCGCGCAGGGCCTGACGAATACCCTGGCGCTCCTGTTCGCTGAGGGATGAGCCAATCAGCAGAATCCGGCCCTGGCCGAGGGCGCCGCGGTTGAGTAATGTCAGCGCCTTGGTCACGGCCAGATCGGCGCGATGACCGGGCTCGGGCATGATCGACGGTTTCAGCGCTTCCAGCAGGTTGCTGCTGGTGGCCAGGTCGTCCGAGAGCGGCACCAGCGTATGCGCGCTGCCGGCATAGACGACGATGGCGGTTTGCGCGTTACTGCGCACCTGCAACAGGTCGAGCAGCTTGCGCCGGGCCTGTTCAAGACGGGTGGACGGCACGTCGGTGGCGAGCATTTCCGGGGTCAGTTCAAGCAGAACCACCAAGGGGTCGGCAGGTTTCTGCGCGGATTGTTCAACCCGTTCCCAACTCGGTCCCAATAACGCCAATACCGCCAGAACCCAGGCCAGGCCCAGGGCAACCCACGGCAACTTGCTTTCACGTCCGTTGCCACCGCTGAGCAGGACGGCATGGAAGGCCGGCGGCAGGATCATCTGCCAGCGACCCGCGCGTTTTTTCCGGTGCCAGAGTTGCCACAGCAACCAGCCCAATAGCGGCAGCAACAGCAGCCACCAGGGGCGGAACCAATACGGCCAGAGCGCAATCATCGGCGCCTCCGCAGACGCAGGCGTTTAAGCCGCTGGCGCCAGTCAGGGTGCTGTTGCAGAAAATTCGAGCGGGTGAAAAAACGTTGCAACGGGTTGTCTGGCCAGCGTTCGCGGATCACCAGCAACAGACTCATCAGCAACGCGGCGGCCAGCGGCCAACTGTACAGCGCTTGCGCCGGGCGAGCCTGGGTCGGTTGTTGAGTCACAGGTTCCAGTTGATCGAGGGTCTTCTTGATCTCCAGCAATTCCTTGCCATCACGCGCACGGAAGTAGCGCCCACCGGTAGCCTCGGCGATGGCTTTCAAGGCGGGTTCATCAAGGTCCATGGTCGGGTTTCCTGCCAGAAAAGCCAGGGGGCCGGCTTGCTCAGGATCGGCGCCAATGCCGATCGGGTAGATTTTCACGCCTTCTTCGGCGGCCAGTCTTGCCGCGGTCAGCGGATCGATTTCACCGCCATTGTTGGCGCCGTCGGTGACCAGAATCAGCACGCGGCTTTGTGCCGGGCGTTGGCGCAAGCGCTTCAAGGCCAGGCCGATGGCGTCGCCAATGGCGGTGTTCTTGCCGGCAATGCCGATCCGCGCTTCGTCAAGCCAGATACGCACGGTGCGCCGGTCGAACGTCAGCGGTGCTTGCAGATACGCCTGGCTGCCGAACAGGATCAGGCCGACGCGATCGCCATCGCGCCCTTCAAGGAAGTCACCGAGCAAGTGTTTGACCAGTGTCAGGCGGCTGACGTCTTCGTCTTGCCACTCCATGTCGGGGAAATCCATGGAGCCGGAAACATCGACGGCCACCAGCAAGTCGCGCCCACTGGCGGCAATCGGCAGCGGTTCGCCGAGCCATTGCGGGCGTGCGGCGGCGATCAACAGCAGCAGCCAGAGCAGGATGAACGGTGCTTGCTGGCGCCAGGTCGGCAGGTTGGCACGCGCACGACGCCGGGCCAGGCCTTCAAGGTCGGACAGAAAGCTGACCTTGAGCGCCGGTTCGCCGCTGTCAGCGACCGGCAGCACAACCCGCATCAGCCACGGCAGTGGCAGCAGGGCGAAGATCCATGGCCAGGCGAACTCAAACATGCTTGCGAATCCAGGTGTCGACGGCTTGTGTCAGGCCGGCGATGGCCTTGTCGTCGAGTTTGCATTCCGGTTTGTAAGCGCCTTCAACCAGAATCATCCAGCGTGTCAGGCCGGCGGCCGGGCACCGGTTGTCGAGAAACGCCAGCCATTTACGACCGTTCAGGGTGTGGCTCTGGCTGTAGGGGTAATGGTTGCGGCACAGACGCTTGAGCAGCCCGTTGAGTTGCTGCAACCAGGCACCGGCGGGCGCACCGTCATAGGGTTTGGGCATCTGCGCCAGTTCCGCCAACGCCGCCAGACGCACCGGGTCCAACGGCTGTTCGGCGCGCACGATAGAGCGCTTGACGGGAATAAAGCGACGCAGTTGCCACAGGCCAAAGCCGATCAGTGGCAGCAGCACCAATAGCAGCCACCAGCCCGGTGCCGGCGGCCAGAACTCGATGGGCGGCGGAGTCATCAGGGGTTGCAGTTGATCGAGGCTGTTCATTGGCTTTTGCCCGGACGTTTCGGGTTCAGGTACTCACGCAATTGTTCGACCATTTCGCTTTGAGTGCTCAGCGGCATTAACAGCACGCGCAGTTTCTGCGCCAGCAATTCCCAGTGGGCGATACGGGCTTCAGCCTGGGCGCGATAACTTTGGCGCAGGTCGACGTTCAGCGTATCGAGTTCAAGTTGCGCCCCTCGCTCGGCGAAACGCAGTAAACCGGCAGCGGGCAGGGCGTGGTCCAGAGGGTCGGAGACCGGCAGCAACAGCAAGTCACAGTGGCGCGACAGCAGGCTCAGTTGCTGCTCGGCGCCTTCGGACAAGGCGCGCTCGTCGCAGATCACGATCACCAGGCTCCCGGGGCGCAGTACTTCGCGAGCGCGGCGCAAGGCCATGCCCAGGCTGTCGCGATCCGGCTCGCTTTCGGTCGTGAGGGACTGGTTGACACGTACCATGCGGTTGAGCAGTTGCAGCAGGCTTTGCTTGCTGCGCCGGGGTTTGATTTCGTAGTGCTCGTTGTCACCGTACACCAGCCCGCCAACGCGGTCGTTGTGTCCCAGTGCAGCCCATCCGATCAGGCTCGCGGCTTGTGCGGCCAACACCGATTTGAACATCAGCCCCGAGCCGAAGAACAAGCGGCGACTTTGCTCGACCATGATGAAAATCGGCCGTTCGCGCTCTTCGTGAAACAGCTTGGTGTGCGGTTCCTGGGTGCGTGCGGTGACGCGCCAGTCGATGGTTCGCACATCATCGCCGGCCTGATAGACCCGCACCTGATCGAAGTCCACGCCACGCCCGCGCAGTTTGGAGTGGTGCAGGCCAATCAGCGGGCTGCGCTGGCTCGGCGTGGAAAACAACTGCACTTCGCGCACGCGATGGCGCATCTCGATCAGCTCGGAGAGGCTGACACGGATACCCGGTTCGGGCGCAAGCGGCTTGGTCATCGGGGTCAAGCGACGGCAACGACGTCGAGAATCCGCTGGACCACGCGGTCCTGGTCAATGCCAGCGGCTTCGGCTTCGAAGGAAAGAATGATGCGATGGCGCAACACGTCGAACAGCACCGCTTGAATGTCTTCGGGGCTGACGAAGTCGCGACCGGCCAGCCAGGCGTGAGCACGGGCGCAGCGGTCGAGGGCGATGGAGCCACGCGGGCTGGCGCCATAGGCAATCCACTCGGACATTTCCGGGTCGAACTTGCCCGGCGTACGGGTCGCCATGACCAGCTGCACCAGGTATTCCTCCACGGCGTCGGCCATGTACAAACCAAGGATCTCCTTGCGTGCAGCAAATATCGCCTGCTGGCTGATCCGCCGCTCGGGCTTGGTTTCGCCATGCAGCGCTTCACCGCGGGCCTGTTGCAGGATGCGCCGCTCGACGGCCGCGTCCGGGAAACCGATTTTGACGTGCATCAGGAAACGGTCGAGCTGGGCTTCAGGCAGTGGGTAGGTGCCTTCCTGCTCGATCGGGTTTTGGGTCGCCATGACCAGAAACAGCGGCGACAGCTCATACGTGCTGCGGCCCACGCTGACCTGCCGCTCGCCCATGGCTTCGAGCAAGGCCGACTGGACCTTGGCCGGTGCCCGGTTGATTTCGTCGGCCAGTACCAGGTTATGGAAGATCGGTCCCTGCTGGAACACGAAACTGCCGGTTTCCGGGCGGTAGATTTCGGTACCGGTGATGTCGGCAGGCAGCAGGTCGGGGGTGAACTGGATGCGATGGAATTGTGCTTCGATACCTTCGGCAAGCTCTTTGATGGCCTTGGTCTTGGCCAGGCCAGGGGCGCCTTCGACCAGCATGTGGCCGTCAGCGAGCAGAGCGATGAGCAACCGCTCGATGAGTTTTTCCTGGCCGAGAATCTGCGTTGAAAGAAAGGTTCGCAGCGCAAGCAGCGCTTCACGATGTTCCATCGATGACTGTTCCTGGAGAGGGTGAGCAAAGGCGTTCGAATAACGCCAGGGCTGGGGGCGTTACTTTAATCCATCGCAGGGGGTGGAGACTAACGGCGATCAGGGATTTTTTGGGTTTTGTGGGCTGGTTTGGGGGATATTCAGGTTTTTTGCCGTGCAGAGCCTGAATCAGCGCTGTTTTGCGCGCGACCGGTGGGCGCACGGCTTGCCGGCGATGGCGATCTTACGGCTGCCATCGCTGGCAAGCCGTGCGCCTACGGTTCGCAAATCTCCCTGACAGTCACCAACGCATCCGCACCCCGAGGCTGCCGATCAATCCATACAAGTCGTTGTTGACGGTCGCGCTGTTGTAATCGCCGCTGACATACAGGCTGACAGTGGGTGTGACTCTAGCCACCAGGCCCAGTCCCAATTCGATCGAGGACGCGTTCCGGCTGCTGCTGAGCTTGTCGACCTGACCGAGGGTCACAGTGTCGGAGGTATTGACCGTATGCCAGAAATTGGTACGAACATAGGGTTCGATCGGCAGGCCCTTGATGGCGTAACTGCCTTTCAAGCTTGCACCGACCCTGCCGCTCCAGGACGTCAGGTCGGTGGATGAGGCATTGGCGCTACCGGCATACGGGGTGGCCAGGCTAATACGCTGGTTGATCAGTTCCGCCTGGGGTTCGATTATCCAGTTTTCGCTGATGCCGATGGGGAACCCGCCTTGCACCGAAAGGGTCATGGCGGTGCCTTCAGCGGCTTGGCGCTGGCCCTGGTCATTGAGGCTGTAGCCATTGACCCGACCACCGCTGGCGGTCAAATCCACGTGCCAGCCGTTTGCGCCGGTCAGGCTCCAATAGGCGCCAAGATTGGGGCCTTGCACGTTGAGGGTGTTGTTCGGGTCGACAATGGCAGAGCTGGCCAACAGGCCATTGCCATTGCCCTGAAACTGGTTTGTACCGCCCATCAGGCCAACGCGCTGAGTGCTGCCGCCGCTGCTTTGCAGGGTAATCAACGCCGGGGCCTTGAGCTCGGAACCGCTCATGCCGGAAAACGGTGAGCTGAGGACGTCGCGCTCTGCGCTCCTGGCAGGCTGGCCATAAACCCGATCCCAGGCAGAAGGAGCGGCTTGCTCGACTGTCAGCAACTGATTATCAAGGCCGGGATTGCGGATATAGCGGATGCTGTTACCCCTATCAGGCGTCGGGAGGTTGAGCGCCGGGACATCTTGCTGATACCAGGGTATCGCCTCGTCCTCGGCAGAGGACGCCTGAATCTCCATGGATGTGCACAGCAACAACGAAGTGGAAACGGTGTACAGAGTGATTTTGATCTCGTGTTGGATGAAGGAGGTGTTCATGGAGGGCTACCTTGCAATCGCATGCCATATTTCTAATTGGCGTCTCTCCTACCCCGAATGAGGGGCGACCGATTTCATTGAGGCAAACCCCTCCGCCCCGCTTCAGCGGGTTTTCAAGGCGTGCCCCAGGAGGTATTTCCGGGGGTAGTAACGTTTAGCTAAGAAGACCGTTGGCGTTGCGTCAAGAAATTGAACGATGAGTGGTATGTCTAATTTAGGCTCTGCAACTGACTGATATTTAGTAATTATCTAAGTTGTTGTTTATTGGGGGCGACGGGTGCATTGGCCTGTAAATCAGCATTTTGAACAGCGCCAACGCATCACCTCTTTCGCGGTCATACAAAAATGATTTCATAGGGTTGACGCATTCGCGCCAGGATCGCCCTGGGCAGCATCGGCGCGATGCCGATCTCCGGTTCACCGTTCAGCTGGCTGGCGTACGCATGGGTGGCATGGCATTTACGTGCGACGGTCCAGGTGTCGAGGCGAACCTTGCGGGCACGGTGCCAGGGAATCAGCCCATGATCGCGTGCGGGCCAGTGCCAGGCCCAGACCGGCACTTCATTGAAACTCGCGCCCACCATAAGGGCGGCTTTTGCGGTGGCTCGACCTACCGTGTCATGGTCGATGATGCCGTCCTCGCTCCAGGTACTGAACACTACATCTCCCGCTCGCAGGTAGCGTGCGATGAATTGTGTCAATTGGAGTTCACGCTCGGCCAGCCCGTTGTCGGTGAAACCGCCGCGAATCCATTTCAGGCTATGCATGGGCAAACCGAGGCGACGCAGGGCTTCGACGCTTTCCTGTGGGCGGAACACACTCAGGCGCTTCTCCGACCAGAGGTTCGAGCCTGGATGACTGGCGCTGCCATCGGTGATCGAGATCAATTGCAGGGGGTGGCCAAGGGTGGCGAATAGCTGCAGCAGGCCACCGCAGGTCACGACTTCATCACCCGGATGCGGGGCGATCACCACCGCGCGAGCGCCTGCTGGGATAAGGGTGGATGTGCTGATGACGGGAATATTGTCCAGTTGACGGGCAGTGTTCCAGATCTGCACAGGCAAACTACTGTCGACGAGGGTGCTGGATTTCATGGCGATACGTCCTTGTTCTGGTGTGCCGTCACACGTATTACGGCAGGCTGAACACTCCGGCGCAGACCCCTTGCGGCCGGATGATCACAGGGCACAGCGCTCCAAACCCTGGATTGCTGCGAGCAGAGTATTGCTCATAGATCACCATTCGTCGCCTCGTCACCGCCCTGAGGAGCGTTTTTTTATGAAGTGGCTTGCTAAAGCGCTGCCGATGAGGCTGGCAGTTGCGTATCAGTCTTGCTCCTCATGCTGCAACTCGAACAGCAGCAATGAGCGTCCGGTTACCGAATACTGATGATTGAAGTCGAACCGCTCCTGGCCCTGAATCGAGGGTTGGTTGGTGTCAATCATGCAGGTCCAGAATCCGCCGTCAGGCACTTCCGGTAGCAGGAAATTGACAATGTCGTGATGAGCGTTAACCACCAGCAGCAAGGTGGCGTCGGCGCCTTTGCGACGGATTCCGGTTTCCTGGGCGCGTCCATCGAGCAGCATGCCCAGGCATCGCCCGTGGCTATCCTGCCATTGTTCGGTGGACATTTCGCTGCCGTCGGGTGCCAGCCAGGTGACGTCCTTGACGCCAATATCCTCGTTGTAATTGCCCACCAGAAAGCGTCCGCGCCGCAGAATCGGATAGGCCAGGCGCAGCTTGATCAGGCGTTTGACGAATTTGAGCAAGGCCTTGCCGTCTTCGCTCAGGTCCCAGTTGACCCAGCCAATTTCGCTGTCCTGACAGTAGGCGTTGTTGTTGCCGTGCTGGGTTCGGGCAAATTCGTCACCGGCCACCAGCATCGGTGTGCCTTGGGCCAGCAGCAGGGTGGCGAAGAAGTTACGCAGTTGCCGCTGGCGCAGCGCATTGATCTCGGGATCGTCGGTGGGGCCCTCAACGCCGTGATTCCAGGACAGGTTGTGATTACTACCGTCCTGGTTTTCTTCGTCGTTGGCTTCGTTGTGTTTTTCGTTGTAGGAGACCAGGTCATTCAAGGTGAAGCCGTCATGGGCGGTGACGAAGTTCATCGAGGCGTAGGGACGGCGGCCGCGTTGATTGAACATCTCCCCCGATGCCGTCATGCGCGCGGCGAAGTCGGCGAGCTGGCCGTCATCACCTTTCCAGAAGGCGCGTACGGTGTCGCGGAAGCGGTCGTTCCACTCGACCCAGCCTGGCGGAAAATGGCCGACCTGATAGCCACCAGGGCCAATGTCCCAAGGCTCGGCGATCAGTTTTACCTGACGCAGGATCGGGTCCTGGCGGCAGGCAACGAGGAAGCTGTGACGCTCGTCGAAACCGTCGTGGTAACGCCCGAGGATGGTCGCCAGGTCGAAGCGGAACCCGTCGACATGCATTTCGGTGGCCCAGTAACGCAGCGAATCGGTGACCATTTGCAATACACAGGGGTGGCTCAGGTCCAGGGTGTTGCCGGTACCGGAGTCGTTGATGTAGAAGCGTTTGTCATCGGGTTTCAGTCGATAGTAGGAAACATTGTCGATGCCGCGCATCGACAGGGTCGGGCCTTGTTCGTTGCCCTCGGCGGTGTGGTTGTAGACCACGTCCAGAATCACTTCAAGATTGGCTTCGTGCAGGTGCGCGACCATTTCCTTGAATTCGGCGATCTTGCCGCTGGCCAGGTAGCGCGGATCGGGGGCGAAGAACGCGATGCTGTTGTAGCCCCAGTAATTGGTCATGCCCTTGTGCAGCAGGTGCTGGTCATTAACGAAGGCGTGTATCGGCATCAGCTCCACCGACGACACGCCCAGTTTGCGGATGTGCTCCAACAGGTCATCGACCATCAACCCGGCGAAGGTCCCGCGCAGCGCTTGCGGGACGGACGGGTGACACATGCTGATGCCGCGTACGTGAGCTTCATAAATGATCGTTCGATCCCACGGCACATTGACCCGATGGTCATGGCCCCAAGTGTGCGCCGGGTCGATGACCTTGCACTTGGGCACGAAGGGCGCACTGTCGCGTTCATCGAAACTGAGGTCGGCGTCGGGGTGGCCGATGGTGTAGCCGAACAAGGCTTCGGACCACTTCAATTTCCCCACCAACTGTTTGGCGTAGGGGTCGATCAGCAATTTATGGTGGTTGAAGCGGTGACCGTTTTGCGGGTCGTAAGGCCCATAAACCCGGTAGCCATAGATCTGCCCCGGATGAGCGTCCGGCAAATAGCCGTGAAAGATTTCGTCGGTGTATTCCGGCAGTTCGATACGTTCGAGCTCGACTTCACCGGCGTCGTCGAACAAACACAGTTCGACCTTGGTGGCGTTAGCCGAAAATATCGCGAAGTTGACCCCCAGACCATCCCAGGTCGCACCGAGCGGGAAGGGCAAGCCTTCACGGATTCGCGAGGCCTCGACGTGAGGTGCTGGCGCGGTTTTTTTTGGCGTGGTCATCATTGCTCCTGCAATTGGGCTTGGGTGTCGGCGCCGGCATTGCTGGTTTCTCAACGCCGAGCCAACCCCGAAGTGGCGAATCTGCTCGCCACGCGGTCAATCAGAGCCTGGCACTCTCAACCGGCTGGCTTGCGCGGTGCTCGAGGCTTTTTTGCGGTCACCGGCTTTTCACCCGGTGGCGTTACCACCTTGGCGGTTGTGGCGGCTTTGGTTTTAGGCTTGGTCGCCGGGGGCTTGCTGGCTGCGGTTTTGCTGCTGTTGGTTTTGCCGCTATTGGGTTTGGCGGTTCGGGCAGGTTTGGTCGGGGCCAGGGCTTCGGCTTCTGCCAGCTTGCACGCCATCTCCCAGTGGCGCGTCTCCTGGCCTTCGGGTTTCCCCTCGGACTCCCAGATCAGATAGGCAAATTCACGAATGCGTTTGTCATCGGTACTCATCGTAATGCTCCTGAGTTGAGCTCAAGTCTGGATAAACAGATTGACCGGGAAATCTCCCAGCGCGGCGCTGATCAGCAATTCCTTGTGGTGTGTGACTGCACCTGTTGTAAAAAGTCCCTTCAGCTTTTCTTCGGCGGCAGTGAACGGCAGTTTGACCCGGGTATCGCCCCAGAGCAGGGCAGGTACTTGCGGTGTGGCACTGCTTTCCAGCAGCGACGCAACTCGCACCGGCACCAGCACAATCGCCCGTTGGCCGTTGAGTTCGCGGGCGAAAGCCAATACCCGCCCAGCCTGGCTGCCCACCACCTGCAACGCTTGATAACGGCCCCGCTGAAACAGTTGCGGGTATCGCGCGCGTAACGCCAACGTGTGGGCGATCAACGCCTGTTTGATGCGCCCGTCACGCCAGTTGTGCAGCAACTGTCGAGTGTCCACCGGCGTATGCAATGCTTGCTGGCGGACGGTGAAATCAACCGGTCGCCGATTGTCCGGATCCACCAGGCTGAAGTCCCAGAACTCATTGCCCTGATACAGATCCGCAACCCCCGGCACTGTCATGCGCAGCAAGGTTTGCGCCAATCCATTGAGCGCGCCGCCGCAGGCGATCGCTTGCGCAGCATCGGCGATGGCACTGCGTAAAGGCAGGCCTTCGGGGCTGAGCAGAAGGCGCTCGAGGAAGGCCCGCGTGGCCTGCTCATAAGGCTCGTTCGGTGCGCTCCAGCTGCTCTGGAGTTTGGCTTCGCGCAGGGCTTTCTGTTGCCACTGCCACAGGCGTTCGGTGTAGGCCGTCATCGACGGCAGGTCTTCGCAATGCAGCTCCAGTGGCCAACTGGCGAGCAAGGTCTGGTAGAGCAGCAGTTCATCGGCGGGTGAGGGCATCGACGGATCGCGGCGCAGGGCAGCACTCTGTGTCCGCCAGCCTTCGACGGTTTCGGCATACCAGGTACTGCGCTCGCTGAGTAATGCCAGACGTGCGCGGCTGTCTTCACCGCGTTTGTGGTCATGGGTGGCGCTGGTCAGCAGCGAGTCCGGGAATTCGCTGAGGCGTTGGCTGCACGCCGTGTGGAAGTCCGCAAGTGGGGCGCTGAACCGCTCGGTGTTGAAGCCGACATCGTTACGCGACAACAGCACGCCTGAGCGATAGAGCGCGGTGTCTTCCACGGCTTTGGCGGCGGTCGGTGAGGTCAGTTGCTGGAAGCGCACACAGGCATGCTTGAGGATCTTGCGTTGACGGCCTACCGGGCGCTCGCGCCAGGGCTGCCCACCCAGCCATTGCGCCAGATAGTCGAGCACCGGCCAGTCGGCTTCGCTCAAGGTCTGGCGCGCGCCGTTCATCGCGTGCTGGAAAAACACCTCGTCTTGTGCCGAGCGCCCACACGGGCCGATGTATGTTCGGTACACCGGAAAATGCACGATCAGTTCCTGCAATGCCCGACGAATCGCACCCAGGGTCAGGTCTCGGCTCATCAGGTCATCGCGGGCCACTTGCAGCAAGGCCTGCGCGACACTTTCGAAGTCGCCGGCCAGCGAACCGTTGAGGATTTGCTGGCGTGCCAGTTGTGCTTCCTCGACGAACGCCGCGGGCCGTTCGGTGTGTCGGCTCCACAGTTCGCCAAGGACTTGCTCGCCTTGCGGGTCGTGTTGCAGCAGCGACAGTTGATTCATGAACTCGTAGCCCGTGGTGCCATCGACCTGCCAGTCGCGACGCAGCGTTTCACCGTCGCCGAGTATTTTCTCGACGTAAATCGGTACGTGTCGCAACGGTGACAGGACGTTCACCCGACGTCTGAGTTTGCGGCAGTAACCCCGTGGGTCGGCGAGTCCATCGATGTGGTCGATACGCAATCCATCCACCAGCCCTTCGGCAATCAGCTCGAAAATTTTTGCATGGGTGGCTTCGAACACGGCCGGGCGTTCGACCCGCAGCCCTGCCAGTTCATTGATGTCGAAGAAGCGCCGCCAATTTATGTCATCGGCTGCCGTGCGCCAACTGGCCAGGCGATAGCTTTGGCGTTCGAGCAGCTCGTGCAGACGGCTGAAACCTTCGGGCTGGCGGGAGTCATGGCGGCTAAGGTTGTGTTCGATGCAACGCAAGATCGCCGGATCAGACGCCAGTGTGATGAGCGCTTGTTGCAAGGGGCGTGCAAGGGAATGGGCATCGGTCTGGTAGTGCAGGGTAGTGAACTGATCGGCCAATACCTTGAGCTGCAGTGCCCGTTCAACGTCGAGCGAGTCGTCAGGCTTGAGCAGTTCAGCGTAGTCGGTGGGGCAGATCGGAAAGTGGTGCTCATGGTGTTCGACATGGAAACTGCCCCGTCCGGGATCGAAGTGCAGCGTCAGCGTACCGTCCTGCAAGGCGCTGCCGTAATCGTTGCCCAGGAACGGCAGCAATAGCTGGCCTTCGAGTAATGGGTCTGGCGAATGCCATTGAATGTCGAAAAACTCACCGTAGGGGCTTAATCGCCCCCACTCCAGCAAGTCCAGCCACCAGGGATTGTCGGCGCCACCTACGGCCATGTGGTTGGACACGATGTCCAGAATCAGCCCCATGTCCTGGGCGCGCAGCGCACTCACCAGTCGCCGCAGGGCTGCCTCGCCGCCCAGTTCGGGATTGACCCGGCTGGGGTCGACCACGTCGTAGCCATGCATCGACCCGGCGCGCGCACTCAACAGCGGCGAGGCATAGAGGTGGCTGATGCCTAAACCGCTGAAATACGGCACCAGCGGCACGGCGTCATCCAGGGTGAACCCCTGATGAAACTGCAGGCGCAACGTCGCCCGTACCGAGAGGGTTTGCACCTCACTCATTGATCACGCTCGGCTGCCTGAAGGCGCGCGCAAGCAAGCAGTTCCAGCCGTCGTGCGGCATCCGCATCGTCCAGCAGTACGTCGCTTTCATCGGCAAAGCGCCGGCGCCAGTTCGGATGACTGTCCGTGGTGCCGGGGAGGTTGGCCTGCTCATCAATGCCCAACGCATCCTCCAGCGGCAGCAACACCAAGGGGGCGCGGGTGTGACCCAGGAAACGCACGCTGGCGTCGAGTACCTGATCGGTCTCGTGGCTCTCTTCACGGAAATTTTGCGGGTCCTGACTCAAGGCTCGACGTAAACCTTCGCGTTCGCGCTGACGGTGCTCGCGCCATTGCTGTTCACCGTGGCTGTCGACCAGCCCCAAGCGGACGCTCCATTCGATGTCGCGGCCATGCCACCAACCGTTGAGCGTTGGCAGGTCATGGGTGCTGGTGGTGGCGAGGGCGTTATCCGGCCAATCAAGAATCGGTTTGAAGTGTGTCCCGTGCTCCTGCTCGAACAGCAGTACGCGCATTCCCAGGATCGAGCGGGCGATGAGTTTGTTGCGCAGGCCATCGGGTACGGTGCCGAGGTCTTCGCCAAGCACGATCGCCTGATGTCGATGGGATTCCAGCGTCACCAGACGCAGCAGGTCGTCTACGGGGTAATACAGATACGCGCCGTCCCTCGGCGGCGCGCCGAGGGGGATCACCCACAGCCGCTGCAAACCCATGACATGGTCGATGCGCAGACCGCCGGTATGGGCAAAATTGGCCCGCAGCATTTCAATGAACGCGCGAAACCCATTACGTATCAACCCTTCGGGGGAAAACGCAGAAATCCCCCAGCCTTGACCCGTGCGGTTGAGAATGTCCGGGGGGGCGCCGACGGTGAGGTCCGCCAACAATTCGTCCTGACGACTCCAGGCCTGGCTGCCACCGCCATCCGCACCGACCGCCAGGTCGGCGATCAAACCGATGCCCATGCCACTGCTACGCGCAACGGTTTGTGCACGTTGCAAACTGCGGGCGATCAACCATTGGCAAAAGGCGTAGAAGCCGATGCGATCTGCATTTTTCTCGGCAAATACCGTCAGTTCGACACTGCGCGGGTCGCGCCAGTGCTCAGGCCATTGGCGCCAGTCGAGGCTTTCGCCAAGGGCGGTACAGGCTTCCTGAAGCGCCTCGAAACGGCAGTGGTTTTCCAGGGCCTCGCCACCGTCGTGACGAAAGCTGTTGAAGTCCGCGAGCAAGGGATGATCACCCTGGGAGAATCCTTCATACAGCGCTTGCAACAATTGCTGTTTGGCCTTGGCAGCCGCGGGCCAGTCGATCAGCGGTTGCTCTTCGAGGTGTTTGAACTCGTCGGCCAATTCAGTGGCGTCGATGGCCAGGCGCAGCGCGCGTTCGCCGAGAACTTCCCCGGGTGAGGCGTACAAGCTGTTGAGAAACAGACGGCTGGAAGGCGAGTAAGGGCTGTAGCGTTGTGTGTCGTTGCTGAACATCGCGTGCAACGGGCTGATCGCCAATGCATCGGCGCCGCGCTCACCGGCAACGCGGGCGAGGTTTTCCAGTGCCTGCAGGTCGCCGAAGCCGCCATCGCCGGGGCGTCGTAGTGAATACAATTGCACACTCAGGCCCCAGGCCCGGGGTATCGGGTTGTCAACGGCAGCGGCCACGCTATGGCACTGCAAGGGGGCGACGGCAAGTGTGAAGCGTTGGCCGGCGATGCGAACGTCCTGATAGCCGATCGGGATCAGCCCCGGAAGAACCGCTTCCTCATCGAGTTTCAGGTGGAGGATCGCGCCGTCTTCCAAGTGAATCTCGCAGGGCGTTTCAGGGGCAAAATGATGCCCGAGGTCGAGCCCGGTGCCGACATCGACCGTCATCAATGGCGGCAAGCGCTTTTTTTGCTGGTTCTGTTGCAGTTCCTGCAGGCTGGCGTCGATTTCCTGAGCGCTGCCAGCCGGGTGGCCGAGCCCGGTGAGGATCGCACGCAGTGCCGCCGGAGCGACTTTTTGGGGGCGGCCATTGGCGTCGATCCAGTCGACTGCCAGGCCGGCTCGGCTGGCGAGGATTTCCAGTTGCGCATCGCTCATGGACGCTCTCCAGTGGTGGGTAGCAAAGGTGCCGCTGCCGTCAGACTGACCAGCGCGCAGTAGGGGGCGAGGGTGCCTTGTTGCAGGGCTTCGAAGGACCGCTGCGGGTATTCGAACAGCAACCGGGAATGGGCTTGTGATGAATGGGACACGGGCTCCGCCGTGAGGTTCAGGTCGATGCACAGCAGGCTGCCATCGCCCATATGCCAGCGCGCACTTATCGCCCCCGTTGCCAGAACCGTGGCGCCCAGTGCGTGAGCACCGGGCAGGCGCGGGATGATTTCCCGATGACGGATCAGCAGCAACTGTCGATACAGCGTCAGGGTTGCTTGCTGTGTCAGCGGTTCAGATGAGGTCAGTGTCGGACGCGAAGCCGTGAACGTGTGCAACGCATTCGGGTCGGGAATCTGCTCGCGGGTGTGCGGATCGGCAAATGCGCTGAACGCTGCGAACTCATTGCGTCGACCTTCTCGCACCTGCCTGGCCAAGACTCCATGGTGGCTGGTGAAAAACAGGAACGGCTCGCCAGCGGCGTATTCATCGCCCATGAACAGCAACGGGATCATCGGTGATAACAACAGAAGGACCGTCGCCGCATGCAACGCCTGAGGTGCAGTCAACTGGTGGAGACGCTCGCCAAAGGCACGGTTGCCGATCTGGTCATGGTTTTGCAGAAACAGCACGAAGGCGCTGGGCGGCAAATGTCCGCTGGGTTCGCCGCGGGCATGGCCGTGGCGATTGGTATGGCCCTGATAGGCGAAGCCCTGGCTCAGGCAGCGCGCCAGTTTTTCGGTGGGTCGCTCGGCAAAGTCTGCGTAATAAGCCTCGGTTTCTCCGGTCAGCAGTACGTGCAGCGCGTTGTGCCCATCGTCGTTCCACTGCGCGTCGAACCCCTGCTCCAGCAGGCTGGCCTGGTTGTGCTCGTTTTCCAGGGTGAGCCAGACATGACGGGGTGGGTCGATGTGCTCGCGCACGGTTGCCGCCAGTTCCTGAAGGAAATCCGGATCTTCGATGGCGTGTACCGCATCCAGACGCAAACCGTCGAAACGGTACTCAAGAAGCCACATCAGCGCGTTGTCGATAAAGAAGTCGCGCACCTCGCGACGGCGGAAATCGATGGCCGCACCCCAAGGCGTGTGCAGGTCTTCGCGGAAAAAGCCCTTGGCATAGTGATGCAGGTAATTGCCGTCAGGGCCGAAATGGTTGTAAACCACGTCGATGATCACCGCCAGACCCAGACCGTGGGCGCTATCGATCAGGTGCTTGAGCGCATCAGGTGTGCCGTATGACGACTGGGGCGCGTAGGGCAGCACGCCGTCGTAGCCCCAGTTACGCTCGCCGGGAAACTGCGCCAGGGGCATCAGTTCGATCGCGGTAACGCCCAATTCGGCCAGTCGTGGCAGGTGCTTTTCGACTTCGGCAAAACCACCCAACACACCCACATGCAGTTCGTAGATCACCGCTTCATGCCAGGGGCGGCCTTGCCACAAGAGGTGCTGCCAACGGTAAGCGTGCGGGTCAACCACCACACTGGGTGATGCAAGACCGCCGGCTTGCGCTCGGGACGCGGGGTCCGGCACGTCGAGTTCGCCATCGATGTTGTAGCGATAGCGAGTGCCGGCCGGGCAACGGGTCTCGATCACGAACCAGCCGTCCGCCTGAGGCACCATCGGCAGTGATTGCCCGTCTTCCAGCTCGACGCTCACATAAAACGAATCTGGCGCCCACAGGGCGAAACGGGTGTGTTCGGCATCCAGCATGACGGCGCCGTGGGGCCAGGTTTCCGGAGTCCGTAACGGCATTCAAGAATCCCTCTCACTGCTTGACCGAATGACCCAACGCCTTGGCGACCAGTTGTTCATAGAGTTCAGCGTAGGGTTCGACCGCTTTGCACCAATTGAACGGTGCGGCCATGGCCCGGCAGCGCATGGCGTTCAACAGGGGCGGGTGAGCGAACACCTTGAACGCCCGGCGCAAGGCGCCCTCGTAGCTGGCAACCGTCGACTCATCGAAGAGAAAACCGGTGACGCCATTGTCGATGGTGTCGGCCAGCCCGCCGGTGTTGCGTGCGACCGGCAACGAGCCGAAACGCTGCGCATACATCTGGCTCAAGCCGCACGGCTCATAGCGTGAAGGCATCAACAGGAAATCACTGCCGGCGAACATCCGTCGCGCATCGGTTTCGTTAAAGCCGATACGCACTCCGATTTGCCCTGGAAAGCGCAGGGCGAGGGCGCGCATGGCTTGTTCTTCTTCCGGCTCGCCACGGCCGATGATTGCGATTTGCCCACCCGAAGAGACGATGAACTCGGACACGGCTTCAGTCAGGTCCAGGCCTTTCTGGTAGACCAGTCGCGAAACCACGGCGAACAGCGGACCCTTGGAGTCCTTCAGGCCGAACAGTTTGCGCACGTGGGTGGCATTCACCGCTTTGCCGTCCCAGTCGCCGATGCTGAACGGGCAAAACAGGTGGGGATCGGTCGCCGCGTCCCAGCTTTCGTCGATGCCATTCGGGATGCCGCTGAGCAGGCCTTGCTGGGTCTTGCTGGCGAGGAAGCCGTCGAGACCGCAGCCGAAGGCCGGGGTGGTGATTTCCTGGGCGTAGGTCGCGCTGACGGTGGTGATATGGCTCGAATAGGCCATGCCCGCCTTGAGAAACGACAGCTTGCCGTAGAACTCCATGCCTTCCTGTTGCAGGGCATGTTCGGGAATACCCAGTTCAGGGCAAGAAGCGAGGCTGACCACGCCTTGGTAAGCCAGGTTATGAATGGTGAACAGGGTCGGCGTGCGCTGACCACGCCAGTGCATATAGGCTGGGGCCAGGCCGGCGGGCCAGTCGTGAGCATGCACCAGATCCGGGCGCCAGTGGATGTGTGCCAGGTTGGCGGCGAGGTCGGCGGCAGCCAGGCCCAGACGGGCAAAACGGATGTGGTTGTCCGGCCAGTCGCGGCCATTGTTGGCGCCGTAGGGCGAGCCCTCGCGTTCGTACAGTTCAGGGCAGATCAGGACGTAGATGACCAGCCCGTCGGGCATGTCCATGCGGCCGATCTTGCACGGTGGCAAGGCGGCGTGTCCGCCCAGTTCGCCGATGATATGGATTGGGTTTTCGCTGTGCATCACTTGCGGATAACCGGGAATCAGCACCCGGACATCGTGCAGATGGGCCATGGCTCGGGGCAATGCGGCAGAAACGTCACCCAGGCCACCGGTTTTCACCAGGTCGGCGATTTCCGAGGTGACAAACAACACTTTCTTCTTGTTTGGATTCTGACGTGGAGCGGGCAGTACCGTTTTCGCACCCGGGGCAAGAACCGACATGGAGGTCGGCTCGCCGACTTGCTGGTGAGAACGCTCTCCCTGGATTTCTAAAGCGGCACTGTTCATGTGTTTCTCCCGTTTTATTGATCTGTTTCAGGCATCTCACCCCAATGATGCAGGCGGCCAGTTCCCGTGGCCGGGCGCAAAAGCGCTACGCAAGGAGCAGCAAACGCTGGTCGATGCGCTGAATCTCAAAGGCTGTAGTGGTTGTTGCAAGGATTGCACCAGTCGCTGCGGCCCCACCTTTAACCTGACCTGTTGCTTCGGCAGAAAGTTTCGATTTTTTCCCCACAAAATGACCGGCCGGTTTCCAGTCACGAAATGGAGTCTAGGTCAGAACGTAGAGCGGGGTGTGTGACGATTTGAAATTGTTCGACAATCGGTCTGACGTCACGATTTCCGGGCTCAATAAGCCGCGCCCGCACCGACGAAGTGCAGGTTCTTTCGCAGCCAAGGCACAAAAACAGGGAGAAGGTTGCCAGAGAGTGGGGCGTGGCAATGCGCCGCTCGCACCCTATTGGTGCGAACAACTTGCAGAAGCAGGCACCACCAACCCTGTAGCAGCTGGCGCAGCCTGCGTTCGGCTGCGAAGCAGTCGTGAAACCATTCCCTGCGGTGTGTCAGGCTCACCGAGTCGTCAGTATTTACGACCGCTGCGCGGCCGAACGCAGGCTACGCCAGCTGCTACAAGTTGTGGGTCGGGACGCTGTGGCCTAATTCAACAGCCGGATCGAATGGCCAGTTGTCCAGGCTTGAATATCTTCAATCATCTGTGAAAAGAACAGCCGGTAGTTTTGCTCGCTGACATAGCCGACATGCGGCGTGGCCAGTACGTTGGGCAATGTCCGAAACGGATGGTCGACGGCTAATGGCTCCCGCTCGAAGACATCCAGCGCTGCGCCCTTCAAACGGTTCCGTTCAAGGGCCTGGATCAATGCGGCTTCATCGACGATCGGTCCGCGCGCGGTATTGATCAGCAACGCTGACGGTTTCATCCAGCCGAGTGCCTGTTCATCGACCAGGCCCCGGCTGCGCTCGCTGAGCACCAGATGGATCGATAGCACATCGGCTTGTTCGAACAGTTCGCGCTTGCTGACATAAGTAACCCCGGCTTCGGCTGCGCGCTCGGCGGTGAGGTTTTCGCTCCAGGCGATAACGCGCATCCCGAACACTTGACCGAACTCGGCGATTCGTTTGCCGATGCTGCCCAGGCCCAGAATACCCAGGGTCTTGCCGTACAGGTCGCCACCGAGGCCTTGTTGCCAGTGACCGGCCCGCAGGGCGTTGGCTTCTGCGAGCAGATTGCGAGTCAGGGCCATGATCAGCGTCCAGGTCAATTCGGGCGCCGCCTGTTTGTAGCTGTCGGTCCCGCAGACCTGAATCCCCAACGCGGCGGCGGCCTTGAGGTCGATGGCGGCATTGCGCATGCCTCCGGTGACCAGCAGTTTGAGTCTGGGCAGGCTGCGCAGGAGTGCTTCGTCGAACAGCGTGCGCTCGCGCATCACGCAAATCACCTCGAAGGATCGCAGGCGCTCGCTCAGTGTGGCGTGGTCGGCAGGGTAATCATGCAAAAAGCTGACCTTGCCGATCCCCTCCAGCACTGACCAATCCACCACGTTTCGGGCCACGTCCTGCCAGTCATCGATCACCGCAATCTGTACAGCCATGAGCATTGCCTCTTCAAAGGGTTGGCGTGGTCTTGGCCAGCCAGCCAAGTAACGCCTGATGAAATTGTGCGGGTTGTTCCATTTGTGGTGCGTGACCCAGACCGGGGAATTCGATCAGCGTCGATTGTGGAATCAGTTGTGCGACCTGTTTGCCAAGGACGTCGTAATGGCCAATTTTGGCCTTGACCGCAGGTGACGCAATGTCGCTGCCGATGGCCGTGGTGTCGGCCGTGCCGATCAATAGCAAGGTCGGTATTTTCAGGTTCTTGAACTCGTAGAACACCGGTTGGGTGAAGATCATGTCGTAGATCAGCGCGGAGTTCCAAGCCACCTGAGCATGACCCGGCCCCTTGTTCAGGCCGGCGAGCATGTCCACCCAGCGGTCGAATTCAGGTTTCCAGCGACCAGCGTAATAGGTACTGCGCTCATAGTTGCGAATGCCGTCGGCGGACAGTTTGAGTTCGCGGTCATACCATTGATCGACGGTGCGATAAGGTACGCCGAGGGCTTTCCAGTCTTCCAGGCCAATGGGGTTGACCAGCGCCAGTTGCTCGACTTGCTCGGGATATTGCAGCGCATAACGGGTCGCAAGCATGCCGCCGGTGGAATGGCCCAGCAAGCTGGTCTTTTGAATGCCGAGTTTGGTCAGCAGTGCGTGGGTGTTGCTCGCCAGTTGCTGAAAGCTGTATTGATAGTTTTCCGGTTTGCTGGAGGTGCAGAAGCCGATCTGATCCGGGGCGATTACCCGGTAGCCAGCATCGCTCAGGGCCTTGATCGAACTGTCCCAGGTTGCGCCGCAGAAATTCTTGCCGTGCATCAGCACGACGCTGCGACCGTTGGCTTTGCCGCTGGCGGCGACGTCCATGTAACCCATTTGCAGGTTTTTACCCTGAGACTCGAAAGCAAAATGCTTGAGGGTATAGGGGTAGTCGAAACCCTGTAGCTCCGGCCCATAGGCAGGCCCGTCGGCGTGGGCCAGGACGGGCAGGGCGAGCGTCAGGAGCAGGCCGGACAACCGAAGAGGACGTGAGCGGGGCATAGGTGAACTCCGTTGCGAATCGGTCGATGCTGGAGCGTGGTGATTAGGGCGACATTAACAATGTGGCCGCACCCAAGGGTCAAGGTATCCAGCCCAGTGTCGCCAGCGCCAGCACACCATAACGCGCACCTTTGGCGAAGGTCACGATCAGCAAAAAACGCCCCATGGGTTCTCGCATCACGCCGGCCACCAGGGTCAGTGGGTCGCCAATGATCGGCACCCAGCTCAGCAGCAGTGACCAATGGCCATAACGTTGATAGTGAGTGCGGGCCTTGTCCAGATGAACAGGGCTGACCGGAAACCAGCGACGCTCCCTGAAGCGCTCGATGCTGCGTCCCAGCCACCAGTTCAGCAACGAACCCAGCACGTTGCCGAGCGTGGCGACGGCGAGCAGCCACCACAGCCCATGCTCGCCGTTGAGCAACAATCCCACCAGCACGGCCTCGGACTGCAACGGTAACAGCGTCGCGGCACCGAATGCCGCGAAGAACAGCCCGAGATAGCCAACGAGCATTACCGGGCCGGGTAGTTGGCGACCACTTTATCGGTGCCATTTTCAGTCAACCCAATGACCTGATAAGCATCGGCCATGCCATCCATTTCCATGCCTGGCGAGCCCATGGGCATCCCCGGAGCAGCCACGCCAAGCAGGTCGGATTTGCTCAAGGCCAGAACCTGATCAGCGGGAACATGGCCTTCGACGAATTTGCCGTTGATCACCGCGGTGTGACACGAAGCCAGCCGCGGCGGGACGCCGAGGCGCTGCTTGACTTCGCTCATGTTGGTTTCGACGTGATCGTTGACCTTGAAGCCATTGGCTTCCAGGTGCGCGATCCACTTTTTGCAGCAACCGCAATTGGCATCGCGGTGGACATCGATCGGAATCAGCTCGGCGGCATGGGCCAGGGAGCTGATGAACAGGGCACCAAGGGCCGCCAGACGCAGTGTGGTTTTCATCGGTTATCTCTCGTTGATCAATTCACGCTGCGCATTTTGACCATTTTCCTCAATGAAAAAGGAGGCTTATGTTTCAAAGTTATTCATGGGTATCCCTTGAAGGTGATGCCCACGCGAAACGCGCGGGCGGCATTCACGGGTTCACCTGACCTTGAAGCGTCCCATGATCGAACTGACCCGGCTATTGGCGTCCAGCAGCTGGCGGGTATTGAGGTCGGTGGCGTGACCGCTTTGCACCAGCTCTTCGACCATATGGCGGATCTGCACCATGCTGCGGTTGATCTCCTCGGTCACCGCGCTCTGTTGTTCGGCGGCCGTGGCGATCTGGGTGCTGAGGCTGTTGATGTGGCTGACCGAGCCGGCCATTTCGTCCAGCCCGGCGTTGACGCGCGCTGTCGCATCGGCGGCGGACTGACAACTGGCCTGGGTGTTTTCCATCGCCGCCACCGAAGAGCTGACACCTTGGGTCAAACGGCTGAGCATCTCGTTGATCTCCGAGGTGCTGGCCTGGGTGCGGGCGGCCAGGGCGCGGACTTCATCGGCGACCACGGCAAAGCCTCGACCTTGTTCACCGGCCCGCGCCGCCTCAATCGCAGCGTTGAGTGCCAGCAGGTTGGTTTGTCCGGCAATCGCGCCGATCACCCCGAGGATTTCGGTGATGCGCTGGGCGTCCTGCTGCATGCTTTCGACTTTATGGGTGGCACTGGCCACTTCACCGATCAAGGCGATCACGCTGCTCGAGGCTTCGCCCACCACCACCCGCGAGCGGTCCGCGTGTTCGTTGGCGCGCTGGGTAAACGCCGCGGTTTCTGCGGCGTTCTCGGCAACGCTGTCGGCGGTCGAACTCATCTCGGTGATGGCGGTGACGGTCTGGTCGGTCTCCGAGGCATGACGCTGCAGGATCTGGTTGGTGTGTGCCGAGGTCTGTTGCAGCTTTTCCAGGCTTGAGGCCATGGCGCCTGTGGCCTGGGTGACTTCGCCGATCATGTTTTGCAGGTAGGCGATGAAGGTGTTGACCGAATGACCGATTGCGCCCAGTTCATCCTCGGCGCGAATGGTGATGCGCCGGGTCAGGTCGGCGTCGCCGGTGGACAGCGCGTCGATGTTGGCTTTCAAGGCTTTCATGCGCTGGATCAGTTGGCGGATTGCATAAATCTGCAGCAGCACCAGCAGCAAAACCATCGGGATCTGCAACAGGCTCAAGGTGCTCAAGACATCGTCGCGTTGAGCGGTGATCAGGTGGGTCGGCAGGGCAGTGGCAAGGAACCACGGTGTGCCTTCGATCGGACGCATGAAGAACGTGTTCGCCACGCCTTGATTGTCGAACTCGACGCGTTGCAGCGAAGCATCACGGCGCTCCAGTGCGGTTTTGATTTGCGCCGCAAACGGTGAATTGCCAGCCAGTTCACGGATGTTTTTCAGGACAATCGGTGCACTGATGCGCGAGCTGTTGCTGATGATCTTGCCGTCGGCCTCGACGATCAGCATTTCGGCGCCCAGGTCTTTTTCCTTGCGCGCCACCAGGTCGTTGAAGAAGCCAAGGGTGACGTCAATGGTCGCGACCCCGTACGGCACGCCATTGCGCGCTATCGCCATGGCGCAGTTGGTGCGCGGTTCGGCGCTGGCGTCGTCTTTATAGGCCGCGGCCCAGGCGCATTGGCCGCGGGGTGTCTGCATGCCGCCCTTGTACCAGGGCTGATCGTAATAGTTGGGCGCCGCGTCGCTGTTCCAGAAGGTGTTGACGGCCAGTTTTCCCGACGCATCCCGGTGCCAGAAGGTACTGAATTTGTTGCGTCCGGCTTCGCGCTGGCCAGGCAACGGCCAGATCCCGCCACCAAACACCTTCAGCTCACCGTACTGGTCCACCAGGCCAGGCAACACGGTGTCGATGGTCGCGCTGTCGAGCAGGGGAATGGTCTGGGTGATGCTGCGTTGTTGCGCTTGAACCTTGTTCAGTTCGCCCTGGATCTGTTCGGCCACTTCGGCAATACGGTTCAGGGCCACCTGTTCTTCCGTATGCCTCAGTTTCGGCGCGACCAACTGGCTGATGCCCACCACCGTCAAGGCGAATAACAACAGGATAAACAACACCAAAAATAGTGTGTAACGGGCTTGAATGGTACGGAATGCGGGCATTGGACCTGTCCTTGTGCTGAGCGCTCTTGTTGATCTATTGCGGCTTTTAGCAGCTATCGGCCCGTGGCAGGCCGACTTTAGTACCATCGTCCCAAATAGGGTCTTTTACAGACGACCGGTTGGTCATGGACATGAGCCATGTGCGGTTTCATTCCGGGCTGGTGACGTGGTTTCTTTCGGGGGTTATCAGCCTGATTCAGTGACGGTCTGATTGTTAAACAATTGTTTCAAGTCAATGAATTCAAGGGTTTGGTGATTTGTATCCGAAATGTACAAGAATTGTAAAAAGCTGAAATATTTGTAGTCCGAGGGACGCTGGCACATTGATACTCGCGTACCAATTCATCGGTTGAACAAGGACTTTTTATGGTCGCCTTAGAAGGACGTCTGCGCACAGGGACATTGTCATGACTATCGGTTATGTCGGTGGCTGGACCAGCAAGGCCGGATTACTGATTCGCGAGGGCGGAACGAGTGGCAGTAAACCCGTACCGCAGAACGTCAAGGTCAAGCAGATGCTCGCACTGGTGGGCAACGACCCATTGGCGCTGAACACCGCGAAAATGAACGAGCAGAAGCTCTACAAGAACTTCAAGGGATTCGACCCCGAGACGGTTACGGTCAAACAGCTCGGAAACATCAGCGCCTTTTTGCGTGATCGCGGTTTGATCAGCGATGTGACGGCCCTGACGCTGCTCAATGCTGGCGACAAGTTCGATCGCTTTGGGGTGCCGAAGAACCTGGACGAAAAATTCAATGCGCTGGAGTACTTCGCCACGCAACTGGATACCATCCAGAACAACAACCTCAAGGGCAACAAGTACGCCAACCACCTGATTCCCGAGTACAAGAAGGCGATTTACGTACTGCAGAACCTGAAGACGTATGGCATGGGCAATGGCCCCGCCGTTCCGAACACCAAGGGTGTCAGCGGCAAAGCCTGATCTTCAAGTGCAACAGGCCCGTCATACACGGCATGAACGGGCCTGCGACGCTCAATATTATCGATCGAGCATCTGCATGACGGCTTGCGGGTAACGCGCCCCGAGCACTGCGTCATCCGGAAAAATCGCCTCCAGCGCCGACAAGTCTTCCGGACTTAATACAACGTCCAGCGCGGCGACATTCTCCTCCAGATACTTGCGTTGCTTGGTGCCCGGAATTGGGATCAGGTAATCGCCTTGCGCGAGTACCCAGGCCAACGCCAGTTGCCCTGCGGTTACGTCTTTTTCCGCAGCCAGCGCTTGCACCTGCTCGACCAACTGCAAATTCCTGTTGAAGTTTTCGCCTTGAAAACGCGGGCTGAAGCGTCGGTAATCATCCGCTGCAAAATCGTCGGGACTTTTCAGGGCTCCGGTCAGAAAGCCTCGACCGAGCGGGCTGTACGGTACAAAGGCAATCCCCAGGCGCTGGCAGGTGGCCAGGCAATCGTTGTGCTCCTGATCGCGACTCCACAGCGAGTATTCACTTTGCAGCGCGCTGATCGGGTGAACCTTATGCGCTCGTTCAAGGGTTATCGCTGAGGCTTCGCTCAAGCCGAGGTAGCGCACTTTACCGGACTGGACCAGTTCGGCCATGGCACCGACGGTTTCTTCGATGGCCACGTCCGGATCGACGCGATGCTGGTAGTACAAGTCCAGGGTGTCCACGCCCAGGCGTTTCAGCGTGCCGTCGATGGCTGTACGGATGTACTCCGGTCGGCCATCGACTCCACGTGCAGTGGGGTTGGCCGGATCACGCACGATGCCGAATTTGCTGGCCAGGAACACCTGGTCGCGCTTACCCGCAATTGCTTTGCCAATCAGTTCTTCGTTGGTGTGCGGGCCATACATGTCGGCGGTGTCGAGCAAATTGACGCCCAACTCCATGGCGCGATGCAATGTCGCCAATGCCTCGCGAGTATCGCCGCCCGTGGTGTAGAAGTCGGTCATGCCCATGCAGCCCAGACCGATCGCAGAAACCTGAGGGCCGTTTTTGCCTAATTGACGAGTGTGCATGGTGTCGCTCCTTTTTTGATGTGGACCCATTGTTGCGCTCGACAAAAACAAGATAAACCGGCTAAAAACGCTATCACTGTTTGTAATTTCTAAATAATCCGCAGGTAACCAAGAGCAATGGACCGTTTTAATGCCATGCGAGTATTCACTCGCATTGTCGAGCTGGAAGGATTTGCCAAGGCTGCGGACAGCCTGCAAATGCCCAGGGCTTCGGTGACCATCCTGATCAAGCAGCTTGAGGCGCATTTGGGTGTGCAGCTGTTGCAGCGGACCACACGACACGTCAGTCCAACCGCCGATGGCGCGGCGTATTACCAGCGCTGCGTGCGATTGCTGGCTGATCTGGAGGAGGCAGAGGCGGCGTTTTCCAGCTCCCGGCAAAATCCGCGCGGGCTTTTGCGTATCGACATGCCTGCCGGCATCGGGCGTTTGCTGGTGATCCCGGCCTTGCCGGAATTTACCCGGCGTTACCCGCTGATAGAGTTGGAAATCGGCTTGAACGATCGCCCGGTAGATCTGATTCGCGAGGGCGTCGATTGTGTGCTGCGCGGCGGCTTATCGCTGGATGATTCGCTAGTGGCGCGACCGCTGGCGTTGCTCGATCAGGTCACCTGCGCCAGTCCCGGCTACTTGCAACGCCAGGGCACTCCACGGTGTCTGGAAGATCTGGCGGGGCACCAGATGGTCGAGTATTTCTCCAGCACCACCGGCAAGCGTTTCGGCCTGGAGTTTGAAATAGACGGACACGTGCACCCGGTGAACCTGCCCATACAGGTAGCGGTCAACAGCGCCGATGGTTATCTGGCCTCCTGTGAAGCGGGTTATGGCCTGGTCCAGACGCCGTACTATCACGTTGCACGGCAGTTGCGCGAGGGAACGTTGTGCGAGGTGTTGGAGCATCTGCCGCCGCCAGGGTTACCCCTGACGGCGCTCTATCCTCCGCATCGACAGTTGTCTCTGCGGGTGCGGGTGTTTGTCGACTGGTTGGTGCAGCTCTGCGCTCAGCCAGGTAACGGGCTGGTGCGCAGAGATTCAGGTAACTGAAGAGGGGGGGGGCGTACAGGTCAACGACGGTAGTAACCATCATGGTGGTAGCGATGGTCGCCATGCCAGCCACCTCCGCCTGGAAAACAGACGCAACCGCTCATGGTCAGGATAATCAGCAGGGGAATCAGCAGTGTGATTCGACGGAACATTTCTCAATCCTCATCGTTTGAACCGCATGCAGCCAAAATGCTTCATGGGCTGTAACATGAGACCCCGCTTGCAGCCGCTCATCCCCGAAGAAGCGTATGAGCTTGGCATGCATCACGATACAAACCGGATACATATTTTCAGGTTCAGGAACCCGCAATGACCCAGTCGCAACGTTTGAAATATTCGATTCTGATCTCCCTTGTCGTGCTGGGGATCATGCTTGGTCTGTCGTACATGCAGAACGCCGGGATGATCAGCGAAAAACTGTTCCAGTACATCGCCATTGGCGTTGCGGTGATCGTCGTGGTGATCAATGGTGTGATGCGCCGCAAGGTCAAGCCTTAAACGACGCGGTATGCGTCATTGACTGCCGTAGAGCACGGCTACGGCTTGAGGGTGCAGGCTGTAGCTCTTGTCTTCGTTCAAGACAATCACGCCTTCGCTGCACAGTCGCTTCAACACTTCGCGAACGCTGAGAAAGGACAGGGGAATACCCAGGTCCAGCAAGTGGCTGTGCACGCCGCGTCCGCCCAGCGGACGATCGTTTTCGATGGCGGTCAGTAACGCGTCGATCACTTTCAGGCGAATCAGGCTGGTTCGCAGGCCGAAGCTTTTGAGCAGTTGCCTGATGTCCTCGTTGCTGTGGCGTTCAGCGCTTTCGGCGAACGCGCCAACGTCCAGTTTCAGTGATCCGTTTGGCGCAAGGTTGCCATCCGTTGGCAGTTGCGAGTTGTACATGCAAAAACTCCTTTTCAGAGCCTGATCAGGAAAAAAAGTGATGGGTGCTCTCATTGATTAATGACGAATGAGCTGCGCAAATCATGAAGGCTCGGATGTAGAAAATTTGTCGGGGTTACGTCAGCGTAAGGTGAGATGCACTGTTTTTCCGGGGCTGGCCACATTAAATTTTCTTCATGCTGACGCGTTACTTCGACAAGGCACATTCCCGCCAGCTGCCGGGGTGGTCTTTCCTGGATTCCAACCTTCGCGATGAGCCGGCGAAAACTACCCTTCACGTTTGATTCACGGGCATCAATTTTCGGTCACAGGTACCGGGTCGAGTTGACGTCCCATTTCACAGACCAGACGTGCGACAGAATCGGCATTGCGAAGGATGGTGTCGATCCGCCGATCCGGTGAAGCCCGGTCGCGAAACACTCTGCGGGCTTCCTTCAGATTGCTGGTGCCGGTGATGGTCTTGATCCCATCACTCAGTTTTTTGGCGGCAGGAATGTCATCGAGGTCCTGCCAGGCTTTCTCCGCGCTGTTCCAGTAGGCGAACAATTCATCGATGGGGGTCTGTATCGACAATGCCTCGCGCTGAAATTGCTCTTGATCCTGTTTCAACTTGCTGGCTTGAGTGGTGATCGTCGAGATCAGGTCGCTGAAGGGTCTTCTCGATTCCAGGTAAGCGATATCCAGCGTATTTGAAAACAGGTGCGAGAACTCATGGATCAGCGTTGCCGCCTGCGCATGGGCAACGACATCAAAGGGCTCCGTCAGCACATGGTTGTAGTGGTTTAGATTTTGATCGAAGAACTTCTCTGTAAAGTGCACTTTCTGTTGCTGGTCATCGTCGAATACAAAGGCAATCAAGCCTTCCCAGGGATAACGGTTTGAACCGACGACAAAGCGCTTATGGTCGAGTTTGTCCAGTGTCGGATCTACCAGTGCCTTGCACAGCGGAACAATGGTTGCCTTGATTTTATCCAGAAGGGACTTATCGACCGTCGGCACATCAAAGAACGCTTTGAAAAAGCCATCCAGCCGTGTTCCGGGCGTGACGGCTCTCAATTGAACCAGATTGTGCAGACTGTTGAATGCGTATGAACGGGCCAGATCCAGCGACTGTTCAATCATCCGGGCCCTTTCCGGGTAGAGCTGACGGATGGCCTCCATGCCTTGAGCCTCTATGTTGATGTGTTTTCGCGCCTTGAAGTGGGACTGGAACTGGTTGTACATCTGAGACATGGTTTTACCGAAATGAACGGTATGCACGTCCGGATCCAGCACCCACTGCGTGCCGCTGTTCTTCAGATAAGGGCCTTGTCGTTGATCATCGACGATGCGTGGTGCCACACCGAACTTTTCGATCCGGAAAACCTTTCCGTTGACCGGGGCATATTTGTACCTGGTTTTTGAATCGAGGTAAGTGCCGTCGACAGCCTTGGCACCCAGCTTTTTCAACTCGATGGTGCTGGCTTCAAAGGATTGCAGCAGAGTGCGAGAAGGAGAGGTGAGATCGACCTTGGCAATGTCGGTGGCAACGAAAGGCTTTTCGACGACGGGTCCGCTGTGCACGACCGGCTCAGCGGTCGAAGCGCCAGGTTGATGCAACAACTTGCCCAGTGTCGCCATTTGCGACACGCCGTTGATAAAGGTCTTGAGCGCAGCCTTCCAATGATGGTCCTGCAGGGCCTCGGCCGATTGTTTGAATGACGTGTAGCTTTCCCACAGAAGGTGGGGGATCGCCAGTTTGCCTGGCAGAAACTCTATGCCGTACCTGAGGCCTTTGCTGAACAATGCCTTGAGCGCCTCCCAGTCGGACTGCCCGGCAGGTTGCGATTGACTGTCGAGCATGTGTGACAGCAGCGCTTTGTTATCGATGAACAATTGGTGCAACAGATTTCCATCGACAGGACTGGATGCCAGTCGAATGTCGGACGTGCCGCTGCCGGCCAGCAAATTTTTGTAGGTCGCCTGATGCGGATCCGGCAGGCGTCTGATCAGCAGATCCTGCAATGCCCCCGGAAGGTTGATTGCGTTCAGGACGCTGGCTTCATTTTCATACTCGGTGATTCCCAGATGCCTGTCGTATGGCGCATACAGAATCTGCGGCGCCGCAGCGGATTCTCCGATCAGGTAGAGCCCTAATGTCTTGACGGCCGCGGCGCCTTCTGTCGCGATCAGCTCCAGGGGACGCACGATTGCCTTGGCGCCCGTTACCGCTGCGCGTGCCAGGGCGTCCGGCATGTCGAGAACTTGCTGAACCAACCCGAAGCCGCGTTCGGAAAGTTTTCCCTGAAGCTTCAGCGTGTGGGCATGCAACAGCAGTTGCCAGGGCAGTTGCTTGATGAATCGCAGCTGTCGGGTCGCGACACCTGGCGCGTCGATCGCCAATGTATTTGAAAGAAATTGACGATAGGTCGCCTTGATGTCCAGCTGTAGCAAAAGCCTTTTGACTGCGCTGGCATCAAGGGCCGCCGGGAGCGTCTGAGCGATTTTCGAGGCAATGCTGAACCCGGTGTTTTGCAAGGTATTGGTATGGTTCAGCGCAAAATCGGTCAATGTTCGCGCAGGACCGGCCAGCGCCAGATTGGGCGTCACTAACAGTTGATCCGGATCGAGACTGGCTCCCGGAAATTGCCTGGTCATTAGCGCTTTCAGTTGTTCGCGGGCATAGTCCGTCAGCGGCTTGACATCATGCAGGTAGTCTTTGCCGCTCTCTATGCTGTGTCGTAATTGCTCCAGTATTTCCAGGTGTCGCAGCACTTCACTCTCGGGCGCCGCCCCGAGCCAGACGGGGAGTGATTGTTGCGTGACGATCCCCTCGGCAATCTGCATCGCACGCTGAAGGTTGAGTGGGGTGGGAGTCTGTTTGTGTTGCTCAAAATCAGCCTGTACCACCGAGCTGGGCAACTCAAGTGAATGGGTGTGCCTTCGGGCGTCCAGGTACTGTTCGATGGCTGATTGTTGACGATCCTGAAGCACATTTCTTTCAATCAGTCGAAAAGGCCCAAGCGTGCAGGTTCGGTGTGGGCGATATTGCGTGCGAGGGATATTTTCCAGGAGCAGCATTCGTTGTTCGTCATCCAGGAGACGCCTGCCCAGCTCGACCTTGACACTGGTGACGGAACTGAAGGTTTCGAGCCCGCGCCCGGGCGTCCACAGGATCGCCCGACCGGAGTGTGCCGGGTCAAGCCCGCCACGCTCGGTCAGCAAAAAGCAGTTGGCCAGCGGCATTGGATCCGGCTCAGTCGAGCACTCAAGCGTCAACGACCAGGCATCTGGTCGAAACCCGTTCAGCGCCTCCCTTTGATTTCGGGTCGGTTTGTCGGGGTTGAGCAGGGTATCGAGCATGGCCTTTTCGTCTGCACGGAGTGTCTTGGTGCTCACTCTCAGCGTGGCTTCACCGCGGATTCCCACCGACATTGCATGGGCGAGATCGGCCTTGATGGTCTCCAGAAAAGTGCTTTGTTGTTCAACACTGCCTGAAGGTTGAGCGGCTGTTTTCAGGTCAAGGGACGATTGAACGCTTTGAAATGTTTTTAGCGACAGGGCAGCCTTTTCTGCCAGCAGGACCGAAGGACGATTGTCGCCGGAAATCAGCGGGCGCGTACTCCAGCGCTCCGAGATTGCTGTCGCCAGCAATTGATTGTCGAGCATGCCACGCACATCCAGTGCCCGGTCGAACAAGGCCTGGACATCGATGGCACCATCGCTGTGTCGGCAGGTGTCCAGTGCATCCGTGATGCTGTGTTGTTGCTTGGCAATGATGTCGTCGACCATGTCGTGAAACACCGGACCAAGCATCGGTACTCCCGACACCTCAGGCTTGTCGAAGCCCAGAAACACATCACGCTGTTGCCGTGTCAGCAAGCTGTACAGTTCGTCGTCGTGTCCGGCCGACCTGACCATGGTTTGTATGATCGCTTTAAGGTCGGCGTAATCTTTCAGGACCTGCAAGCCATTGGACTGGGTATACAGATAAGCCGTGGAGTCGCTGTTCAGCATCATGGCGCCAGCCAGTTCGACGTAATTCTCGCGGTGTTCCCAGATGCGGATTTTTTCCGGTTTCAGGTCGCTGGCAGCGTTGCTGCGTGTAGCGCTTTCGTGGTCGAGGAGTGCGGTCAATGCCAGGCTTTGCTCAGGGCTGATGATTGCGCTCTGGCGCTTCAACAACAGATCCGTTCGGGCCTTGTCGCTCATGGCTTGAGCAAAGAAGTCCCGGCGAGAAACACCGGTATGAACGTCTGTTGCCCAATAGACCTGCAGCAGACTTGCCAGCATGGGCATCAAACTTGCCGCGAGCGCCTTTGTGGCCTGCTCCCACTGATACTGATGTACCGGGTTAACGGGGGAGGAGGGTTGCAGAGGATTGGTGAACTCGCGAACCTGTCCCAAAGGCCATGTTTGATGCAGGTAAAAGCGCAGTAGCGCATCACTCAGGGGCATGGAGTCCACCTGATGTCGAGCGGTGGTAGTGTTCGTCGCTCCAGCGGCCCGGCTTTCAACGAAAAAGCTGACATGGGTGGCGCTTTGATCGAGCTTGGGAAAGGACTTGCGCAGCGCGTTGTTGAGCAATTGATTGAGCATGTCCGTCAGTGTCGGTATTGCGCTCAGCTCCTGGAGCATGAGCTCGACATTTTTACGATGGCTCTGTTTCAGAATGCGGGTCTGTTCTTCGAATACCAGACCGTCGATGACTTGACCTGTCAATGTGAGTGCGTCGTTGGTACCTGACGCATTGCGTTGGGCGATGGGGAGAAAGCGCAACAGGTCCTTGCGCTCTGCAGCATTTTTCAGTTTGTCGTCCAGCGCCTTCAACAATGCTTGTCGATCATCGAACTTTTGCAGCCCGCCATAGGGCGTGTAGAGGATGGCCTGTGTGCCGTTGGGTACCGGATGCATCATGAAGCTGCCCGCAAGGGGCTCGGCGTCTGAACCCGCAGCCTTCAGCATGATGTTCTCGACGGTCATCGGTATTGTTTGTGCTGAGCGCAGTGCGTGGGTCGCCAGTTCAACGGTACGCAGCCAGGACAGGTCCGCGAGTGTGAAACCCATGGCCCGGATGCGTGGGCTCAATATTCTGGTGTCGCGTAATGCTTCAGGAAAAAAAAGCGGTAACGAATCGTCAGTCATTGTTTTTGCCTCAGCTGAAGCGACGGTTCTACGTCGCAGGAAGAAAGCCCAAGGCTAGCGTCTTGGCAGCGTCAAACGGTGGTAGATAGTTAGTGCATGCGCGGCGCCTGCATCGTTGATGATCAGGCCCGTTGCAGGTCTCGGCGTCGTTGAACGACGAAGGTTGACAGAGGGCTCGCAAAACGGTGTTTAATCAGCCTGTAAGGTCCCCGTACGCTGTTGCCCCCTCCAATAAAAAACCTGGAGCTTCAGATGTCTGTGCCACACGATCATGCCGTCAATGCAGTCTCGCAACACTTGTCGTACGAAGAGTTGGTTGGCTTACTGGAATCGATATTTCTAAGGCATGGCACAAGCCCCGAGGTTGCCCGGGTGCTGGCGCAAAACTGTGCGGGCGCCGAACGCGATGGTGCCCACAGCCATGGCGTGTTCCGGATGCCCGGCTATGTCTCGACGCTCAACAGCGGTTGGGTCAATGGCAAGGCCGTTCCAGTGGTCGAGGATGTGGCCTCGGGTTTTGTCCGGGTGGATGCCGGCAACGGCTTCGCCCAACCGGCGTTGGCTGCAGGCCGCGAACTGTTGGTGGCGAAAGCCCGCAGCGCCGGCATCGCGGTCATGGCGATCCGCAACTCCCATCATTTCGCGGCACTTTGGCCAGACGTCGAACCCTTTGCCTATGAAGGTCTGGTGGCGCTGAGTGTGGTCAACAGCATGACCTGCGTGGTGCCGCACGGTGCTGATCGCCCGCTGTTTGGCACCAACCCGATTGCTTTCGCGGCGCCACGCGCGGGTGCAGACCCGATCGTGTTCGACCTGGCCACCAGCGCCATCGCCCATGGCGACGTGCAGATCGCTGCGCGCAAGGGCGAGCGTCTGCCACCCGGCATGGGTGTCGACAGCCTGGGCCAGCCAACGCAGGACCCGAAAGCGATTCTGGAGGGCGGCGCATTGCTGCCGTTCGGCGGGCACAAGGGGTCGGCGTTGTCGATGATGGTCGAACTGCTGGCGGCGGCGTTGACCGGTGGCAACTTCTCGTTCGAGTTCGACTGGTCGAATCATCCCGGGGCGAAAACCCCGTGGACCGGCCAGTTACTGATTGTGATCGACCCGAGCAAAGCCGCCGGGCAGAACTTCGCCGAACGCAGTGAAGAACTGGTCAGGCAGATGCATGCTGTGGGACTGCGGCGTTTGCCGGGTGACCGACGTCATCGCGAGCGGGCCAAGTCGTTGGCCGGGGGCATCGCGCTCGATGCGCAGACCCTGGCGCAATTGCGCGAACTGGCGGGTAATTGAGAGCCATGACGTAACCTGTAGCAGCTGGCGCAGCCTGCGTTCGGCTGCGCAGCAGTCGTAAGTCCTACTTGCACGGTCTGTCTGACATACCGCATGACCAGATTTTACGACTGCTTCGCAGCCGAACGCAGGCTGCGCCAGCTGCTACGGATTATGCGTTGTACCCGGAAGCTCCTAACTGGCTGGCATTAGGCCCATGGCTCGCCTTTGTTATTTCAGCGCCGCCCCAGCAGCAACCCGACCACCAGACCGAACCCGGCCGAGATCGCAACGGTTTGCCAAGGGTGACCGCCGATGTAGGTTTCGGTCGCCTCGACCACTGGCCGGGTCCGTTCACGCACACTGGAGACAGAATCGCGTGCCTGCCGCAGTTTCAGCGCGACTTGTTCGCGCAGGTTCTCAGCTTCCTCACCGACCAGCGAGGCACTGCTTTTGAGCAGTTTCTCCGATTCTTCGATCAACGCTTGAAGCTCGCTGAAGACTTGATCCTTGATTTGCTCGTCGTTTGCTTGCACCGGGGTTTTTCGGGCCATCAGGTGACTCCTTGCAGGTTAAGGGACAGTGATCAATGGAGTGTAGGCGCGGCGGAAAAGTTGCAGGTTTTTTGCCCTGAAAATCAACGCCAATGGAAAATCTGCCTCTGGAGATTTCCACCTACAGTGTAAGATGTTGCCTATTTTATGCAGCAGGTAACTCCCATGAGCTTCAATCTGGCCGACAAGCCCCTTGCCGAGCGCGCTGCGCTTGAAGATGAAAAGTCCCGTCTGTTCGATCTCTGGCAGAGCAACCTGGGTAAATCCAAAGGCGAAGCAGCACGCTTGTTCGGCGAGCGCTCCAAGCGTAAGGGCAAATGGGCCGAGTGGGTGCGCTCTGAACTGGATGCCATGTCACCGCCGGAATACGCGAATATGGTCCGCAGCGAAGTCAATCGCTTGATGGCCGCCAAGTAGACGCTTGTAAAAAGCTCGCTACGATCGCTTCACGCACTTTCAGCAACAGCGGATCGAGCTGGTTGTTGGTTCGCCAGCCCAGTTCGATCGGGTAGCGCGGCAATGCCAGCGGGCAGGGCAGCACGGTCAACCCGCTGAGTGCCGCGATGCTCTGCGCCGCATGGGCCGGAATGGTCGCCACGGCCCGGCTACTCTTGAGCAAGAACGGCAACGCGGCAAAATGCGTGGTTGACGCACACACCCGGCGACTCAATCCCAGCCCCGCCAAACCCTCATCGGTAATGCCGATAAACCCTCCAGACGACACCAGAATGTGCTCGCGAGCGACAAACTCGTCGAGGCCTATTTCCTGTTGTCCGTCGGCCAGGCTATCGGGGTCGACCAGGCACTGATAGCCCCCTTCACCCAGCACCTGACGGCTGAGCAAGCGTTCGGCAAAACCGCCGGCGGTGATCGCCAGGTCAATGCTGCGCTCCATCAAGGCCTGAGCCACGATCTGGCTGTGGGTCTGACGAAAGATCAGCCGCAGCTTTGGCGCGCGCTGGGCGATTTCCTCGATCAATCGCCGGCCATAGGCAATCTCGAAATCATCCGATAAACCGACAATCACTGAACGACCTTCGTACTGGTTGGCCGCCGGATCGACCATCGCCAGGCTTTGTCGGCACTTGTTCAGCGCGTCGCTGACGACCGGTTTCAATTGATTGGCGCGCAATGTCGGCGCCAGACCGCGACCGGTGCGCACAAACAATTGATCGGCGTAGACGTCGCGCAGTCGGCGCAGTGCTGCACTCACGGCGGATTGCGTAACACCTAAACGCAGGGCGGCGCGGCTGGCGCTGGACTCGTCGTGCAGCGCTTCGAAGACTTTGAGCAAGTTGAGGTCGATGTCGGCGATATTCATTTGGCTCATATCTTTCAGCAGTGAACGGGGCTTTATTCATGATCGGCGGTGGCCGGAGAATGAGCAATACCTCAATGCTCAGGGAGTTACCGCGATGCCAAAGTCCATTGTTGCTGCACTGCAAATCGGTTCGTTGCCAGGCGGCAAGGGCGAGACCCTGGAACAGATTCTTTCTTATGAACAGGCGATCATCGAGTCTGGCGCCGGGCTGGTGGTCATGCCCGAGGCGTTGCTCGGCGGTTACCCCAAGGGCGAAGGCTTCGGCACGCAGTTGGGTTATCGCTTGCCGGAAGGGCGTGAGGCGTTTGCGCGCTATTTCGCCAATGCCATCGATGTGCCGGGTGCTGAAACCGAAGCCTTGGCGGGTTTATCTGCGCGAACCGGGGCGAATCTGGTGCTAGGCGTGATCGAGCGTTCAGGCAGCACCTTGTACTGCACCGCGTTGTTCTTTGAACCGCAAGCCGGCTTGGTCGCCAAGCACCGCAAACTGATGCCCACCGGCACCGAGCGGTTGATCTGGGGCAAGGGCGACGGCTCGACACTGCCGGTGATCGACAGCCAGGTCGGGCGCATTGGCGCCGCCGTGTGCTGGGAAAACATGATGCCGCTGCTGCGCACGGCGATGTACGCCAAAGGTGTGGAAGTCTGGTGCGCGCCAACGGTCGACGAGCGCGAAATGTGGCAAGTCAGCATGCGCCACATCGCTCATGAAGGCCGCTGTTTCGTGGTCAGCGCCTGCCAGGTCCAGCCATCGCCACAAGCCTTGGGGTTGGAAATTGCCAACTGGCCGGCCGAGCGCCCATTGATTGCCGGTGGCAGTGTAATCATCGGCCCAATGGGCGACGTGCTGGCCGGTCCGTTGTTGGGCGGTGCAGGTTTACTGACGGCCGAGATCGACATCGATGAACTGGTGCGTGCGCGCTACGACTACGACGTGGTCGGGCACTATGCGCGCCCGGACGTGTTCGAGCTGACCGTGGATGAACGGGCCAAACCCGGTGTGCGGTTTATCTGAGACGCTGTGCTCTGCGGCTGATTTACCAGATGCCGGCTGTCGAGCCAGGCAGGTTGAGTGTGCCTTTGTCGACAAAACGGACGGTGCCTGACGCACCGCCAGACAGCTTGCCGCGTAATACAAAAGGCAGGTTGTTGAGCGATTGCGTCTGGCTCAGGCCAAGGGTTTGACGCAGCACGGAGAACGCCGAAATACTCACGGGCACCGTGATGATCGCTTCCGAGTAACGCGGAATCGATCCGGTTTGATCGCTCACGCCAGTGGCCAGGGGTTGGCCGTTGACCTCGAGGCTCAGGGCCACGCCGTTGTAATAAATGGGCGTTTCGTTGGGATTTTGCAGACGCAGTTTCACTGCAAAGCGCACTTCCAGGTCCTGGTTTTGCAGCGGTTCAATGCCGACCACGTTGATGTTCAGCGGATCACGATTGGGGAACAGTGCGCAGGCGCTCAGGCTGAGCAACAGCAGGGAAAGGCTTAAGGCGAGGAATCTGCGCATGAACGAGCTCTCGTAAAGATAAGGGTCGAACCGCCGGCGGCTCGACCCTCGAGCGGCGTTAGCGGTTCACCTGTGCGACCACGGAAGGCTTGAGTGGTTCGCCGTGCGGCGTGACATCCGGGTTCTCCATGACCGTGAGGATCGAAGCTTCCGGATCAAAATCGTCTTCTTCCAGCTCGATGAACTCTTCGGGCAGGAAGATATTCAGCACGATAGCGCACAATGCGCCGACGGTGATCGGCGACTCGAAGATGTTGTGCAACGCCTTGGGCAATTCGCGCAACACTTCCGGTACGGCCGCAACACCCAGCCCCATGCCCAGCGAAATGGCGACGATCAGCATGTTGCGCCGATGCAGGCCTGCCTCGGCGAGGATCTTGATCCCGGCCACCGCTACGGTGCCGAACATCACCAGCTCAGCGCCGCCCAGTACGGGTTTGGGCATCAGTTGCAGCACGGCGCCAATCATCGGGAACAGCCCGAGCACTACCAGCAGTCCGGCGATAAAGAACGCGACGTAGCGGCTGGCCACGCCGGTGAGCTGGATCACCCCGTTGTTCTGCGCGAAGGTCACCATCGGCATGCTGTTGAAGACTGCGGCCATCGCCGAGTTGAGACCGTCGGCGAGCAAGCCGGATTTGATCCGCCGAATGTAGATCGGGCCTTTGACCGGTTGCTGGGAAATCATCGAGTTGGCGGTCAGGTCGCCGGCCGCTTCCAGCGGCGAGACCAGGAAAATCACTGCCACCGGAACGAACGCCACCCAGTCGAAGTTGAAGCCATACTTGAACGGCACCGGAACGCTCATCAGCGGCACGGCGGTCATGTTGGCGAAATCGACGTCACCCATCAGCCACGCAACGACGTAACCGAGGGTCAGGCCGATAACGATGGCGCCCAGGCGCAGGAACGGTACATCGACCCGGTTGAGCACGACGATGGTGCCCAGCACCAATGCGGCCAGCGCCAGGTGGCTTGCGGCGCCCAGATCCGTCGCGCCAAAGCCGCCGGCGATGTCGGTCATGGCGACCTTGACTAGCGACAAACCCATCAGGGTGATGATGGTGCCGGTGACTACCGGGGTGATCAGCATTCGCAGCTTACCGATGAACTGGCTCAGCACCACTTCGATGAACGCGGCAAAGAAGCACACGCCGAAAATCGTCGAGAGGATTTCATCGGTGCCACCACCACGCGCCTTGACCATGAACCCGGCGCTGAGAATCACGCTGATAAACGAGAAACTGGTGCCTTGCAGGCACAGCAGGCCGGAACCGATCGGTCCGAAACGCCGCGCCTGAACGAAGGTGCCCAGGCCCGAGACGAACAGCGCCATGCTGATCAGGTAGGGGATTTCGCTTTGCAGGCCCAGGGCGCTGCCCATGATCAGGGTCGGCGTGATGATCCCGACGAAGCTCGCCAATACATGTTGCAGCGCGGCGAAGAGGGTCGCAGTGAAATGCGGGCGGTCGTTGAGGCCGTAGATCAGGTCGGAACGAAGCGCAGTTTTCGAGTGGTCAGATGAGGTCACGGGGAGGGCGCCAAAAAGGCCAGGTCAGAAAAGGGAGGCGCAGGATGCCAGCCGCAGGCATCGAGGGCAACGCGCGGTTGTTCAAAACGGACGGGGCTGGAACGACAAACCCGCCAGCCTTGTGAAAAGGTGGCGGGTTTTGTGTTGTTCGCAGACACGGCCGAGAACCTGTGGCGAGGGAGCTTGCTCCCGCTCGGCCGCGAAGCGGTCGTAATCCGGCAATCGCGTTCCATCTGGATATTCGCGGTGGCTGATTTTAGGGTCGCTTCGCCCGAGCGCGGACCGACCCGCGGGAGCAAGCTCCCTCGCCACTATGACTGAAGCCGGATTGGCTACTGCGGAGAATCAGGTGGGTCGAGGTGATCGAGGGCGCGATTCACGGCGAGTTCGGCCAGGGAAATCATCTGCTGAATCGCCAGCGCGGTATTGCGTTTGGGGCCTTCAAGTTCGAACGCCAGATCGCTGGCCATGACATTGGCCGAGGCGAGGGTCTCGCAGGCGTGGGCCAGCAGGGTTTCACTGTCGACGTCGGGAGCGATGACGAAAATGCAGCCGGGGCGTCGGTCGGCTAGCAATGTCTTGGTTTCCGGCAGCACCAGGTAATGATCCAGCGCACGGTGCGCGGCGGCGTGGAGTTCTTTTGAATTGAGGGAGGCGTAGGGGGAAACCGGATCGGTTTCGGGGGGATTGGGCGTGGCTTTGAACATGGCGAATCTCCTTACTTAACAGTGGAGTCGCAACCTATTGCTACCAAACGATAGGGTGGCGACTGAACGCAGGTTGGTAGACCGGGTAAGGAAACCGGCGCACCCGAAGGCGCCCTGCGCACAGCCGCCATAACAAACAGCAGACGACAAAAAAGCGTCACTGAATGGAAATGCCGGAGCTGTGCGCCTTACCCGGGCTACCAAACCCGATCGCTGATAATCAGCGACACGGAAACGATAGAGGCGAGGACCAAAGCGCACAAGCCGGCGGATTCTGGCGCAGGTGTAGGCCATGACGCAAGGCGTTGTAGCCTCTGATGGGCACTGCGTAGGCAAGCTTAAACACCCGTCGTAGCAGCTGCCGAGCCTGCGAGGCTGCGTTCGGCTGCGAAGCAGTCGTAAAATCAGGCAACACGTTCGTTTTGATCGTACGTTAACCCTGTGGGAGCGAGCCTGCTCGCGATGACGGTTTTACATTCGGCAGTAATAGTTACTGTCACACCGCTATCGCGAGCAGGCTCGCTCCCACAAGGGGCTTTTGCTGCTGACAGTTTCTGACAGTGGCCTCTGCTAAGCTCCGTCAACCTTCATTCCACAGAGCAGGCTGATCGTGTCGCGTACCAGTCGGTTGTTGACCTTGTTGCAAGTGCTGCGCGGTAAAAGTCGTCCGGTGACGGCGGCGACACTGGCCAGCGAGTTGGAGATCTCGGAGCGCACGCTGTACCGCGATATCGCCGAACTGACGGCCCTCGGTGCGCCAATATTCGGCGAGGCGGGTATCGGCTATGTGCTGCGCAGCGGTCTGTTTCTGCCGCCGTTGATGCTCAATGCCGACGAGACGGAAGCAGTGGTGCTGGGGTTGCGTTATGTCGATCAGCGTGGCGATGAGGTGTTGAGCAAGGCCGCCGCCGATGCGTTGGCGAAGATTGCCGCCGTATTGGCGCCGGACGCTCAGGAAGCCTTGCGCAACCCGACGGTTTTGCCGGGGCCACCGGGTTACGGTTATCCGCAAAACGCTGTGGAATTGAATGTGTTTCGCCAGGCGATTCGTGCGCAGGCCAAGTTGCATATCGATTACGCAGACGTGAACAAAACCCCTAGCCAGCGGTTGATCTGGCCGTTGGCACTGGGTTTTCTGAATGAGGCACGGGTGATCGTTGCCTGGTGCGAGTTGCGCGGGGATTATCGAACCTTTCGTACCGACCGGATTGCCGCCGCCCAAGAGCTGGGTGAACGCTATCCGGGGCGTCGCAGCGACCTGTTGCGAGCCTGGCGCAAGGCGATGCAACTGGATGAAGCAGGGCGATTCACTCCTGACAAGAACTGACACAGCGCTGCTTTAAAATGGCTCCAGAATCAACCAACAAGGAGCCGTACCATGTCGAACCCAGCCGTTTCACTCGCACCTGCCATTGCCGCCTATATCGCTGCCGCCAATGCCCGTGACAGTTCGGCGGTCGCCAGTTTTTTCGCTGAGGATGCGAATGTTTTCGATGAGGGCGCCCATCAGGTCGGCACCCAGGCCATCGCCCAATGGATGGAAGACACCGCAAGACGTTACCAGCCTCGGGTCGAAGTGCTGGAGGTGCAGCAACGCACCGGCAAAGTTCTGGTCAGTAACCTGATTTCCGGCACGTTCCCCGGCAGCCCGCTGGAACTGCGCTATGTGTTCCGCCTGAACGAGCAAGGCAAGATCGCCCGACTCGATATCTCGCTCTAGCCCCCCCTGTAGCARCTGGCGAAGCCTGCGTTCGATYGCGYAGCGGTCGTAAATGCTGACGACTCGGTGAACCTGAATCACCGAGGGGSATGGTTTTACGACTGCTGCGCAGCCGGACGTCGCCTGCGGCAACTGCTACGGAATGGTGTGCGCCGMGAGTTCTGTAGCARCTGGCGAAGCCTGCGTTCGAGGGCGAAGCACTCGTAATCCGGTCTTCTCGGTCTATCTGAATACATGCGCAGCCTGGCGGCAGCTGCTACGTGTGTCGTGGCATACTCTGGACTTTTGCGTTCGGACCCATGGCCGATATGACCTTCGATTCACCCCTCAGCGCTTACCAATACGCAATCAAGCAAAAAGGCTTCGTGCCGGATGCCGCGCAAGAACATGCCGTTATGGCATTGCAGCAGTGTCACGAAGCCTTGCATCAGGGCCGAACGCCGGTCACCGGGGTTTACCTCTGGGGCCCGGTCGGGCGTGGCAAGACCTGGTTGATGGATCAGTTCTACCAAAGCCTGCGGGTGCCGGCGCGGCGTCAGCACTTTCACCATTTCATGGGCTGGGTGCACCAACGCTCGTTCCAACTGACCGGCACCGCCGACCCGCTGCGGGCTCTGGCCCGTGAGTTGGCCCGGGATGTGCGGGTGCTGTGTTTCGACGAATTGTTTGTCAATGACATCGGTGACGCGATCATCCTCGGGCGGCTGTTTCAGGTGATGTTCGACGAAGGCGTGGTGATGGTCTGCACCTCCAATCAACCACCGGATCAGCTCTACGCAGACGGTTTCAACCGTGACCGGTTTTTGCCGGGGATTGCCGCGATCAAAGGCCACATGCAAGTGGTGGCGGTGGATGGTGGCGAAGATCACCGATTGCATCCTGGGGCAGCTCTGCAGCGTTATTGGGTCAGCGCACCCGGTCAGCCCGATCCGATGAGTGAGGTGTTCAAACAACTGACCGAAGGACAGTCGGTATCCAGCGATCCGGTGATCATCGGCTATCGCTCGGTAACGGTCGTCAAGGCCAGTGAAACCGTGCTCTGGTGCCGTTACGCGGACCTGTGCGAGCAGCCATTTGCGGCGATGGACTTCATGGCGTTGTGTGATCGCTTCAGCGCTATTTTGTTGAGCGAAGTCCCCAACCTCAGCGCCCATCAGCGCCCCGGTCGCATTGCCCGAGGCACCGAGGATGGTGCCGAGCGCGTCGAGGCCGGCGACCGCGAACTGCCGCAGTTGTCGGTTCACGACGACAGCGTGCGGCGCTTTATCGCGCTGGTCGACGAGTGCTACGACCGCAAAGTGCCGCTGTACCTCGACGCGCAGGTGCCGATGGATGAGCTGTATACCGAGGGTTACCTGGAGTTCCCGTTTCGCCGGACCCACAGCCGGTTGAAGGAAATGCAACTACGGCGCTTTGCCGAAGCCTGAACCTATTCGGCTAACCGAGATTTTGTTCAGTCAAACGCTGCACCGCCAGCCGACGGTAATGGGAAGGGGTCATGCCTTTGAGTTGCTGAAAGCGCCGGTTGAAGTTGGATATATTGTTGAAGCCCGACTCGAAGCACACCTCGGTTACCGGTTTATCGCCATCGGCCAGCAGCTCGCAGGATTTGCTGATGCGCAAGCGATTGACGAACTCGATGAAACAGCGCCCGGTCGCCTGTTTGAAAACTCGCGAGAAGTAGGTCGGTTTCATGCCCAGGTGTTCGGCGACTTCTTCCAGTGGCAGTTCGCGAGCGTAGTGGGCAAAGATGTAATCCACTGCCCGGTTGGTACGGTCGATGTTGTGTTCGTCGGCCAATTGCGGCGTGGTGGCACCGGACAGCAACTGGTAATCGTCGGTGGCCGCCAGCAACTCCAGCAGAATGAAAAAGTACCCGAGGCGGGTAACGCCTTTGGCGTCGGCGATCCGCTGCATCAGGTCCATGGCCTGGCGGATCGTGTGTTTACAGCGAAACTCGATGCCGTACTGCGCACGTTCCAGCAGGGGTGTCAGGCTCTTGAGTTCGCTGAACACCTGATGGCCGCTTTCGAACAGCTCATCGGTGAAGTTCACCAGCATGTCGCGCTTGGGTACCACTTCATCTTCGGCGACCTGGCTGATCCAGTTATGGGGCAGGTTAGGGCCGGTCAGAAACAGCGTTTCGGGATAAAAGTTGCCGATGTAATCGCCGATGAACACCTTGCCTGAGCTTGCGACAATCAGGTGCAGTTCGTATTCCTTATGGAAATGCCAACGCACCAGCGGGCAGGGGAATCCGTGCTGGCGATAAATGATGGACAACCCGTTGTGGTCGTCCATCAGTTCGTATGAGGGGTCGGTGACTCTTGCCGCTCGGGTCATGGCTGCACGCTTGTGGGTAACTGCAGCCGATAATGCCTTCTTCAAGAAAGGGACACCAGTCTTGAAGTACGCGCCTGGCGCGAGCGCTATCAGCGCATGCTGACGGCCTTCATGCTGCTGGCTATCCAGCAATAACGAACAATTTCGGACTCTTCGACAAAGTCGGTGTTGATAATGCAGCAGCGGCTCACCCAGTCCCGTGATTGGTGAAACCAGTCGTTGATAGAGTGCTTGATGTCCACGGGACCTCCAAGAAACGAATAACTGGTGGCTGACAGGGACCATAGAAAATCGCCGGAATGCTCACTACTCAATGTGTTGGCAATGTGGCTGCGCAAATCGTCGATATCAGTGAATGCCTTGTCGCTCCACTTGTGAACAACTCTTGGCCAGAACGTGGTTTCATCAAGATCATCCGGCCCATGGGCGGCCAGCACTAGCCTGCGACGAGGGCTGGCTCGCTTCAGTTGCCCGATGGAGAGGTGCGATTGTGAAAATGGAATGGCCGTGTGTCCCAGCCGCCTCGAGAGCAAGGCGTTGAACTTTTTATAGTCGAAGGCGTGCTTGCCACCCGCCAGAAGGTGAAAATCAAGCACGATGAACTCGTTGGGATTGCGTTCCAGAAACGCCAGAACGGCGTCGATAAGTTCATCCAGGACGCGATGAGATTCCAGGCCATTGTGGTGGAAATAAAAAATATCCTGATCGTGTCCCGGCTTATACCCCAGGCGTATATCGAACGCTCTGACACCCTGGGCCAGTTGCCAGGAAAATGTATCGTTCTGACAGGTTGTCCAATGACCGATCAGCACGTCGTAGTTAGGGGCCTTTTTATCCATTCCACAATTGTGGGCGCCTGGCCAGATAATGTCGGTTAACTTCAGGGTGTCAATATCCAGGACTTCGCTCATCCAGGCCTGCTTGTTTAAATGTCTTACCGTGTTTCGTGGCATGTGTGCTCCTGCGTTCTGTTGCACGTGTCAATCCATCGGCGTGCAGTGTTTTTTAGGGGGGGGTCTGGGCCTTTGCGGGCACAGGCTGCGCGTGACAAGTTAAGTGCAATGTGTGCTGGGGGACAGCTTCTACGGTCCTGTTGTTACGTAGGAATACGCTGACGGCACAGTAATATGTTGTCAATCTTGAGAGTGCTGGGTGAGTGGTCAACTGGCGTGTAGGTGGATATAAAGGTGGCGAACGTTGCGAAGTGCAAACTTTCATACTGCGCGAAAACATAGGTAATGGATGAAATATGGCTAACGATTTTTATAAATGGATGACCGGCCTGCCTGCCATCGACGTGCTGACACTGGGGGAGTTGGTATTGCCGGGTGCTCACAATTCGGGGGTCGATAAAAAAGCTTCTTATGCGGTTCCGGGTGTCAGCCACTGGGCAGCTTGCCAGAATAATAGTTTTTACTATCAACTGGTCAACGGTGCCCGCGCACTTGATCTCAGGCTTGAGTATGACGGCAAGGGCGGCTTCTGGTTTCAGCACAATGGATATCGATCTTCTCGGGCCCTGGAAGATCTGATCATGGCCGTGGACAGATTCCTTGAGCAAAATCCTGATGAGTTCATTGTCTTGAACTTCCAGCAACTAAGCTCCAATAGCAGTCCGTTCGACGCAAAGGAATTTTCCCGACTGCTGACGCAACACTTGGGAGGGCGGGTGATTCCCCCCGAAAATCGTTATTTGACATTGGGGGAACTAAAAAGAATCAGTCCATTTCAACGTGTCATGCTGGCGTCTTATGGAAACATTGACCGCAATTACTTCAATTGGGGACTGAGATGCGAATGGACGGGGATCGATTTCGCCAGTGTCGCTGATGTGAAGATGTTTATTGCCAAAACAATAGAGCGTCCAGATGGTTTGGGCATGCCATGGTCATTGTCCGCCACGAGTTACGGTTTGGCACAAGGGCCCGTGAATATAACCACTCATTTGAACGAGTGGTTTGACCCTGCTCGCCATGAGAAGGTTTTGAATTGCAGTGTGATCAATGTTGATTTCTTTGAAGAGTCGGCGCTGGTTGCTCATTGCATGACAGCCAATCTTATGAAGGCGAAAGCCAAACAAAAGTGATGGTCTTTTGTTTTGGGCTCGGCCAAAAAGTCAGCATAAACGGTCACCAGGTCAACGAAGACTTATCCATTGGAACGGTTTTTTTCTTCAATCCACTGCGACATATATTGAGTGCTCTTGTGCTGATGGTGCCGCAACATACTGCCGACAAAGTTGTCGTTGCGCCGTTTCAACAGGTTTTCGCGGCAATCCATCAGCCGCTCAATCAGTGCCGGGCCATGGACGCGCTGTTGGTAACGACCAGCCAATAGGTTTATGCCGGCGTTTTGAGCCAGGGTCCACTGCGTCTTGTCTTGATACAGGCGCACGGCTGCATCGGCAAGGCTCTGCGCGCTTTCGGCGATCGCGCCCGGCCAAGGCATGTCCCCGGACATGCCTTCGGCACCGACCGGCGTGGTGACATTCGGTGTGCCGCACAGCATGGCGTCGACAATCTTGCCCTTGATGCCAGCACCGAAACGCAACGGAGCCAGGCAGATGCGTGCCGCAGACATGACCTGCAAGGCGTCTTCGGCCCAGTTCATCACGTGGAACCCCTGGCTCGGGTTGTGCAACGCGGTCGCCTTTGGCGGCGTATAAGCGCCATAAATGTGCAGTTGCGCACCGGGCAGTTGTTGCCGGATCAGTGGCCAGAGGGTGGTTTTCATCCAGAGCACGGCGTCCCAGTTCGGCGCATGGCGGAAATTGCCGATGCTGAGGAAATGCGCACGGTCCTCGAAGGGTGTGAACGGCTGAGTGATCGGGTCGATCATCAACGGGCACCAGTGCAGCAACTGGCGCGGCAGTTTGAACTGCTCGACCAGCAGCTCGATTTCCACTTCCGAGATCATCAGGTTCAGGTCACAGCGGAACAGCGCGGCAATTTCGCGCTTGGCCAGATCGGTATCGGCCATGAGCTCGAACTCTTCGCGCAACGCCGGGGCGAACAACTCGCTGAAGTCATTGGCGTCGTCACTGGCCTTGAGGCGGTCCTTGAGCCGCTGGTGGCGGGCATGTCGCAAGCTCTGCAGATCAGAGGTCTCAAGTACGCGCAAGGCGCCAGGGCAATGTTTCTCGACACGCCAGCCGAACTGTTCTTCCATCATGAACTGATCGAACAGCACGATATCTGGAGCCAGATCGCTGACGAAGGCATCGAAACTGCTGTTGTTCAGCTCGATGGGGACTTCACGAATGCCCAATTCCGCCAGATCGGCCTTGTGTTCGCCGATACCGGCCGGGCTGCTGAACGTGATGTCCCAGCCTTGCTGTAGAAACGTTTCAAGGATTTGCATCACATGTCCGCTGGCTGCGGATGAGCGCGGCTCGGGCCAGACGTAACCAATGACCAGGACTTTGGTTGCGCGGGGCTGACTCATGAACGGGATTTCCTTGATGCGGGCAGAAGGCTGGGGAGAAATGAGGGGCGCAATTAAACCACAGCTGATGATGTTTATTGTGCCCGGCAATCGCCCAGCGACGCCTTATGCGCTTGTATTGACTGGAAGTTTGCCGATTCATGAGTTAGCGTCTGACAGCTGATTCATGGACGTTTTTCGATGACCCAACCCACCGCACTCCAGACCAAAGTCGCTTCGCAGATTCTCATGGCGATCAGGTCTGGCGAGTTAACCCCCGGCAGTCACCTCAAAGAGGTCGAACTGGCCGAGCGCTTTGGCGTGTCTCGCTCGCCGATTCGCGGGGCGCTGGTCTATCTGGCGCAAGAGCAGGTGATCGGGCGCTTGCCCCATCAGGGTTACTGCGTGCTGGATACACCGCTCAGCGATGAGTTGGCCAAGGTCAGTCTGCCGATCGGTGAGGATGAGGAGCTGTATCAGCGGCTGATCGATGATCGACTGGCTCAGGCGATTCCCGATCAGGTGATGGAGAGTGACCTGCTGCGTCGCTACGGTGCCAGCAAAGCGGTATTGCGCCGTTGCTTGCTGCGGTTGTCCGACGAAGGCGTGATGCAGCGCAAACACGGGCACGGCTGGATGTTTTTACCCACCTTGGGTTCGGCCGAAAAGCGCTTCGAAAGCTATCGCTTCCGCATGCTCCTGGAACCCGCGGGCTTGCTCGAACCGACCTTCAATCTGCCGCGTGAACGCTTGCAGCGTTGCCGTGAAAAGCAGCAGGCGCTGCTCGAAGGGACTCCAGACAGCCTGAGCTTTTTCGAAGCCAATGCCGAATTTCACGAGTTACTGGCTGCAGCATCCGGCAATAGCTTCATCCTGCAAACCCTGCAGCAGCAAAACCGCCTGCGCCGGCTGACCGAATTTCATACCGTGTCGAACCTGGAACGGGTCCGCACCTCCTGCCGTGAGCACCTGGAAATTATCGACGCGCTGGAGCAGGGCGATCGGGAATGGGCGTCGACCTTGCTGTACCGGCACTTGAAAGTGGCCAGTACCTTGAATGAAGTGCGCAAGAAAAGCTGAGCTCAAGCCGCGAGCATGCTCAGGACCTTGTCGCGCAACTGGTCGATAGAGAACGGCTTGCCAATCACCGACATACCTTCCGGCACGTCGATACTTTCCGCATAACCACTGGCAAACAGTATCGGCAACGCCGGGTGCAGTACACGCGCCTGAGCGGCCAGCTCCCGGCCATCCATCTCTGGCAATCCCACATCGGTCATCAGCAGATCGATGATTTGCGCGCTATCGTTGAGCAGGGCAAGCGCTGCTTTGCCACTGTCGGCCTCCAGCACCTTGAACTCGAGTTCTTCCAGCACGTCGACGATCAGCATGCGCACGATGCTATCGTCTTCGACTACAAGGATGGTGGGCGCTGTGGCGGACATGGTGGTGGCTCTCGGAAGAAGGCGGTCGGTCACAGGTTGATTGTAGTTACCGGCGTGAGTCGACAGGGTAACCGTTCGCTCTGAATCATGCAGAACGATGCAGGATATTGCCGCAAGGTTGTCAGAAAAAAGCATTCGAGAGCGTTTATGGAGCAAACTCCTTCACTTACAACGGTTCACCAAGGCCATCCAATGACTGCTTCGTCTTCGGTTGATGAGCAAGGTTTTCGCAAACTGCTGAGCCGCAATATCAGCTTGCCGCTGGGTATGGGCGTGCTTAGCGCGGTATTTTTTGTCTCTTTGATCACCTATCTGTTGTCGGTGATCCAATGGGTCCAGCACACGGACCGGGTGATCAATAACGCCAACCAAGCGTTAACGCTGACGGTCGATCTGGAAACCGGGATGCGGGGTTTTCTGTTGTCCGGTGACGAGCACTTTCTCGATCCCTACGAAACGGCCAAACCGAGGATCATCGCTGCGCTCAAGACCTTGCAGGAACTGACGGCCGATAACCCGCCACAGGTTGATCGCCTGCGCAGGCTCGAGGCGTTGCAGGTCGAGTGGAACGATTACGCGCAGACCATGATCGATTTGCAGCATCGCAGCGGTGATTACCGAGCAGCGGTGCAATCCGGCCGCGGTAAGCGACTGACTGATGAAATCCGCAAGCAGTACGAAGATGTCATCGACATGGAGCAACAGTTGCGTATCACGCGCAACGAAGAGGTTCGACGCACGACGATCTGGAGCATTTCCCTGTATCTGCTGTTGGTGGCCGGTATCAGTGGTTTGCTGGCCTACGTCGGCCGTCGCGATTTGCTCAGTCTGTCGAAAAAGTACAGCGCCAACCTCGCGGCGCAACAGAACAGCGCGCAACGGCTGGAACAACAAGCCTGGCTGCGCAATGGCCAGACCGAATTGGCGGAGCAGGTGCTTGGGCAACTGACGTTAAATCGGTTGGGCCGCAATATTCTGCAGTTTTGCGCGCAATACCTCGGCAGCGCCGTCGGCGCGATGTACGTCAAAGAAGAGCACGGAGGCCTCGCGCGCATTGCCTCTTATGGTTTCTCCCGCGAGCAGGAAGGGCGCGAGCAAGCGATTGACAGTGGCGAGGGCATTACTGGCCAAGTGGCACAGCAAGGCCGGCTGATTCGTCTGGATGAAGTACCCACCGGCTATTTCAAAGTCAGCTCCGGGTTGGGTGAGGGCGTGCCGTGCAGTGTGCTGGTGGTGCCGACCCGTGATGACGATCGGGTCAACGGTGTCATCGAACTGGGGTTTCTACGTGCCCTGACCGAGCGCGATGTCGAGTTGCTGGAGCTGATCGCCGGGAATATCGGCACCTCCATCGAAGCGGCGCGTTATCGCCAACGATTGCAGGAAGTACTCGCCCAAACCCAGCAACTCAATGAAGAGTTGCAGGTGCAGCAAGAAGAACTGAAGACGGCCAACGAAGAGCTGGAAGAACAGTCGCGGGTGCTCAAGGAGTCGCAGTGGCAGCTGGAGGCCCAGCAGGCCGAGCTTGAGCAGACCAACGAACAGCTCGCCGAACAGCGCGATGCAATGGATCGCAAGAACGGTGAGTTGAACCAGGTCCAGGTACAACTTGAAGAGCGTGCGCAAGAGTTGCAGCGCTCCAGCCAGTACAAATCCGAATTCCTCGCCAACATGTCCCACGAACTGCGCACGCCGCTGAACAGTTCGTTGATTCTCGCCAGGTTGCTGGCAGAGAACCCACAACAAAATCTCAGCGCTGAACAGGTGACATTCGCCGAGTCGATCTACTCGGCCGGCAACGATTTGCTCAACCTGATCAACGACATTCTGGATATTTCCAAGGTCGAGGCCGGCAAGCTTGAAATACGCCCGGAGAACACCAGTGTCGCGCGCTTGGTCGATGGCTTGCGCGGCATGTTTGAGCCGTTGGCAACGCACAAACACCTGGCGTTCAACGTCGAACTGCAAGCGGATGTGCCGTTGATGATGTTCACCGATCGTCAGCGTCTGGAGCAGGTGCTGAAGAACCTGTTGTCGAACGCTATCAAGTTTACCGAGAGGGGTAGCGTCAGCCTGACGGTCACCAGGCAGCCGGGCGAGGGCATTGGGTTTATCGTTTGTGACTCGGGCATCGGTATTGCCAGCGATCAGCAGGAAAGTATTTTCGAGGCCTTCCGTCAGGCCGATGGCAGTACGAACCGTCGTTACGGTGGCACGGGGCTGGGCTTGTCGATTTCGCGTGACCTGGCAGCGTTGCTCGGCGGCTCGATCAGCGTCATCAGCGAACCGGGGCAGGGCAGCTCATTCACGCTGGTGTTGCCTGTGCAGTATGTCGACCTTGGCGATGAGCCGCGTGAGCTGCTGAAGATCGTACCGGTCGTCGCCGCTCCCAAGGTGACTGCCGCGCCTGCGCCGCTGATCGTCGAAGCGAAGATTCCGCGCTTTGCGGATGACCGTGACAAGGCGCCGTTCACTCGCCGTTGCATGCTGGTAGTGGAAGATGAAGTGAACTTTGCACACATCCTCTTCGACCTGGCCCACGAGCTGGGCTATCAATGCCTGGTGGCTCACGGTGCCGACGAAGGTTACGACCTGGCGACACGCTTCATGCCGGATGCGATCCTGCTGGACATGCGCCTGCCGGACCATTCGGGGCTGACGGTGTTGCAGCGCCTGAAAGAGCATGCCGAAACCCGGCACATCCCGGTTCACGTGATTTCCGTCGAGGACCGCGTCGAGGCCGCCATGCACATGGGCGCCATCGGTTATGCGCTCAAGCCGACCACCCGCGAAGAGCTCAAGGACGTCTTCGCACGACTGGAAGCCAAATTGACGCAAAAGGTCAAACGCGTGCTGCTGGTGGAGGACGATGACCTGCAACGCGACAGCATTGCCCGGCTGATCGGTGACGATGACATCGAGATCACCGCTGTCGGCCTGGCCCAGGAAGCATTGGACCTGCTGCGCGAGACGATCTATGACTGCATGATCATCGACCTGAAACTGCCGGACATGCTCGGCAATGACTTGCTCAAGCGCATGTCCACCGAAGATATCTGCTCGTTCCCGCCCGTGATCGTCTATACCGGGCGTAACCTGACCCGTGATGAAGAGGCGGACCTGCGCAAGTATTCACGCTCGATCATCATCAAGGGCGCACGCTCGCCAGAGCGCCTGCTCGACGAGGTGACGCTCTTTCTGCACAAAGTCGAATCGCGGTTATCCCATGAGCGGCAAACGATGCTCAAGACTGCCCGCAGCCGCGACCGGGTCTTCGAAGGCCGCAAGGTGCTGTTGGTGGATGATGATGTGCGCAATATCTTTGCCCTCACCAGCGCGCTGGAGCACAAGGGCGCTATCGTGGTGATTGGCCGTAACGGTCGTGAAGCGATCGAGAGACTCAATGAGGTGGATGACATCGACCTGGTGCTGATGGACGTGATGATGCCGGAGATGGACGGTTTCGAAGCCACCCTCGAGATCCGCAAGGACCCGCGCTGGCGCAAGCTGCCGATCATCGCGGTGACGGCCAAGGCGATGAAGGACGATCAGGAGCGCTGCCTGCAAGCAGGCTCCAACGATTACCTGGCCAAACCCATCGACCTGGACCGCCTGTTCTCGCTGATTCGCGTGTGGTTGCCGAAGATGGAACGTATCTAAGTGGAGAACAATATCGACATCGAGCTGCGGTTGCTGGTCGAAGCTATCTACCTGAAATACAGCTACGACTTTCGTGATTACTCCGGCGCTTCGATCAAGCGTCGGGTCAATCACGCCTTGCATCAGTTCGAATGCAAGAGCATTTCCGCGCTACAGGAGCGGGTGCTGCACGACCCGACGGCGTTCATGCAGTTGCTGCAGTTGCTGACGATTCCGGTCAGCGAGATGTTTCGCGACCCGGCGCACTTCCAGGCCATTCGTCAGGAAGTGGTGCCGCTGCTCAAGACCTATCCTTCGATCAAGGTCTGGATTGCCGGGTGCAGCACGGGCGAAGAGGTCTATTCGATGGCTATTCTGCTGCGCGAAGAAGGCTTGCTGGAGCGCACCATCATTTACGCCACTGACATCAACCCACGCTCGCTGGAAAAGGCCAAGCAGGGGATTTTCTCGCTGGCGAACATCCGCGCCTACACCCATAACTACCAGCAGGCCGGTGGTCAGTGCTCGTTCGCCGACTACTATACGGCAGCGTATGACCACGCGATTTTCGACAAGACCCTGTGCGAGAACGTGACCTTTGCCGATCACAGCTTGGCGACTGACAGTGTCTTTTCAGAAACTCAATTAATTTCATGTCGTAATGTATTGATTTATTTCAATAAAAAATTACAGGATCGCGCCTTCGGGCTGTTTCATGAGTCGCTGTGTCATCGTGGTTTCCTGGTGCTGGGCGGCAAGGAAACCCTGGACTTCTCGACTTATGGCAAGCAGTTCGAACCTTTGGTCAAACAAGAACGGATCTACCGCAAGCATGCTGAGTAATATCCAGGCCAAATTGCTGATCGTCGACGATCTGCCAGAGAACCTGCTGGCGCTCGAAGCGCTGATCGCCCGTGAAAACCGTACGGTGTACAAGGCGCTATCCGCGGACGAAGCCTTGTCATTACTGCTGCAACACGAGTTCGCCATCGCCATCCTCGATGTGCAGATGCCTGGCATGAACGGCTTCGAACTGGCCGAATTGATGCGTGGTACCGAGAAGACCCGGAGCATTCCGATAATTTTTGTCAGTGCTGCAGGGCGCGAGAGCAATTACGCGTTCAAGGGGTACGAAAGTGGTGCGGTAGACTTTTTGCATAAACCGCTGGATATCCACGCGGTGAAAAGCAAGGTCAACGTGTTTGTCGACCTGTACCGGCAGCGCAAGGCGATGAAGCTGCAGGTCGACGCCCTGGAGCAAAGCCGTTGTGAGCAGGAGGCGTTACTCAAGCAATTGCAGGTCACGCAGAACGAACTGGAGCAGGCCGTGCGCATGCGCGATGACTTCATGTCGATCGTCGCTCACGAAGTCCGTACACCGTTGAACGGGCTGATCCTTGAAACCCAACTGCGCAAGATGCACCTGGCCCGGGACAATGCTGCGGCGTTTACCCTGGACAAGATGCACGCGATGGTCGATCGCGATGAGCGGCAGATCAAGAGCCTGATTCGCTTGATCGAGGACATGCTCGATGTGTCGCGGATTCGCACCGGCAAGCTGTCCATTCGCCCCAGTCGTTTTGACCTGGCACAGTTGACGGGTAACCTGTTGCAGAATTTTGCACCGCAGGTGGAGTCTGCCGAGTCGTCGGTAACGTTTTTCGCGCCGCAACCGGTGGAAGGCAATTGGGATGAGTTTCGCATCGAACAGGTGGTGTCCAACCTGCTGACCAACGCGCTGCGTTACGGTGCCAAGCGTCCGATCGAGGTGCGCGTGTACAGCCAGGACGGCGAAGCGCGGATGGAGATCAGGGACCAGGGGATTGGCATCAGTGAGGAAAACCAGAAACGTATTTTTCAGCAGTTCGAGCGTGTGTCGGCGAAAACCGTGGTGGCCGGGCTGGGTTTAGGGCTATTTATTTCCGAGCAAATCGTCGCCGCCCATGGCGGATCCATCACCGTTGAGAGCAAGATTAATCAAGGTTCGTTATTTCGTGTTTGCCTACCGCTGCAGGAAAACAGACAAAGCAACGCAACCTCTGCGTGACCGAAGGGTCGTATCAGCAGCTATTGACCGAACAAAGGCTTCCCATGAGTGAAGATGCACAAGACGTCGTATTGATCGTTGAAGATGACCCCTCGATCCTGATGGTACTGGTCGCCTATCTATCGGGTGAGGGCTATCGGGTTTTGCAGGCTGTAGATGGCGAGCAGGCTTTCGAAATTCTCGCGAGCAAACCGCACCTGGATATGATGATCACCGATTACCGTCTGCCCGGTGGCATCTCCGGCGTACAGATTGCGGAACCTGCTGTGAAGTTGCGACCTGAACTCAAGGTGATTTTCATCAGCGGTTACCCGCAGGAAATTCGTGAGTCCGGCAGCCCGATCGCGCAAAAGGCGCCGATCCTGGCCAAGCCGTTCGATCTCGACGAGTTGCAGGTCTTGATGCACGAAATGCTTTCGTAAGCCCCACGCAATCCTCCGAGCTGCCGAAGGCTCGGGCCGCGTTCGGACGATCTTTCCGGGATCAAAGATCGCAGGCTACGCCAGCTCCTACGCTGGTTCAGGTGTATCGAGGATATCCAGTGCACGATTCACCGCGTAGGCAAGCTTAAACACCCGTCGTAGCAGCTGCCGAGCCTGCGAGGCTGCGTTCGGCGGCGAAGCAGTCGTAATATCAAGCAACATGTTCGTTCAGGAAAACAGCGTTCACCGGATTGGCGAGGACTGCGTCCTCGAACGCAGCCTCGCGGGCTCGACAGCTGCTACGGGGGGCGGCACTGTAATTGGCTGTTTGATCGTTCCCACGCGCATCTATCGAACCTGGTGGTCTTTTAGAGTCCCTGCTGCAACGCCGGATCATCCGGATTCATCTGCTCAAGTTGTGCCAGCAGCACCTGAACGTTCTGCAGCTGGCCACTTTCCTTCCAGTAGTTGATCAACGTTACCCGCGCCTTGCGGTCGGCCGGGTGGCGCTGAACGATTTCCTGAAGCTGCTTTTGCGCGGCTTCCAGTTCTTCCTGGCCGTGCAAGGTGGTTGCCAGGTCGTAGCGGTATTCCCTGTTGTCGGGCGCAAGCTCCACTGCTTTTGAAAGGCCGAGCAAGGCAAACTCGCTTTGCCCGTGATGCAGCAGCCAAAGCCCCAAGGCATGTTGCAGGTAGGCGGAGTCGGGTTGGGCCTGCAACTGTCTGGCCAGCATTTGTTGGGCTGCATCGGCCTGGCCCTGTTTATCCAGGACCTCGATCTGCATCACCAGCGCCGGCAAGTTGCCCGGGTCCAGGCGCAAGGTCTGATCGAGCGCTTGTTGGGCTTCTTTCAATTGGGCGTTGTGCAGGTGCAGGCGAGCCAGTTGGTATTGGGTCTCGGCGCTTTCGGGCTGACTGTTAAGCGAGTGCTCATACTCGTCGATGACCTGCTGCAAAGGGCCGAAGTACAACCCCAGATCATCCGGCGAAAGCCCCAGCAACGCGTTCGCGGTGGCAAAACGCACGGCTTGCTCGTGGTCGTCGAGCAATGGCCCGAGTAACAGGCTGCGTTGGCCATTGGGCACCAGCCCGACGATGCTTTTGATCGCCGCCTGGCGAACCTCGGCCACAGGGCTTTGCAGGTCGGCGTCTGCCAGTTTCAGTGCCTGCGGGCTCGGGTAATTCGCCAGTTCGGCATGCAACAGGACACGGCGCGTATCCGACAAGTCCGGACGTGCCAGTTGCTGGTAGAGCACTCGCGCCGCACCAGGTTGGCCGTTACGGGCCTTTTCCATGGCGTCGTGATAGCCCTGCTTGACCGCAGGAGGCACCTCTGGCGTGGTACTGCGCAGAGAAAACCAGGCAATGCCGACGGCAAACAGGACCAGCAGGCTGATGTACAGGTAGCGGCGAGGCATGGGCATGCAGGAATCCGGAATCTGACAGTGTTTGCAAAGCTGCCAGCATCGGTCAGCTGGCGCTGCGAGTCAAACCCGGGACATGGTTAAAACCATACTTGATCGGTACATGTCGAGCTGAAACCTCTCACGTGTCGTCGCAGTGACTACGCTTGCTGGAGATGACTCGACGAGCGTTGCCATGCAAGCGTTGCTGCAGTACTTCAAGGCGATCCTCCACCCCGGTCCCGGGGTGTTGCTGTTTGCCTTGAGAACGATCACCGCCGGGTTGCTGACACTGTACCTGGCCTTTCTTTTTGACCTCGATCAGCCCAAATGGTCGATCATGGCCGTGGTCATCGTCAGCCAGCCCCTGGCCGGGATGGCGCTTGCCCGCAGTTTTGGCCAGGTCATCGGCACTACGCTCGGCGCGGCCGTGGCCGTGGTGATCATGGCGATCTTCCCCCAGGCGCCGGTGCCTTTCGTAATGACGTTGTCCCTGTGGCTGGCGCTGTGCACCGCCGGTGGCACCTTGTTGCGCTACACCAGTTCCCAGGCATTTGTGCTCAGCGGCTATACGGCAGTAGTGGTGGGGCTGTTGGCAGTGCCTGATCTGGAGGGCACCTTCCTGTTGGCCGTGACTCGCGTGACCGAGACGTTGCTGGCGGTTGCCTGTGTCTGTGTCGTCAGCCTGCTGACCGCGCGTCCGGAGGCTGTGGCCAAGGATTACTTTGCCAGGATCGATCAGGTGATCAAGCTGCTGGCAACCCATGCCAGCGCGGTCATTCGGACCGAGGAAAGCGAGGAAGACTTCCACCGTCGGCAAATGCAGCTGCTTGGGCAGATCAGCGCGCTGGAGGGCGTACGCCGGCATTTGTATTACGACGCGCCGCGTTTGCGCAGTGCCGACGACCTGGTGCAATTGCTTGGCAATCAACTGCTGTTGCTGACCGCGCGGCTCACCGCATTGCGCCATCAGCGCGAGCTGTTGCTCGAACGCTGGGAAGGCGAGATCCCTGCCGAAATCCAGCATTTGCTGAACGAAGAGCTGACCTTTCTCGATGAGTTGGCCCGGCAGGGGCGTGCGCTGTCCAGCGAGAAACGGCACCAGTTTGCGGCGTTGCAACAGCGTTTCGATGCACTGGCCTACCGTTCGGAGCAACTGACCGAGCCCTTGAAGGCCACCTTGCGCTCTCTGTCATGGTCACTGCGCTGGGAACAGGCGCGAATGCTGCAGCAGCTTGAAACGATTCTGGAGTTGAGCGACGCGATCCAGAGCGGACGCAAGGCCAGTAGCGTGTTTCGCGGTCAGGCCAATCCGCTGCACCTGGATTTCACCCTGGCGACGATGAACGCCATCCGTGCGTTCTGCGCATTGATGGTGGCTGGCCTGATATGGATCGAAACCGGTTGGGACGGCGCCCGGGGCGGGATGATTGTGGCGGGGATCCTCTGCTCGTTGATGGCGACGTTTCCCCGCCCGTTGTTGGCTGCCCAGAGTTATGCCCGGGGCCTGGGGCTGGCGCTGGTGGTGTCGGCGGTGCTTGAGTTTGCGCTGGTGCCGATGATCAGTAGCTTCGAGCTGTTGGCCCTGTTGCTGGCGCCATTGCTGTATGCCGTTGCGGTGGGGTTGTCCAGCCCGTCAACCACGGGGACGGGGATCGGGCTGGGATTGTCGACGTTTCTGTTATTGGGCCCGCAGAACATCGGGTTGGGGCAGAACACCGCGATCCAGTGGTTTGAATTTGCTGGCGCTTACACCTGCGCCACCGTGCTGGCGTTGAGTGTGTATGCCTTGATCTTTCCCTTCAGGCCCGTTCTGCGTATTCGCCGGCTGCACCAGGAAAATTGCGAGCAGGTCTATGCCTTGCTGAAAAAACCGGCCACCGATGAAAACCAGTTTGCCTTCGAGAGTCGTCTGGTCGACCGTCTGACCACGATGCTGGGGCTGTTGCCAGCCATCCAGGACAAGCCGGCGCGCGACCTGTTCGAGGTCAGCCTCGGCTGTCTGGCCCTGGGTATTGCCTTGAACCAGCTCAGGCAGCAGGGGCAGAACAACGTGCTACTGAGCCCGCAGACGCAAACCCGGTTGTTCGCCACCGTTCGGGAAGTCGGGCGGCTGGTCGCCGGTCGGCCGAACATCGAAGTGGATCGTGTGCTCGACAGCCTGCACGGCTTGGGCGATGAGCTGGACGCGCTGCACTGCAGCGTCCATGAACACCTGTGGTCAGTGTTTCGCATGCGTGTGGCGTTGTTGATCGTGGTGTCGTTCCTGGAGCGCCACCGTGGCCACTTTGAGCCTGTCACCTTGCAAGGAGTACCTGCGCTTGACCATTGATCTGGAAATAGGCGGCGTCTATCTGCCACCGATTGCCCAGGCGCTGCTGCTGGGCTTGCCGATTTTCCTGGTGCTGGACTGGTTCCTGCGGCGCCTCGGTGTATTGCAATTCGTCTGGCATGAAGCCTTGTTCGAAGGCGCGTTGTACGCCTGCGTGTGCGCGATGTTGATACTGGCGATGGGAGCCTGATGCCTTGAAGAAGATCCTTGCCCAACTCTCGACACTGGCAGTGGTCGTGCTGGCTTTTGTGCTCGGCTGGTTTGCCTGGGAGCATTACACCCGCGCACCCTGGACCCGGGACGCACGGGTGCGTGCCGATGTGGTGACCTTGTCCGCCGATGTTGCAGGACGCATCGTGCGCCTCGGCGTGCAGGATAACCAGCATGTGGAGAAGGGGCAGCTGCTGTTGGAAATCGATCCCTCGCGTTACACCCTGGCGGTGGAACATGCCAAGCGTTCGGTGGAAGTGGCGAAGGCCTCACTGGGGCAATCGCAAGCCACCATCGTTGCCAGCCAGGCGCTGCTCAAGCAGCGTCAAAGCGAGGAGCAGCGTCGACGGACCCTCAAGGAACGCATGGCGGTCTCTGGCGAAGAGTGGGAAAAATCCAGTACCGAGGTGTCGGTGGCCCAGGCCGATTTGCTGCGCAGCCAGGCCAACCTGGGGTTTGCCCAGGCCAATGTGCAACTGGCCATCGCCGCATTGGCCGAGGCTGAACACGATCTGGAGCGCACCCGGGTCGAATCGCCGGTCAGTGGCTATGTCACCAATCTGCTGACGCGGCAGGGCGATTACGCGACCGCGGGCGGTCCGCTGGTGGCGCTGGTGGACAGCGACTCGTTTTATATCAGCGGCTACTTCGAAGAAACCAAACTGCCGCGAATCGCGGAGGGTGACCGGGTCGATATCGACTTGATGAGTGGCGAACATTTTGGCGGCACCGTGCAAAGCATCGCTTTCGCCATTGCCGACCGGGAGAACCTGCCCGGCGGCCGTTTGCTGGCCAACATCAACCCAAGCTACACCTGGGTCAAACTGGCGCAACGGGTGCCGGTACGGATTCAGATCGACGCCGACTACGCCGGCAAAAACACGCTGCGCGCCGGGACCACGGCTACGGTGACTGTCCAGGAAACCCGCAAATCCGACGATCACCGCTAACACGGGAGAGTGTGGGGAGTCACCCCTGTTTGCAGGCAAAAAAAAGCCCCGCGACCGAATGAGGCGCGGGGCAAAGAAATTGGTTGGTTGCGGCCAACCAAAGGAGCTCTTGAAAGGGGTTACCTGCTGGCGACTGTCTCGGGTTGCCAGCCACCGCCGAGGGCCTTGTAGATGGCGACGATGCCACGGTAAAGATCAACCTCGGCCTGGGCCTGGGAGTCCTCGGCGGCCAGGCGCTCACGTTGCGCGTCGAGCAGCACCAGGAAATCCACGGTGCCTTCGCGGTAGCGAATTTGCGCGAGGTCGGCGGCAGCGCGGCTCGATTCGCTTTGGCGAATCAGCGAGATCAGGCGTTGCTGGCGTTTACCGTAATCGGAGAAGGCGTTCTCCGATTCTTCCAGCGCTAACAACACTTGCTGCTCGTAGGTCGCCAGGGCGCCTTCGGCGTTAGCATCGGCTGCCCGCAAGCGAGCGCGCACGCTGCCCAGGTCGAAAGCGGCCCAGGTAATGCTTGGGCTGAGCGCCCAGGCGCTGGCTGCCGAGGAGCCGATCTGCGAGCCGCGCCCGGCGGTGAAGCCGAGGAAGCCACTGAGGCTGACCCGTGGGAACAGATCGGCCTTGGCCACACCGATTCGCGCAGTGGCGGCAGCCAGTTTACGCTCGGCACTGCGGATATCCGGACGGCGTTGCAGCAGCTCACCCGGATCACCAATCGGCAAGGCCTTGGCAATCGCCGGCAAGTTGGCCGGGCTGAGGTCGACGGTCAGTTTGTCTGGCCGCTCACCCAGCAGGGTGGCGATGCGGTTGCGTTGGCGTACCTGTACCTCTTGCAGCTGTGGCACGCTGGCTTCGACGGAGGCGAGGCGGGCATCGGCGCGAACCACATCGAGCTGATCGCCGACACCGGCATCACGCAGGCTCACGGTGATCTTGCTCGACTCTTGCTGGTTCTGCAGGTTGGCCAGCGCGATTTTTTCCCGCAGTTGCGCACCGCGCAGTTGACCGTAAGCGTCCACCAGTTCGGCAATCATGCTGACTTGCAGTTGGTGCAGGTCGGCTTCGGCCACTTGCTGATCGGCATCAGCGGCTTCCAGGTTGCGCTGGATGCGCCCGAACAGGTCGACTTCCCAGGCCATGTCCAGGCCCAGGTCATAGCGCTCGCTGTTGACGCGCTGAGTGGTCTGGCCGGGAATCTGGCCCTTGGCCAAATCGCTGCTGGCGCGGCTGGTGACGTTGGGTGTGGTCTGGGTGACTGCGTCATCGCGAAACGCACGAGACGCCTTCAAGCGGGCATACGCCACTCGCAGATCACGGTTGCCCTGCAACGACTGGGTCACCAATTGATTGAGGATTGGATCGTCGAACTGCTGCCACCAGACACCTTCAAAGCGTGCGCGGTCGAAGTTCTTCTGGCCGTTGGCGCCGTCGGTGGCGGCCGTGATGTTGGCCGCCTCCGTTGCCGGGGTCTTGTAGTCCGGGCCGACGGCACAGGCGCTCAGGGCCAGTACCAGCAAGCTCGGCAGGAAGGCTTTCAGGCTCATTGTTGCGCCTCCAGTTTCAGGGCCTTGGCCGCTTTGCGGGCATCGCTGCGCTCCACAAAACGACGGATCAATACGTAGAACACCGGCGTCAGCAACAGACCGAAGAAGGTCACCCCGAGCATCCCGGAGAACACCGCCACACCCATGGCGTGACGCATTTCTGCACCGGCACCGCTGGAGAACACCAGAGGCACCACGCCCATGATGAAGGCGAAAGAGGTCATCAGGATCGGCCGCAGACGCAGACGGCAGGCTTCCAGTACCGCGCTGAGCGGGTCCAGGCCTTCCTCTTGCTTGTCCTTGGCGAACTCGACGATCAGGATCGCGTTCTTGCAGGCCAGTCCCACGAGTACTATCAAGCCGATCTGGGTGAAGATGTTGTTATCGCCACCGGAGAGAATCACCCCGGTAATCGCCGACAGCAGGGTCATCGGGACGATCAGGATCACCGCCAGTGGCAGGCTCCAGCTCTCGTACTGCGCCGCCAATACCAGGAACGCCAGCAGTACGCAGAGCGGGAACACGAACAGCGCGGTGTTGCCAGACAGAATCTGCTGGTAGGTCAGGTCGGTCCACTCGTAGGTCATGCCGTTAGGCAGTTCGTCCTTGAGCAGTTTTTCGATGGCCTGTTGCGCTTGGCCGGAGCTGTAGCCAGGGGCTGCGGCACCGTTGATTTCAGCGGTGATAAAGCCGTTGTAGTGCATCACGCGGTCCGGCCCCGAGGTGTCGCTGACCTTGATGAAGGTCGCCAGCGGGATCATCTCGCCTTTGTTATTACGCACTTTCAGCTGGCCGATCTGATCCGGTTCGAGGCGGAACTGCTGCTCGGCCTGAACGTTGACCTGATAGGTGCGACCGAAGCGGTTGAAGTCGTTGGCATACAACGAGCCCAGGTAGATCTGCAGGGTATCGAAGATGTCGCTGACGGCCACGCCGTGGGTCTTGGCTTTTTCACGGTCGATGGCGGCATCGACCTGTGGCACGTTCACGGTGTAGCTGGTGAACAGCCCGGCCAGTTCCGGCACGCTGCGGCTCTTGGCAATAATGTTCATGGTTTCTTTGTACAGCTCGTCATACCCCAGGTTGCCCCGGTCTTCGATCTGCAGGCGGAAACCACCGATGGTGCCCAGGCCTTGTACCGGCGGCGGCGGGAAGATCGCCATGTAGGCTTCCTGAATCCCGGCGTACTGGCCGTTCAAGGCACCGGCAATGGCACCAGCCGATTGGCTTGGGTCTTTGCGTTGGTCGAACGGTTTCAGGGTGACGAACACGATGCCGGCGTTAGGGCTGTTGGTGAAGCCGTTGATCGACAGGCCAGGGAAGGCCACCGCGCTTTCCACGCCAGGCTGTTTAAGGGCCAGGTCGGACATGCGCTTGATCACATCTTCGGTGCGGTCCAGGCTCGCTGCGTCCGGCAGTTGGGCGAAGGCCACCAGGTATTGCTTGTCCTGGCCCGGCACGAAACCGGTTGGCGTGTTCGAGAAACCGAGGAACGTCAGCGCCATCAGGCCGGCGTACAGCAGCAGGGCGATACCGCTGCTGCGGATCACACGACCTACAGTGCCGACATAACCATGGCTGGCACGATCAAAGAAACGGTTGAACGGGCGGAACAGCCAGCCACCGAAGATCCCGTCGAGGACTTTCGAGAAGCGGTCCTTCGGGGCGTCATGGCTCTTGAGCAATACGGCCGCCAACGCTGGCGACAGGGTCAGCGAGTTGAAGGCCGAGATCACCGTGGAGATCGCAATGGTCAAGGCGAACTGCTTGTAGAACTGCCCGGTCAACCCGGAGATGAAGGCCGCCGGGATAAACACGGCACACAGCACCAGCGCGGTGGCGATGATCGGTCCGGTTACTTCACGCATGGCGCGCTTGGTCGCTTCGACCGGTGTCAGCCCGAGGCCGATATTCCGTTCGACGTTTTCCACCACCACAATCGCATCGTCGACCACGATACCGATGGCCAATACCAATCCGAACAATGACAACGCGTTCAGCGAGAAGCCGAACAGGTGCATCACGGCGAACGTACCGATCAGCGATACCGGGACTGCCACCAACGGAATGATCGAGGCGCGCCAGGTTTGCAGGAACAGGATCACCACCAGCACCACCAGAATCAGTGCTTCGAACAACGTGTGCACCACCGCTTCGATGGAACCGCGAACGAAAATCGTCGGGTCATACACGATGCTGAAGTCCATGCCTTCGGGGAAGCTCTTCTTCAGCTCGGCCATTTTGGCACGCACTTCGTTGGAGATCTCGATAGCGTTGGAACCCGGACGCTGGAAGATTGGGATGGCCACAGCCGGCTGGTTATTCAGCAGGGAGCGCAAGGCGTACTGACTGGAACCGAGTTCGACGCGAGCAATGTCCTTGAGGCGAGTGATTTCACCGTTTTCGCCAGAGCGAATAATGATGTTCTCGAACTCTTCCTCGGAGACCAGGCGACCTTGGGTGTTGACCGAGAGCTGGAACGCGGTGGCGTTCGGCGCAGGCGGCGCACCCAGGGCACCGGCGGCGACCTGACGGTTCTGTTCGCGAATCGCGTTGACCACATCGGTCGCGGTCAGGTTGCGCGAAGCGGTCTTGTTCGGATCGAGCCAGACCCGCAGCGAGTAGTCGCCCATGCCGAACAGTTGCACGTCACCGACGCCGCCCAGCCGCGCCAGCTCATCCTTGATGTTGAGCAGGGCGTAGTTGGACAGGTAGAGCATGTCGTAGCGCTTGTCCGGCGAGGTCAAGTGCACAACCATGGTCAGGTCGGGCGAGGCCTTGTCCACCGTGATACCGATCCGGGTCACTTCTGCGGGCAGCTTGGGCTCGGAGCGGGTGACGCGGTTCTGTACCTGTACCTGAGCGTTGTCCAGGTCGGTGCCCAGCGCAAAGGTGATGGTCAGGGTGATCTTGCCGTCAGCGGTGGACTGCGAGGACATGTACAGCATGTTCTCGACGCCGGTGATGGCTTGCTCCAGCGGAGCGGCCACGGTTTCACCGATGACTTTAGGGTTGGCACCCGGGAAGTTGGCGCGAACCACCACGGTCGGTGGCACGACTTCCGGGTATTCGCTGATCGGTAGCTGGAACAGCGAGATGCTGCCGGCGATCAGGATCAGCAGCGAGAGCACCGCTGCGAAGATCGGCCGTGAAATGAAGAATTGGGAAAAATTCATCGGAGTTGTCGTCCCTTAACCGCGTGGAGTCGCAGCGGCGAGTTTCACAGCCGTACCCGGCGCAACCTTGGCAGGTGCGACTTGGGGCAGGTTGCTGGCTTCAAGCGCTTGGCGTTGTTGAGCGAGGGCCGCGAGGGTTTCCTGGCTGGCCATCGGGATCACTTCAGGTGTCACCGGGGAACCCGGACGTACCCGTTGCAAGCCCTTGACGATGATCGTGTCGTCCTTGTTCAGGCCGCTGCGCACAATGCGCAAACCTTCGATCTTCGGGCCCAGTTCGACGGCGCGATAAGCCGACTTGTTGTCGGCGTCCATCACCAGTACAAACTTTTTACCCAGGTCGGTGCCGACGGCTTCGTCGTTGATCAGCACGGCGGAATAGGTCCCGCTGCCCACCAGTTTCAGGCGAGCGTAGAGGCCGGGGGTGTATTCGCCCTTGCTGTTGTCAAATACGGCACGACCACGGATGGTGCCGGTTTTCGGGTTGACCTGGTTGTCGACGAAGTTCATCTGGCCCAGGTGTGGGTTGCCTTCTTCATTGGACAGGCCAAGGTAAACCGGTGTGGTTTGACCGCGTTGGCCCTGGCGGGCGAGCTGGGTGTACTTGAGGTACACACGCTCATCGGCGTCGAAGTAGGCGTAAATCTTGTCAGTGGAGACCACACTGGTCAGCGGAGTGACATCCGCGGTGACCAGGTTGCCGGCGGTGATTTCCGCACGGCTGACGCGGCCGCTGATCGGTGCGGTGACGCGGGTGAAACTGAGGTTCAGTTTGGCCAGGTCCAATTGCGCCTGGAGGGCGCCGACAGCGGCTCGGGCTTCTTGGGCGGCGCTGCTGCGCGAGTCGGCCAATTCTGCAGAAATCGCATTGCTGGCGCGCAGGCGTTCACCGCGTTGGGCTTCATTTTCGCTGCGGGTAGCATTGGCTCGGCCCTGGGCAACCAGGGCTTCAAGACGGCGGACTTCGGCCTGGAACGGGCGAGGGTCGATCTGGAACAGCAAATCGCCCTTTTTCACAAGGGCGCCTTCGGTGAATGCGACTTCGTCGATCTGGCCTGACACTCGAGGACGAATCTCGACGGTTTCCGGTGCTTCGAGGCGGCCGGTGAAATCGTCCCATTCGTTGACCGGTTGTTCCAGCACCTTGGCCACGCTGACTTTGGCCGCAGGCATGGCGGCAGCGGTGCCCGGGGTCTTGCCGCAAGCGCTCATCACCATCAAGGCCAAAACGGCCAAGGGGAAGCGCAAATGTTTGAATGACTGTTCCATGGATGCATCCGCCACTGTATTGAGATGGGCGGATAATGCTTGGCGGGGCTGTATCAAACGAATCGAATGAGGCAAAGGTAACTATCATTCGGAATGATATAAGCGCGAAGTAAGCCCTCTAGCATGGGGTTTTTGTTAGGTGGCTATCAATTGGCTCAAACGCAATTCAGTGTTGCGGGGAGTGCAAAGATCGGACGGATTGTCAGGCGGGTCAACTGGTATAAGCAAAGAGACGGCCATTGCGGCCGTCTCGATAAGCGTCTTGTGAACCAGGTTCAGTTGATCCCTTTTGGGTTCGGCCCGAAACGGTTGTCGCCAGGCTGGCTGTCCTGGACCATGAAGACAATGTTCACGATAGGCAGCAAGATCCACCAGCCACTGCGGTTAGTGTCGTGCATCCGGCGAACAGCTGCCGCCAGACCAGGCAGAAACACGGCAAGGCTATAAAGGTTGTAAATGTACCCTTTGCCACCCAGCAAGGCCTCAATAACGATAAGCCCTAAAGAGATCCCGAGGTTGATCAGAATAAACATCCAGTATTCGCGGCGGCTGGCGCGGCCTTTAAACTCGGCATATTTCTTGAGCACTTCAAGGTACGGATTGCCGGTTTCTGGTACAGCGTTTGACGCTGCACGTGTTGGCTGGAACGCCTGAGGTGCGCCACATTGTGGGCAGGTCGTAGCAGTGCTGTGAATTTCCTTGGCGCAACCACGACAAAAAACCATGCTCATATTTTTTCCCTAAAATTAATCAAACGACAGTCCAACAAAAATAAACGTCGCAATGGCCGATAAGACGACACCGGCGATCGCCAGGTTATTTCCGGATTTTTTTTGGTTAATGCTGATGATGCCGCAAATGAGACCTGTGACGGAGAGAGCTCCCAGTCCAATGAGGGTATCTCTATCCCATTCAGAGTCATCAAGCAGGCTGAGTACGCAGAGGATGCCCAATATTAACGAGAGGATGGCCAGCCACGGCGAACCAACGTCACTCGTTGCAGCGATAGCAACGTGTTGGCTCGCGCCGCATTGGGGGCACGTTGGGGCCGTCTCGTGAATTTCCTTGGCGCACGCACGACAAAAGACCATTGCCATCGTTTTCCTTAACGTCTAATGCTAAATACCCGCCTCATTATCGACCAAGCCTGGAAAAACTTTAGGATTATTTAAAATAAATTTCGGTAGGGTTTACTCACTGCTGTCGGAGTCTGTCCGGATCCCGGTGCTGCCTTGATGGCGCGGTCACAAGCCGGCCAGCGAACGCAACATTGAAAGTGCAGGGCGCCCCTCTCTGGCGCCCTTTTAGAACCACAAACTCTGAATCGTCTACACCGTATCCCTGGTCATACGCTCATCAATGGCTTAGGCCGTATTTCGGTCGGAATAAGTTGCTTGCCAGTGCAGAATCTGCTGTTGGATATTCCAATGAATAATGTGCTTGTAGAGTTTCTCGACGAAGGCCACTTCGAACCCGGCGGCGACTGCCCACTCGCGACGGTCTTCGAGCATCGCCGCGACCCGCTCTGGAGCGGGGATAGCCCGTTCATTGGCTTTGAATTGCGCAGCGGCTTTTACATATCCCAGGCGTAGTTTCAAGGACTCAAGGATCTGGCGATCATAAAAATCGATGCCTGCCCGAATATCATTGAGGTTTTCGCAGGCTTCAGGTGTTTTAAGTGGCGACATGGTGCTTGTCTCAAGGTGTGTTGAAAATAGCCAATTTCAGATGACGTCGAATCGGGGGCAGATCTCCCTGACGGAGTTTGAAGGTCGTCGCTCATTCCCTACTTGTTTGACATGCGCGCCCCCGAATCGCCAGGCATCCGTCTCAAGCTCGGTAATGACCTCATCGATCAATGCGTCGATCATTACGTTGTCGTGATGATGGGGTGTCGTTATCAAGTGCGCTGTATCGCCAGATACCGCCAGGCAATATTTCTTCGCAATCCTCTGCGACGGACAAGGAAACACTACGGTGATGGAGTTCTCGTTGCGCCAGGCACCAATACCTGCAGCCTGGAATCGATCCACCGCATACTGGGCTTTTTCCAGGCAGTGGTGGATACGCTGGCGCCAGTCAGCGAACGAGTGGCTGCGTAGCGCCGCCCACATCATCAAGGGTGTATGGCCATTGCGCGAGCCGCTGATGGTCTTGTCATGGGCCAGGATGTAGTCCACTTCCACCGAGATGCGCGCAACGTCCTTGCGTTTGGCCACGACGATTCCGCAAGGAATGGGCGAACCGATCATCTTGTGGCCGGAAACGCAGATCGAGTCGATGCCATCGGCGAACGAGAAGGGCTGCGGGTGATCGACGAAGGGCAGGATCATCCCGCTCAGCGCTGCGTCTGCGTGCAGGTAGTAGTCATGACGGGCAATGCCCGCCTGCAGCAGACGCTGTTGAATGGTGGCGATATTGTCGACGGCTCCGCGCAGGGTGGTGCCGATGTTGGCGAAGATGATCGGGTGGCGTTCCTGGTCGGCGGTTATTTTTGCCAGCAGGTCGTCGTAGTCGATCTCGCCATTGGCCAGTGACTCGACTGCACGGCATTTGATCCGTAGCAACTTGACGATCTTCGCAACGGAGTAATGGGTGTCTTTCGAGTAGTACAGGGTACTGTTCGGGAACAGTTCACGACCCAGGTAGCAGCCAAACATGTTGCCTTCGGTCCCCCCGTTGGTGACGTAGCCCCAGCTGTCTTCGAGCGCGATGTTGAACAGCTCGGAGAAGTACGTCATGACGTCCTTTTCAAAGTCGAATGAGTTCAACAGGTAGTTGCTGTACTCGTTCCAATCCCCGCAGTTGTTGATCGAAAAGCGCAGGAAACGATGCAACTGGGAGTAATCGAAGTCTGCTGATTCGGGGTACCCGATATTGAAGTACTGATTCGTCACGCAGTGCTGCCAGAAGCGCTCGAGCCTGCTTTGGTCGGCAGTGGATAAAGTCATTCCTAACTCCTTTTAGAGGCCGCCCGGTCAGGCGGCTTTTTGCTTCGTGTCCACCAGTGACCACCAACTGGCGAGCGTGGGCGAGGCCGCCAGCTCTTCGAAGCTCACAGCGATGCCGCGTTCTTTGAGCTCCGCAGCGAGCTTCATCACCCGCAAGGAATCGAGTCCGTAGAAAATCAGGTTTTCCTCCGGGTCCAGGTCTTCACAGTCCTCGACAAGTTGCAGTACGCGGGTGTGTAGCCAGGCGCGGGTGGTTTCCGCCGCCAGGAGTTGGCGTAGTTGCTTTTTGTCGATCTTGCCGACGGCCGTCAGGGGCATGGTCTCGATGAGCCGGATGCGATCGGGCAGTTTGTATTCGGCGATGCCGAGTTCCATCAAGTGGCGTCTCAAGGCGGGCGGTTTGAGATGGGGGTTGCGGGTGACGACGAAGGCGCAGCTCTTTTCCCCCAGTCTGTCGTCGGGCATGGCCACCAGGCCGGCGTGGGTCACGTCCGGGTGGAGGACGATGAGGTTTTCGATTTCCTCCGAGGCGACTTTTTCGCCACCGCGGTTGATCTGATCCTTGACCCTGCCGACGACCCGCAAATCGCCTGTCGGTGTGAGTTCAACGAGGTCGCCGGAATAGTAGTAACCCTCATGGTCAAACGCCTGGGCATTCTGCTCGGGGCTTCGGTAATACCCGCAGAACGTGTAAGGGCCGCGAGTGGCGAGCATGCCAGGCTCGCCGTGCGGGACGGGGATGCCTTGTTCGTCGACGATTTTGATTTCGTCATCCGGGCAGATCGGACGGCCTTGGGTGGTGAAGATCTGTTCGTCAGGGTCGTTCAGGCGGGTGTAGTTGATCAGGCCCTCGGCCATGCCGAACACCTGCTGCAACTTGCAGCCGAGCACTCCGGGAACCTGGCGTGCCAGCGAGTCGGCGAAACAGGCACCACCGACCTGGAGGAGTTCCAGCGATTGCAGTTGCTCCTTGTGCTCCGGCGCGGCCTGCAACCACAAGGCGACTGCACTTGGAACCAGGGCCACGGTATTCACTTCATGGCGCTGAATGATCGAAAAGCACGTCGACGGCTCCGGGCTCGGAGCCATGACGACAGTGCCGCCGGCGTACAGGACGCCCAGGGCGCCGGGCGAGCTGAGCAAGAAGTTGTGCGCCGCAGGCAGGGCGCAGAGAAAGCGTGTTTGTGCAGTGAGCTCGCATACTTGCGCACTCGCCCGGGCGTTGTAGTGATAGTCGTTATGGGTGCGCGGGATGAGTTTGGGGGTGCCTGTGCTGCCGCCCGACAATTGGAATAGCGCCACTTCGCCCGGTTCGCTGGGGGAGAAGTCCACGGGGTGCTCACTTGGGGTTTTGATCCAGGCGGCGAGGTTGTTTTCGTCACGCGGTTCGCCCAGCAGCAGGGTGATTTCGGGGCTGGAACCCACCTCCTTGAGGTCTGTGATGTAGCTGTCGTCGCGAAAGACTTCATGTTCGCGAGAGCCGATCAGCAACCTCGGCGTGATTTGCTGGGCGTAGCTCTTGAGTTCGAGTTTCCGATGGCTGTAGAGCGCGTTGAGGGGCGCAATCCCGGCCTTGAGCAGCGCGAACAGGACAATGTAAAACTCCGCAATATTGGGCAATTGCACCAAGGCGGTGTCGCCTTTGCCAAGTCCGCTGGCCGCCAGGCGCGAAGCCAGGTTGGACGACAGTTGCTCCAGCTCGGCATAGCTGAAACGACGATCACCGCAAATGATCGCCGATGCGTGAGGTTGCGACTGGCTGCGTGCCTGGAGAATGTGTGTGAGTGGTTGGTCGATCCAGTAGCCTTTTTCCCGATAGCGCTGTGCTCTGTCGAGGGGCCAGTGATTGAATTCTATGGTCATGATTGTCACTGCTGAAAAAGTTCGTATTAGTGGGACAAACCGCATGCGCGCAGCATGGTGCCGAGTTTGGTCTGGACTTCTGTCCATTCGGAGTCGGGGCTCGAAGCTTCGACGATGCCGGCGCCGGCGAACAGGCGGACCCTGTTGCGCTTGACGGTGCCGCAGCGAATGGTCACCACCCACTCGCCATTGCCTTGGGCGTCGCACCAGCCAACCATGCCGGTGAACAAACCACGCTCGAAGGGTTCGACGAAGCGGATCAGGCGCCGGGCGCGCTCGGTGGGGAAGCCACAGACGGCCGGGGTTGGATGCAGGCGACAGGCAAGCTGCAAGGCCGAGACGGTCGGATCCGCCAAGGTGCCTTCGATACGCGTGGAGAGATGCCAAAGTGCAGGCGTGCTGATGAGGGAAGGGCGCTGGGGCACACTCAGCTGTGTGCACAGCTCCCCCAGTTGAGTGGCGATGTCCTCGGTCACGAGGCGATGCTCGTAGTGATCCTTTTCCGAGGCTGATAGCCAATCTGCGTTGCGCTGGTCCGCTTGTGGATCGGTCATGCGTTTGGCCGAGCCAGCCAGCGGGTTGGAAACGAAGTTCAGACCGTCCTTGTGAACGAGCAGTTCGGGGCTGACGCCGATCAGCGTAGCGCCGTCCGGCATGGGTACACGGAAGTGATAACCGCTTTGATTCTGGGCCCGCAGATTGTTCTGCATGGCGGCCACATCCACATTCTGCGCAAACACCAACTCACGTTGCACCGAGAGCACGGCCTTGCGCACGTCACTGTGGCGGAAGTTGACGATTGCGTGCTCTACCGCGCGTTTGAAGCCTTGCTCGTCCGGTATGTTTTTTTGCTCGATCAGTTCAGGCAGTGCTGCGACGCCTGTCTGTACGGTGGCGCTTCGTGCTCGCCACTCGGCGTGTTCGGGAATATAGAGGCAAGAGGCTTCAGCAGGATCGAAGGGGATGGCGCCGACGATTATCGGGTTGCTCTGACCGGCCTTGCGCGCCCGGTCGAAGGCTTGCAGCACGGTTTTCTGGAACAAGCTATTGGCGTTATCGCCGCCAATGGCAGGTGTTTCGATTCGCTGAAGCATCCCGGCGACCGTTAGTTCTCGATCGCCGGAGGTAAATGAAAAACTCTCTTTTTCATCAATGGCTTGCACCTCATCCGTGTCATTTGCTCTTAGGGTGCCCGATCTCATTTGGGGGGAAGCCTCCGTGGCCTATAGGGTAAAAATTAAGTCTTGAAATATAATCATTATCGTTTCTATTATGGGACGCTAATCATTTAGATTTGTCAATCACATGAGTGAGCCATGAGAGAGTTAACTTCAATGCAAGCCGCCTGTTGGATCGGGCGCGCTGCTCATGCGTCTTTAGGGAGAGTTTCGGCTCATCTTTATGCCGAGTTCGATGGTCGTTCCATTGACCTGGAACGGCTGCGCGCGGCGCTTGAACGGGTATGCCGGCTGCACCCCATGCTGCGGGTCCGGCTGAATGCGGATGGCCTGCAATCCATTGCTTCGATGGACCAGTCACCGCAGCTGGAAGTCGAAGATCTACGCTCGATGACCGAGCCGGAAGTAGCGCGGCATCTGCTCTGCAAGCGCGAGGAATGGACTCATCAGCAGCTTGATCTCGGCCAATGCCCGGGCGTCCGTTTCTCGGTCAGCCTGCTGGCGGACGATGAGTTCCGCTTACACGTCGATACAGACATGATCGCCATCGACCCGTCGGGTTTTCGCACGTTAATCGAAGACCTCGCACGGTTTTATGATGACCCCGACGGACCGGTCCCGCACACACCTTCTTTCTTCGATTGGTACGACAAGGCGCGTACCGATGCCTCGCTCAAAGTCGCCCGGGAACGAGACCGCATTTGGTGGCGTGAGCGCCTGGCTGAAATCGCTCCTGCACCCACATTGCCGTTTCTCGAGGATCAGCCTGATCAAGCCCGCAGCCATCGATTAAGCACATGGCTTGGCCTTGATGAGCGCCAGGCGCTGCAGCGTCTGGCCCGTGAGCGAAGAATGACCCTGTCGACCTTGATGATGGGGCTTTTCGCGGCGGTACTCGGGGCGCAGACGGGGGACCGGAAATTCCGCCTCAACGTGCCCTCGTTCTGGCGTCCGCCACTGGTAGATGACGTCGAACGGGTAGTCGGTGATTTTGCCAACGTGCTGATTCTCGATGTGGATATCGAGTCGGCCCGCAGCCCCGCAGCCCTTTGCACGCAGATGGCGAAAAGAATGCTCGACTTGCTCGAACATAGCGCCTATCCCGGGGTGAATCTGATGCGCGATCTTTCTCGCCATCATGGTTCGCCACAACTGGCACCGGTGGTGTTTACCGCAGCGCTGGACATGCCGGGCGGCGATCTTCTCTCGGAGCGCGTCCGGCGTGTCTTCGGGCCGATGAACTGGGTGATCTCCCAAGGGCCCCAGGTTGCACTCGACGCGCAGATCGCATGCGCCGACGGCGGCATCTTGATCAATTGGGACATTCGCCTTGATGCTCTGCCAGAAGCCTGGGTGTCGGATCTGTTCGATCGCTTCGTGGCGATCGTGCGTGAGGCGTCTGTCTGCTCCGCGGTCCTGGATCAACCGTTTTCTCAGCGCACACTGCCGCTGACCGCTCTTCAGCAGGCCTATCTGCTTGGGCGCAGCCCGCAGATGCCGCTGGGCGGCGTGGCCATGCAGGAGTTTCGCGAGTACCGCGGTTCTTTGGATCCTGCTCTGCTGCGAAGCCGTTTGGCCGGGATGGTCCGGCGCCACGAAAGCCTGAGAACACGGATCGATGCGCAAAAACTCGTGCAGTTTGTCAGTGACGAGGTGCAGATAAACCTGCAGGAAGTCGACCTCACGGCTCTGTCGCCAGACGATGCGCTTGGCTATGTTGAGGAGCGTCGTGAGGCGTATGCGCATGCGCTGTTCGAACTGGATCGCTCGCCCTGGGATGTCACGGTCTTCTGTCTCCCGGAAGGTCATCTGAGGGTTTTTGTGCGCCTTGATGCATTGATTCTCGATGGGCGATCGATCGCAACCCTCATGGTTGAACTGTTCGACGGTGTGGTCGGCGAGGAACCGTTCACCGAGGTCATGCCCGAGCCAGAAGACCTCGCCCACCAACGCAAGGCGGATGCCGTTTATTGGAAAGCCAAACTCGCCAGCGTGAGCGGCGCTCCACGTTTGCCGTGGATCACCCCGCTGGAGCAGGTGGGCGCTTCTCGCTATGAGCGACAGAGCCTGTTGGTGCCCAAAGCGGTGTTCAGCGCGTTCTGCAAACTGGGCGCGCGGCAACGGCTGTTCAAGAATTCCGCCCTGATGGCGCTGGTGCTGGAAGTGCTTTCCCACTGGGTCGATGAGGGGGGCGTGTGTGTCGCGGTGCCTGTTGCTCCGCAAACAAGTGGCGCTTTTGCCAATCGTTCAAGCTTTATCGCGGTCAACTGGAGCTCCGATCCAGACGGTTTTGCGCAGCGGGCTACCCAGCTGCAAGTCGATGTGCTGGAAGGTTTGCAGCATCTGGCCTTTTCAGGGGTTGACGTTGCCCGGTTGCTGTTCGAATCCCACGGTCCAGGCCCCGTCCTGCCCGTTGTGATCACCAACGGTTTTTCCTGGCCGGTCTTGTCGACGGACAGTCCCATGAGCCTGTGTGGCGGACTGACCCAGACACCACAGGTGGCAATGGATATCCGCTTCTCGGCCAACGCCGAGGGTACCTTGGTGTTCGACATCGACTATGCGCGCGAAGTACTGGATCCGGCGGTGGTCAGCGATATCTTGAGTGCCTTCGAAAGGGCGATCAGTCAGATCACGGCAAACGGTGTGTTTGCCATTGATGCCCCGGCGATTATCGACAGGCGCCACTACCGGCTGAATAGCCCCGTGACCGAGGCGTGTCACGCAGCGTTTCTCGAGCAGATCGCGAGCAATATCTTTGATCGTAGCAACGCCAGAATCGCCCTCATCAGCGGCGACCGGCAAATCAGTTATGCCGAGCTTGGCGACGGCGTATGCCGGATGATTGCTGCGTTGCAAGCGCGCGGGCTTTCTCGGCGCGATGTGGTTGCCATATGCCTGCCCCGCAGCCCGGAGCACACAAAGGTAACGTTGGCCTGTGCACTGACGGGCTTGATCTGGGTCCCCATCGATGCTTCGGCACCTGAGGAGCGACGGCTTTTCCTGCTGGAAAACTGTCGACCTGATCTGGTGGTGATCACCCAGGGCGAGTCTGTCGAGCATCCTTGTGCGACACCTGATGAGCTGCTGGCAGCACAAGCCCTGGTTCCACCGCTGATGGAGGACCTGTCGTCAAGCGAAGCGCCGGCCTATTACCTCTATACCTCGGGTACCACCGGAAAGCCCAAATGCGTGGTGCTGAGCAACCGAGCCACCGCCAATGTCATTGGCAGCACCCTTGAGCGCTGGGCAGTGACCGAGCGCGATGTGTTCATGTCCGTAACTCCGCTTCACCATGACATGTCGGTTTTCGACGTGTTGGGCTGCCTGACAGCGGGGGCGACGCTGGTACAGCCTGGCCAGGGCGAGGAAAAGGATGCAGTGCGCTGGAATCAGTTGATTGCCCGGCATCAGGTAACGTTGTGGTGTTCGGTGCCCGCCATCCTCGAGATGCTTCTTTCTTGCCGCGCCACCCATGACTTGAAGAGCCTGCGCCTGATTGCGCAGGGAGGGGACTACATCAAGCCCGCCGTCATTGCCGAGCTGCGCGCGCTGCTGCCGGATTCCCGGTTGATCTCCCTTGGGGGGCCGACGGAGACAACCATCTGGAGTATCTGGCACGAAATCACTGCTGATGACCAAGCGCTGATCCCCTACGGCAGGCCGTTGCCCGGTAACCGTTACTTCACCCTTGATTCACAGGGTGAGCATTGCCCGGCGGGCGTTGTCGGCCGAATTCACACGGCCGGGGTCAATCTCGCACTGGGCTACCTGGAAAACGGCGAGCTGACACAGAGCGAGTTCGTGACCGTCAACGATGAACATGGCCGGGCCGTTCGTGCTTTCCGCACCGGTGACTGTGGTCGTTACCGTCGCGATGGCACCTTGATCTTCGACAGTCGGGTCAACGGCTACGTGAAAGTTCGCGGTGTACGGGTGTCGCTCCCGGATATCGAGATCGAACTGATCAATCACCCATCGGTCAGGCACGTGTTGGTCGTGGATTATGGCGAACAGCGTCAAGGTGAGGTCTGCATCGGTGCGCTGTATGTCGGCCAGCAGGGTGCCGCAGAGCTGACGGCAACCGAGTTGCGCAACTACGCCCGCCAACATCTGCCGCACTCCCATGTACCCACGCGGTTCTTGAGCGTGGATGAGTTGCCGCTGTCGCAAAACGGCAAGCCTGATCGCCAGCGGGCCCGCAGCCTGCTCACTATGCCGGCGAATGAAGTGGCCGAGCCTGCCACCAGGATCATCTCGACCAAGAGAAACAAGGTGCTGGACCTCTACTTGAGTGTATTGGGCCGACCGTTGGAAGACGGGGTCAATGACGCGGTGGATTTCATCAGCCTGGGGTTGCGTCCCCAGCATTTGAAGGCCATTTCGGCGCGGTTCCAGGAAGACTTTTCGGTGGCGCTTTCACCCGGGCAATTGCTGCGCTGCCGCAATGCACACGACGTCGAACGGCTGCTCATGACTGAAGGTTCGTGAGCGCCTCTGAATAATATTGAAATGAATGGAGTGGGGCACCACAGAGCGTGCTCCCTTCTATCCAGACAGCAGTCCCTTTGGAGATGGATCGGATGACGGATATACCCACTGTAGATATTGCCGGTGTTGGCATTGGGCCCTTTAATCTCGGGCTGGCTGCATTACTGTCCAGACACCCGGGCGTGGCGGGTATTTTCCTTGATCGCAAAGCGGAGTTTCGCTGGCATGAAGGACTTCTCTTGCCAGGCACGACGCTTCAGGTTCCCTTCCTGGCGGACCTGGTGACGATGGCTGACCCCACGCACCCACTGAGTTATCTGAACTACCTGCATCAGCACGATCGCCTGTATCAGTTCTATTACTACGAGAACTTCCAGGTGCCGCGGCGCGAGTACGACCATTACTGCCGATGGGCGTCGCAGCAGTTGCCCGCCTGCCACTTCGGCGAAGACATCTGTGATGTGAGCTATGACGCGAGCGTTGACCGATTCCTGATTGAAAGCCAGTCCGTGTCCGGCTTCAAACGCCGTTACTACAGCCGGGACCTGGCGATTGGCGTCGGCACCGTGCCGCTGTTGCCGAAATGGGCCCAGCTCAAGAGCACGGTGCCAGTCATGCATTCGGCGGAGTTCGGCAAAAGACAGGCGCAGTTGGCGCAGTGCCGGCGGGTCACGGTGATTGGCTCCGGGCAGAGTGCGGCGGAGTGCGTGCTGGCATTGTTCAGCGAGTTGACCCCCGAACGGATTGCGGCCGGAGCTTCGATTCGCTGGATCACGCGTTCGCCGGGCTTCCATCCCATGGAGTATTCAAAACTTGGGCAGGAGTGTTTTACCCCATCCTACATGGAGTACTTCCACAGTATTCCACGGGAACGTCGCCGAGACATCGTTGCGGGGCAGGGGTTGCTGTACAAGGGCATCAGTTTTTCGACCATTGCCCAGATCTACGACCTGATCTACGAACGCTCGATTGGTGGCGCTGATACAGGTCTGACGTTGCTTTCCAACTGCGAAGTCGAGACCGTGGAGGATGTCGACGGCACGCTGCGAATTGCCTACCGGCACCGCGAGCTGGATCAGACCGGCACCCTTGAGGCCGACGCGATTGTTGCGGCGACGGGATACGGGCATGCCTGGCCGCAGTGGTTTGAACGGCTCAAAGGCGTCGTGCTTGAAACCGATGAATTCGGCGACTGTATCGTCGAGGAAGATTTTACGGCGCGCCGCTGCGACGAAGGCACGGGCCGTATTTTTGTGCAGAACGCGGAGATCTTCCAGCATGGTGTTGGTTCGCCGGATCTCGGGGTAGCGGCCATTCGCAATGCGACGATTGCCAACCGGTTACTCGGTCGAACGCACTACCGCTTGCCCAAGCACTCATCGTTCCAGCGCTACGGAATGCATGAAGCGTAGCGCTTGATGTGCAGGGTCTTGTTAACACTTTTAGTGTTACCAAGACCCTGATTGAGGGTTATGCGCGGATATGATTCAGAACGATGCCGGCTGCATCTGGCATTGTGAAGCGTGCAAAGACGTGATCGATCATTGCGCTGAGGCGTGCCATCTGTTCGGCGCTGTAACGCTCCGAACGGTAGGTGATCACCAGGCGCAGTGAGCGTTTGCCGTCGATCAGGTTTTCCAGGATCTCGAACTGAATACCGAACATCGACTGGTTCTTGTCCGGGTCAATCTGTCGGTAGCGGATCGTTCCTGCGTCTGGCGTGCTCAGGGTGCCGTTCAATGCGTTGTTGGCATGAATCTGGATATAGACGTCGAACAGCAGGCCGTCCTCAGCGGTCATGCCCAAGGCTTGTTGAATCGTCTCCATCGGCACATCGGCATAAGCCATGGAGTCATTGATCAGGTGGGTGACGTTTTCGATCAGAGTGCCCACTGTCTGCCGAGGATCGAACTGCACCCGGTGCGCGACCATGGTGGTGAAGTAACCGACCGTTTCGTAAAACCCGGGGTCGGTGCGCCCGGAAGCCGATGTGCCGATCACCAGATCCTGCAAGTCACCGAGCTTGTGCAGGGACAGTGCAATGGCCGTATAGACCACGCCGAACAGCGACGAGTTGTTCTGTCTGGCGAAGGCATACAGGCTATCGGTGAGGTCCTGGTCGGGTTTGATTTCGAACCATTGAGCCTTCGTCGAAGCGGCATTGGCAGGCGCGCTCGCCTGATGATCAGGGGAGGGCAGTGTCAAACCGCGGGTTGCATCACGCAACAGGCTCGTCCAATAGTCGAGATGCTGCTGATTGACGCCGGTACTTTGTTCTTGCACGGCGAACTCGTGGAAAGAGCGGGCAGGCGCTTCCCAGACCGGCGCCTTGTCGGCGGCACGGGCGAGGTAGGCTTGGGCCAGTTCTTCCATCATGACGTTGAGCGACCATTCATCAATGGCCATGTGATGGATCAGCAAAGACAGCGTTTGGCGCTTGCGCTGCGAGTCGTAAATGAAGCGAACCCTGAGGGGCAGTTCGCGGGCCAGGTCGAACTGATAAGCGGCTTCGCTTTCCAGCGTTGCCCCTCGGCTCTCATGGCTGGGCCAGAACCATTTGTAGCGGGACAGTTGCGCGATCGGCACGATTTGCTGGTATGCCTCAGCGTCCTGGAAGTGGAAGGTCGTGCGCAGGCTGGCATGGCGTACGAGCAGGTCGCGGAAGGCTTGCTCGAACAGCGCTTCATCCACGTTATCGAGGAAGTCCAAGGCAAAGGGCAGGTTKAAAATCGTCCCGAACCCATAGGCGGCATAGGCTCGCCCAAGGGAGGCCTGGGCCAGCGCGAAAGGCGCCCGCTGCACGTCTTGCGGCAAGCCTGGCGCAGACGCTGCCGGGTTGTCATGTGCAATGACGTGGGCTCGTGATGCCAAGGCCTCGGCGGTAGGGGCGCTGAAAAAGTCATTGAACTGGACTTCGATGCCGTGATTGCTCAACAGCTTGCCAATGATGCGGGTGGCCAGCAGGGAGTGGCCGCCGAAATCAAAGAAGTCATCCGTAAGTTGCATGTCGGGTTCCGCCAGGGCACCACGGAATTCGCCAAGGATAATCGTCGCCACTTCACTGCTGTTGGCCACTGGCCGGGCGTTGGGTGCACTGGCTGCTGGCGCTGCATCCTTGCCATCGGCCTGACGGCGCAACCACGGGGTGTCGCTGGTCGAGTGACCGACATAGGCGTTCAGGACTTGGTGATAGAGGTCGATCTCCTGGCAGGTCTGGTCAAGGATCTGATGGATCACGAACCCCAGGATAACGTTCTGCCTGGTTTGAATCATCAGCGCCTTGAACGGCGGCTGGCTTTGCGCGTCCCACGCTGCCGCTTGCCGCGAGAGCAATTGCTCGGTGGCTTCGGCGTCGGAGTGTGAGCGAATGAGTTCGATGCAGGATTTCCAGTCACTGGCGTGGACCTTGTCCACTTCGCCGTCGTCGTTGAATTGATAGCGTGCATTCAAATCGGGCAGTGTTTCGATGACGGCCTTGATCGCCAGCTCGAGCCTTGAAAGATCGACATCAGCGTCGAGCCGCCAGGCGCAGAGGTGTTTGAGGATGCGTTCGGGGTATTGCTGCTGCAAGAGCCAGATATGTTCCTCGTGACCGTTGACAGAGAGCTTCGGTAACGAATCTGGACTGAGTTCCATCATGGAAATTTCCCGCCTTATCAAACTGAACAGTAAGAAGTAGAGGTGGCACCGAGTGCCGACAGACCGATCCTCGGTCTGGTGCAACGCCCAGGGACCCGGGCGTCAAAGGAGTTGCAATGAGGTCGCATTGCAGGGGCTCTGTGAACACCGTATGCTGTTAAATAATAATCATACCTATTCGCATTAGTCAAAATCTGATCGCGAAGACCATCGTCTCAGGAGAGGTGTTGTGGACAACGGAGCGTTCGCGTCCCAGGAGCAATTTGAAAAGCTGTATGTCGACCACCACCGCTGGTTGTGCAGTTTGTTGCGCCGCAAGCTGGGCAATTCGGTGGATGCCGCGGATCTGGCCCATGACGTCTATCTCAATCTCATCAGGAAGGGCCGGGTTCCCTCGACCGAGAACTCACGCCGTCATCTGACTCAAATCGCCAAAGGCATGGTGATAGATCTGTATCGCCGCCGACATCTTGAGGCCAGCCACCTGGAAGGGCTGATGCAGCAAGCCGAGCCTCAGGTGCCATCAGAAGAGGTTCGTGCGCTGGCATCCGAGGCCCTGTCACAGATCGATGTTGCCTTGCATAACAAGCCACTCAAGGCCCGCGAAGCATTGCTGCTGTGCAAGTTGCATGGCATGGGCCACCGGGATATCGCGGCCGAGTTGAAGGTGTCGGTGTCCTCCGTCGAGAAATACATCGCTGCGGGCCTTCGGGCCTGTCACCCATTCGCATCGGGGGCGGGCCTGTGATCGATCGTTCGGTTCACGACGGCGAACGGATTAATCCGCATTTCGATTGAGGATTTTGCGTCGCCGTTCGGAATAAAGGTACGCAACGCGCAAAACGCTCGAACACAAAGGAAGTCAGGCATGCCTTCAGGCTGTCACCAGTGGTTATTCAGGAGAGCTCATGAGTGATAAAGACCAACCCGCCGCCGGCTCGGTATCCCGGGTACTGAAACCCGTACGCGGCCGGCTGATTGTCGCCGCGGTACTGGCCGCAATCGGGACCATGCTGACGATGGTGCCACTGGCCGGCATCGCCCATATCGCACAGCTCTCGATGGGGCAGGCCGAGGTCGCTACCGGCTGGGTCCAGATGCAGAGTCAGGTCTGGCAGGTTGTCAGCGTCAGCCTGGTGTGCCTGTTCCTCGGTATGACGTTGATTTCGGCGGGCGAGATGATCGCGCACCTGGCCGACAATCACATCACCGGCCATTTGCGTCTGGCGATTACTCGTCGACTGGCCAAGGTGCCGCTGGGTTGGTTTACCAGTCGGGCTTCGGGTGAAGTCAAACAGGCCATGCAGGATGATATCGGTACGCTGCACAGCCTGACTGCGCATTTCTTTACCACGCTGGGCCGCACCGTGGGGGCGATCCTCATCGCCATCCTGTACCTGTTTGCCATGGACTGGCGCATGGCGATTGTCTCCCTGCTGCCATTCCCGCTGTTTTTCCTGTTTTTCTCCAGAGCGACCAAGGCCAGTGGGGCGAACATGCAATCGTTCGGTGCCGGTATGGCACGTATCAACAACGCAGTGGTCGAGTTCGTCAACGGCATTCCCGTGGTCAAGGCCTTCGGTGTCGAGGGCAAGGCCCATGGCAGCTACCGTGAGGCGGTGGATGCCTTCGCCGAAGCGTTCACCGACTTCACTCGGCCGCTGGTCAGCGCGATGGCCAACGCCCATGCCATGGTTACCCCGGTTGCGGTGCTCGGAGTGGTGCTGGCCTTTGGCACTTTGTTGGTGAGCCTGGGCTGGATCACACCGGTCGAGGTGTTGCCCTTCGCCTTGGTGGCGCCGGGCATCTGCGCGCCACTGCTGCTGTTGAGTTACATCACCCACGACCTGAACAATGCTACCGCCGCTGCCCAGCGTGTGCATGGGCTACTGGAAACGCCGGTACTGGAAACCCTGGCGGGCGAATCACGGCAGTTGCCTGAAAATGCCGAAATTCGCGTCGAGCAGCTCGGCTATAGCTACGACGGCCAGAACCCGGTGCTCAAGGACATTGGCTTCACCCTCAAGCCCGGCACCGTGACCGCGATTGTCGGTGCTTCCGGCTCCGGCAAGTCGACATTGGCACGCCTGCTGCTGCGCTTCTTCGATCCGACTGAAGGGCGCATTACGCTGGGCGGCGTCGACATCCGGCAGATCGAGAGCGCGCAGTTGTACCGGCGCATCGGTTTTGTGTTGCAGGAAGTGCGTCTTATCCATGCCAGCCTGCGCGACAACATTGCCTTGGGCAGGCCATCGGCCAGCCAGCAGGAAATCGAAGACGCAGCGCGCACCGCGAATATTCACGAGCGTATCCTCGCCTTGCCGCGCGGTTATGACTCGGTGATCGGTGAGGATGTGCAGCTCTCCGGCGGCGAGTTACAGCGCGTGAGTATCGCCCGCGCCGTGTTGCTCGACCCGCCGGTGCTGGTGCTTGATGAAGCCACGGCGGCAGCCGATGCCGAGAACGAGGTGAAGCTCCAGCAAGCGCTATCGCGATTCGCCCGGGGCCGCACCTTGATGGTGATCGCTCACCGTCTTGATACGGTGATGCACGCCGACCGGATCATTCTGATCGACAACGGTACGATTTGTGAGCAGGGACGTCATCACGAACTGCTCGCCCGCAAAGGCCGCTACGCCCGACTGTGGGCGCTGGGCGGCTACGAACAGGCCAAGGAACAGGCGGTGCCGTCATGCTGAGAACCTTTATTCAACTGTTGGGTGAAGACGCCCCGGTGCTGCGGCGCTATCTCTATATGACGCTGGTCTACGGCCTGCTCTGCGGGCTGACGATTGTCACCCTGGTGCCGATACTCACCAGCTTGCTGGGCAGTGAAACGCGCGCAGCGGGGCAATGGTTGATCGCGCTGGTGATCGRCATGGTGATCTGCTGGGCGCTACGACGTACCGTGGAGAAAGCCGGTATCCGAGTCGGCATCGCGGTTCTCCAGCGGGGCCGCCATCGGCTCGGCGACCACGTGGCGCGTTTGCCGGTGGGTTGGTTCAGCGCGCAAAACACCGCGCGGCTAAACCATGTGGCGTCCCAGGGCATGATGGAAATGGCGCAGCTTCCCGCCCACGTTTTCACGCCGCTGATGACCGGCGTGATCACGCCGGTAGTGATCCTGATTGCACTGTTCGCTTTGCACTGGCAGATGGGCCTGATCGCGCTGGTGACGCTGCCAATCCTGCTGGGGGTCTTTGTGTTGACCGCTCGCTTGGGGCAGCGTGCCGATCAGGACTTCCAGTACAACGCTGCCCACACCAGCCAGCGCATGGTCGAGTTCGCCCAGGCGCAATCGGTACTGCGGGCGTTCAATGGCGAGGACGGTGGTACCCGGTTTCTTGAACAGGCCATCGGGCGCCAGCAGCGCTCCGCGAGACGGTTGATTCACGTCTCGGCGATGTCGGTGGTGTTCAATGCCTGGGCTGTACAGGCGAGCTTCGCCGCCTTGTTGGTGGCCGCCACGCTATGGCTGGCTGAGCTGTTGGGCGCAAGCCTGGAGGCGGGAAACGTCATCTCGGTCATTGTTTCACTGCTGCTGGTCAGCCGCTTTATCGATCCGTTGTTGGAAGTGGCCGGCTATAGCGAGGTGTTGCGTGGCGCGCGAGGCCAGTTGGGAGCCGTGCGTGAGATTTTTGCGGTCAAGCCGTTGCCTGAACCGCAGACGCCACAGGCACCCGTAGATGGGTCCGTCGAACTGCGCAACGTGAGCTTTCGTTATGCCGAGGATCAGGCTGATGTATTACAGAAGGTCAGCCTGCGGATCGAGCCGGGCAGCATGACCGCTCTGGTCGGCGCTTCCGGCTCGGGCAAAACCACGCTGGTGAGGCTGATCGCGCGTTTCTTCGACGTGACTCAAGGCTCTGTGATCGTCGGCGGTGTGGATGTGCGCCAGATGTCCGGCGAGCAACTGGCCGGCCAGATCAGCCAGATCTTCCAGGATGCTTACCTGTTCCAGGGCAGCATCGCCGACAACATTCGCATTGGCAAACCCGATGCCAGTGATGCCCAGGTGATGGAAGCGGCACGACAAGCCGGTGTCGTGGAAATCATCGAACGACTGCCTCAAGGCCTGGATACCCCGGTGGGCGAGGGCGGCGCCCGATTGTCCGGCGGCGAACGCCAGCGGATTTCTATCGCCCGCGCGCTGATCAAGGATGCACCGATTCTGTTGGTCGATGAGGCCACTGCTGCGCTCGATGCCGAAAACCAGGCTGCTATTGCCGAGGCACTGGCGCGCTTGCGTGGTACGCGTACGCTGATCGTCATCGCGCACCAGCTCTCGACGGTGGCCATGGCCGATCAGATTCTGGTGCTCGATAATGGCCGGATCAGCGAGCAAGGTTCCCACGCGCAATTGAGTGCCAAGCCAGGGCTCTACGCGCACTTTCTCGCTCAGCGCCGGGCCGCAAAGGGCTGGCGGATTGCCGGGGCGTTTGGCAGTGAGGACGATTCTTGAGTCGTGCAACCTTACTGCTCCTGTTTGTTGTGCTCTGTTGCCTTTCGCTGATGGTGGGAGTCAAGCAAGTCTCCTGGACGGAACTTTTCACCTTTTCCGAAGATGCCTGGCTGACACTGACCGCCAGCCGCCTTCCGCGTCTCGCGGCCCTGATACTCACCGGGGTAGGGCTGGCCGTCTGTGGCGTGATCCTGCAGCAGATTGTGCGTAACCGGTTCGTCGAGCCCGCCACGTCCGGTGGGCTGGATGCGGCAAAGCTGGGCATTCTGATTTCACTGACGGTAGCCCCCGCCGCGGGGACTGCCGGCAGGATGCTGTTTGCCCTGGCGTTCTGTTTTGCCGCGAGCCTGATCTATATCGCGATCATCCGCCGTATCAAGTTCAAGAACACGGTGATGGTCCCGGTCATAGGCCTGATGTATGGCGGCGTGTTGAGCGCCGTCGCCGAGTTCTACGCCTACCGTCATAACATCTTGCAGAGCATGCAGGGCTGGATGCTCGGTGACTTCTCGAAAATCGTGCAGGGCAATTACGAGATCATCTATCTGATCCTGCCGATCGTCGTGCTCACCTACCTGTATGCGCACCGGTTTACCGTACTGGGAATGGGTGAGGGCATGGCCAGCAGTCTGGGCCTGAACTACGCGGCCAATGCGGCGGTAGGCCTGATGCTCGTGGCGGTCACCGTTTCCGCCACGGTTATCACGGTGGGGGCGATCCCCTTTGTCGGACTGGTGATTCCCAACCTGGTGGCGCTGCACTACGGCGAAAACCTGGAGCGAACATTGCCCATCGTCGCCTTGTGCGGCGCGTCGTTGTTATTGGCCTGCGACATCCTTGGCCGCCTGCTGATCTACCCCTTCGAAGTGCCTATCGGCCTCACCGCCGGCAGTGTGGGCGGCCTGTTATTTCTCGTGCTGCTCATCAGGAAGTACACATGAGGCGCGTGGCTACCCGTTATGGTCTCTGGCTGCTGGTTCTGGCGCTGGCGATCGGGTTCCTGTTGTTGGGCTCCGGTTTCGACTTCGACTACGTCATTCCCAAGCGACTGACCCGTTTGGCGGCGATGGGCATTGCCGGGGTGTGCATTGCCTATTCATCGGTGATTTTCCAGACCATCGCCGGCAACCGGATACTGACGCCGGCGATCATGGGGTATGAGGCGATCTACCTGCTGTTCCAGGCACTGCTGATCCTGCTGCTGGGCACCCAGAGCCTGGTGTTGCTGGGGCGTAACGGTAACGTCCTGTTGTCGGTCCTGCTGATGCTCGGCTATTCATGGTTTATTCATCGGTGGCTGTTCCGTGACGGGAGCAACAACGTGTACCTGTTGCTCCTGTTGGGACTGGTACTGAGCATGGTGATGGGGACGTTTACCCAATTCATCCAGCTGAAGATAAGCCCCGGAGAATTCTCGATTTTCCAAGGATTCAACTACGCCTCCTTCAACAAGGCGCAACCTGGGCAAGTGATCTATTCGGGCATGCTGGTCGCGGTGGTGTGCGGCATCGCCCAACGAACCCTGCCGGTGCTCGATGTGCTTTCCCTGGGGCGTGACCAGGCCATTTCCCTGGGGGTCGATTACCCGCGCAGCGTGCGCCTTCAACTGGCACTTATTGCCATTCTGGTGGCGATCTCGACGAGCCTCGTCGGGCCGACGGCATTCATGGGCGTGTTCGTTGCGAACATCTCCTATGCGCTTGCCCGAACCGCTCGGCACCGGGTCACGTTGCCCATGAGTTGCGCCATCGCCATTGGCATTTTCATTGTCGCCCAATACCTGGTCGAGCAGATATTCAACTACAACACCTCCGTCAGCATTCTCATCAACCTGGTGTGCGGTGTGTATTTCCTTGCGCTGATGATTCGAACCCGAGGCACCCCATGATCGCCCTCAATCACGTTTACAAGGCCTATGGCAGCCGGCATGTCCTGAGTGACGTCAGCGTCCGGTTTCCACCGGGGCAGGTCACGTCGCTGATCGRCCCAAACGGGGCGGGCAAGACCACGCTGCTGATGTTGATCGCTCGCCTGCTGGCGCCGACCCGGGGTGACGTGCTGATTGGCGGGCGGAGCATTCTGGATGTGCCCGTTCGCGACTATGCCAAGCGCGTGGCCACCTTGCGCCAGTCCCCGGATTTCAACCTGCGCCTGACCGTCGAGGAACTGGTCGCCTTCGGGCGCTTCCCCTACAGCCGTGGAGTGCTTACCGCCCAGGATCGCGTGGCTATCGATGAGGCCATCGAGTTCCTGTCTTTGCAGTCCCTGCGCCTCGCCTACATTGACGAGCTCAGCGGCGGACAACGGCAGATGGCCTTCCTGGCGATGACCATTGCCCAGCAAACGGATTACCTGTTGCTGGACGAGCCGCTCAACAACCTCGACATGAAGCATGGCGTACAAATCATGCGTGCCCTGCGGCGCTTGTGTGACGAGCAAGGCCGCACAGTGATCCTGGTGGTCCATGACATCAACTTCGCGGCCAACTATTCCGATCATATCGTTGCCATGAAAGGCGGGAGAATTCACCGCCACGGCCCGGTCGAGGAGGTGGTGACCGAGGCGCACCTGCGCGAACTTTTTGGTCTGGATTTCGAAATCCTGCAGAGCGAACAAGGGTTCGTCTGCAACTACTTCAACCCATCACCTTCAAGGGAACTGATATGAGCATGGATGACGCAAAAAAAATCTGTGGCGTGCTACTGGCAATGGCCGTAGCGGCCGGGCTGCAGGGCTGTGACAAACCGGCGGCAGAGGCCGCGCCGCCAGTGAGTGCGCAGGCGCACTACGAGCCGATCAAGATCGAGCATCCTCTGGGCACAACCGTGGTGAGCAAACTGCCCGAGCGCGTAGTGGCTTTCGATATGAGCGAACTCGATACACTCGATCAGTTGGGCGCGCCGGTGGTGGGCATCGCCAAGGACTACGTCACCAGCTTTCTCGCCAAATACCGTGACGACTCGAATGTCATGGATGTCGGATCGACTATTCAGCCCAATCTCGAGCGGCTGCATGCGCTCAAGCCCGATCTCATTCTGATCTCTCCGCTCCAGGCGCAAAGCTACAAGGATCTCAGCCAGATCGCCCCGACCGTCTACGACGACGTGGACCTGACCAACAAACAAGGCAATTTCATCGGCACAGCCAAGAAGCATTTGACCCTCCTGGGACGCATCCTCGGCAAAGAGCAACTGGCCCGCCAGAAAGTCGCGGAAATGGACGCCAAGGTGGAACAGACCCGCCGTGTCACCGAAGGACGTCCAGAGAAAGCGTTGATCGTGCTGCACAACAACGGCGCCTTCACCTCCTACGGTGTGAAGTCGCGCTACGGCTTCATCTTCGACACCCTGGGCGTGAAACCGGCCAGCGCTGACATCGAAGCGGGTTTGCATGGACAGCCGATTTCCAATGAGTTTATCCAGCAGGCCGATCCCGACATCCTCTATGTAATCGACCGAACTGCGGTGATGGAGCATCGTCCGGCGCTGGACATCCAGAGCCTGGATAACCCGCTGCTGCGCAAGACCAAGGCCTGGAACAACGGCCGTGTCATCTTTGTCGATGCTCAGACCTGGTATCTGTGTACCGCCAGCGTGACCTGTCTCAATCGAATGGCTGACGAGGTGATTCAGGGCTACAAGGGCTGATTCACGACGTGTATCTGCAGCACAAAGGGCTGGTCCTGTTCAGGCACCGGCCCTTTTTTGTGGCTTTCGAATGTTGTTTCGGTCATTGGGGGATCGCCACTGATCCAGCCCGTTGGAGTGTTTCTGGTGCGGTATATGCAAATTATTATCATTTGGATTGAGGGATTGGCGTTCTGGTACGGAAACCTAATGAATGCACTTCAATTCATCGCATCGAAAGGAATCCAGCATGTCGGAACACGGCCGCCCACACAGCGCCAATCCTGATTCATCGCAGGCTACGCAACGCGCTTTTTCGTTTACCTTGAATCGCACTTTCTCTGCCGTACACATGGCGCTGTTACTAGGGCTGACCGGGGGCGCGATGGCTGTGGCCGCTGCGCCTGCCTCTGAGCCGCAGTCTCCGACGGGCACTGGCGAAGGTAGCCTTGTGCTGTCTGAAACGACGGTGGAGGGCACTATGGGTGCAACTGCCGACCTGCCGCCCGCGTATGCGGGAGGCCAGGTTGCCACTGGCAGTCGAGTCGGGCTGCTGGGCACCAAGGACTTTATGGAGACGCCCTTCAGCGCCATCAGCTACACCGATGAATTCGTGCGCAACCACCAGGCGAAGGACATCGGTTCGGTAATCGGTGCAACCGATCCATCGGTGAACGTCCCCTCCAAACGGGCCATCATCGAAACCTTCTTCATTCGTGGCTTCAATACCAGCGCCAACGACATCACCTACAACGGCCTGATCGGCATGGCGCCGAACCTGCGCGGTGCGACCGAGCTGGCCGAGCGCATCGAAGTGCTCAAGGGCCCGTCGGCGCTATTGAATGGCATGCCACCGGATGGCAGCGTCGCAGGCAGCATCAACATGGTGCCCAAGCGCGCTGGCGACGAACCGCTGACACGCCTGACGACCTCTTTTGAATCCAATGGTTTATACGGTGCGCATGCCGATGTGGGTCGGCGCTTTGGCGAGCAGAATCAGTTTGGTATCCGCTACAACGGGGCGTACCGCGACGGCGACACCGCCGTGGACGATCAAAAACAAAACATGCAGCTCAATGCGCTGGGCCTGGACTGGCGCGCCGAACGCATCCGCCTGTCGTTGGACGCCTACAAGCACCGTGAACATCTGGAGGGCGCCAACTACTTCGGTATTGCCTCGATCAACCCTACGGTCACCAGCGTACCCCGCGCAAAGAAGGGTGATTACGCGCTGGCACCTGACTGGGCATACACCACCAACGACACCGAAACCTTCTTGCTCAGAGGCGAGGTCGATTTGAATGACTCGCTCACCGCCTTTGCGGCCTACGGACAGAGGGAGGGTGGCCGCAACGCCCTGATGACGCGCGACACGCTGGTCAACAACGCCGGTGATATCAGCGTCCTGGCTTATCGCTCGGATGGGCAGGGCACCCAGAAATCGGGCGAGGCTGGCCTGAAGGGCAGATTTGACACCGGTCCCGTAGGCCACCAATGGTCGCTGGCGGCTACACAGTACAAGTCGGAGATGAGCTTCAAGGATAAACAGATAGCCAACTACGTGACCACCAACTACTACAACCTCGACTTTGGCAAAACACCGCCCTTGGATAATTTCGGTGCGGTCACCTCTAGGACCGAAGCCAAGCTGGGCAGTGTGGCTTTTCTCGATACCCTCTCGTTCCTTGATGATCGCATCCAATGGACGCTGGGCGTGCGACGTCAGTCGGTGGAAAGCTCCAACCTGACCCCGGCGCGCGTCAGGACCTCTCACTACAACGAGAGCCGTGTTTCGCCGGCTACCGCGTTGTTGGTCAAGATCACTGACGATGTATCGGTCTACGCGAACTACATCGAAGGTCTGTCTCAGGGGGGGACGGCTCCGACGACGGCAGCCAACCCAAGTGAAATCCTGAGCCCGATTCAGACAAAGCAGTATGAGGTGGGCGCCAAGCTTGACCTGGGTACGTTCGCCACTACGTTGGCCGTGTTCCAGATCGAAAAACCCAGCACCTTTACCGACCCGGTCACCAACATTTTTGGCGTCAATGGTGAGCAGCGCAACCGTGGCGTGGAATGGAGCTTCTTCGGTGAGGCCCGACCAGATTTGCGTTTGATGGGCGGTGTTTCCTACACGCAGGCGGTGTTGACGAAGGCGCAGGTAGCGGCGAACGAAGGCAATCAGGTGACCGGCGTTCCGAAAATCATCGGCAAACTTGGAGTCGAGTACGATCTGGAGAGGGTCCCTGGGCTAACCCTGACCGCGGGCACAAACTACGTTGGCAGCCGCTACGTTACCGACGACCATCGGATGGAGTTGCCGTCCTACACCGTTTTCGATGTGGGCGGTCGGTACACCACCAAGGTCATGTCCAAACCTGTGACCTTACGGGCTAACGTAGAGAACCTCGCCAACCGGGCCTACTGGCTCGGCTCCTACAGTGGCGGCGACGGCAGTGGCCTGTCCGGCGGCCTGGGCGCTCCACGTACCCTTCAGCTTTCAGCATCGATTGATTTCTGATAGTCGGCCAGCCAAGAGGGGGGGGAGAGTTCTACGACTTTCTCCGCTCTTGGCGGTACGACACGGCGCGCAGGAATTCCCGCTGGATAACAATAAAGCCTCGATTGATCGGCAATGCTGTTCACTTAAGGAAGTCTGGAGGGCTGAGAAGTATCTGTGGCGAGGGAGCTTGCTCCCGCCGGGGCGCGAAGCGGCCCTGAATTGGGCCTGCTACGCAGTCCGGCGGGAGCAAGCTCCCTCGCCACAAGTGCGGATGTGCCTGAAACATCGGTTCGCCGAGACCCCTGCATTAATGGAAGACTGGCTGCTACCGTTGGTTGAGGCTGGTGTTGATGTTCTGCATTGCTCGCAGCGACGCTTCTGGGACCCTGAATTTCCCGAAATTGACGGGGAGAACGGACTGAACTGCGTTGCAGTGTGGTCCGGGCATTTACGCGCAGGCTACAGAGTGTCGCTAGGTAATGTAGCGTTAGATTTTTCATGGTCGATTTGTGACTATATATCTTGTCGGTCACAAGTTGTCAGTCCTCGATAGGATGAGTAAGCTGTTCCCATGAATCAGCCATCAATATCTTCAGCTTCACCCAGCCCCCGTGGCCCAGCCGATCACGACATTCGAGACCAGATTGTCGCGGCGGCCAATGAACACTTCAGTCAATACGGCTACGGCAAAACCACGGTTTCCGACCTGGCCAGGGCCATCGGGTTTTCCAAGGCCTACATCTACAAATTTTTTGATTCCAAGCAGGCGATCGGTGAAGCCATCTGCGCAAATTGTCTGGCAGAAATCGTCGCGGCTGTGGAGCAGGCGATCAATATAGAAGACCTGTCGCCGACGGAGCGCTTTCGACGATTGGTCAAAACTGTGATCGCCACAGGTGTGAATCTGTTCTTTAACGACCGAAAACTCTATGACATTGCAGCATTCGCGGCGTCGGAAAGCTGGCCCAGTACGCAGGCTTATGACGCACAGATCAAACGCTTCGTGTTGCAAATTGTGCGGGAGGGGCGAGAGATCGGCGAATTTGAACGCAAGACTCCCCTGGACGAAACAGTAGAGGCGATACATCTGGCTTTGCGGCCTTTCGTCAATCCTTTACTCCTGCAGTACAACCTCGATTATGTCGAGGAGGCGCCCACGCTCACCTCCAACCTCATTTTGCGTAGCCTCATGCCTTGACCTTCGGCTAACGGTTTTACGTCATGCCTGTGTAAGCGACACATCACCAAAACGGCTTTTCACTTTGCCCTTCTTCCAGTCGTCGAAGGGCATTTCATTTATTCGCATTGTGACCGTTGACTGAATTGGTCACATGAATAAATATGGTGAGCCATTGCTTCTACTGCTTCATCTCAGTGATCCCCATAGAGTTCAAACAATGAAAAAAATAGTGCTCAAGAGCCCATTTGGCCTCGCTGTCGTGCTCGCATCTTCAAATGTGTTTGCAAGCGGTTTCGCTCTCAATGAACAAAGCGTCAGCGGGATGGGGGCCGGGTTTGCCGGGCGCTCCTCATCCGCTGAAGATGCGAGCACGGTCTTCGGTAATCCGGCGGGCATGTCTCGATTGAAAAGAGAGCAGGTCAGCGTGGGCGCGGCGACTCTATTCGCGAAGACCGACATAAGCCAAACCCGCAGTACATTCGGAGGCCAGGAAGACGGTGACATGGTGCCAACCACCACAGTGCCTATGGGTTACTACGTCAAACCCATCGATGAGCATTGGGCGTTCGGTGTAGGTTTTTATGTACCTTTCGGTCTGATGACTGACTATGGCAGCGGTTTTGCCGGGCGTTACTACGCCAACAAAAGTGAGGTCACGACGCTTACGTTCCAGCCCACCATCAGCTATGCCTTTAACGACAAAGTTTCGATCGGGTTCGGTCCGACTATCAACCGCATCACCGGTGAGCTGTCCGGAATGGTGCCCAATCCACTGAGCCCAGGTCGCAATGACGGAAAACTCAAAAGCACGGGCGACGACATGGCCCTCGGTTTCAACGCCGGTATCCTGGTGCAGGCTACAGACCAAACTCGCTTGGGCATGACTTACCATTCCAAGGTCAGTTACCACTTGGACGCCAAGACCAAGGTCACTGACGGCATCTTTAGCGTGTTGGGGGTCAGCGGCCGGAGTTATGACGCTTCGCTGGATGTGGATACCCCAGAGTCTGTGGACTTCTCGGTGACTCATCAGCTCAATAATGACTGGACTCTATATTTAGGGAGCACCTGGACACGCTGGAGTCGCTTTAAAGAGTTAACCATCGAGAACACGGGTTTACCCCCTTTGTTGAGCGGCTCGCTGGGCACTATTACCGAAGAACAGAACTGGCATGATACGTGGGCTCACGCTATCGGCACGGCGTACAAATTGAACAGCCAATGGGTACTTCGCGCAGGCTTCTCGGTCGACCAGTCGCCCACCAACAACACCAACCGAGGACCACGTATTCCCACGGGCGACCGGAAGGTTATCAGCTTCGGTGCTGGCTGGACTCCGGCGGACAATGTCACGATCGATGTTGCTTATTCCTACCTATGGGAGGAGAGCGTGCAGATCAACGACGCCTCTGCGAACAGAGGTGCATACAGTGCCAAATTCAAGAACAGTGCGAGCGGGCTCGGTACGTCCGTTAGTTACCGCTTCTAATTGAGTGCTGTTACACGATAAATGTCCTGTCGGGAGCATGCGTTGCCTCCCGACCTTCAAGAACATATCTCGGGCCTTTCCCCTGAGGTAAAAGGCCCCTTTGTCGCCCCCTCAGACTCCCATCACCTGCGCCATAAGGCTCTGATGAAACCGACGAGGCGTGGCCCAAGTCAAGACAGTAATGGCCTTGTTGCCAAAACCCGGCACCACACTCATGCGTCCGGCTTGCAGCGCACGGATTCCTGCACGCACGACGGGTTGAGGCTGCATCATCACCATTTTCAAGGTCGGTGTGATCCGTTGCTTGGCGCTTTCTGCAAATCCGGTATCCGACATTCCTGGGCAAAGAGCGGTAACGACGACGCCGTCATTTTTCAGTTCGCGATGAAGCGCATCAGAGAAGCGAAGAACATAGGCTTTCGCGGCAGAGTAAACGGCGAAATTCTTCACGCCCTGGAAGGACAGCAAGCTGGCGACCATCAGGATGTGCCCACGTTTGCGGGCTCGCATGTCGGCCGCGAAAAGGCGTGTCAGCCCTGTCAGGCTGGCGATATCCAAATCAATCATGGTCAGAGACTCATCCAGAGGCTGATCCAGGAAAGGCCCCTGCAATCCATGACCCGCATTGTTGATGAGCACATCGATCACTATATTGCGTTCGCTGAGTCGCTCATGCAGTTCGATGATCGCCGGGATCGAGGACAGGTCTACTTGTTCGACGATCACATCAATGCCGAAGCGTTCGCGCAACTGCGCCGATAGCGCTTCGAGCTTACTCAGTCTTCTTGCTACCAGAATGAGCGATTTTCCCTGCGCTGCATATTGCCGGGCAAACTCCTCGCCAAATCCGCTTGATGCTCCGGTGATGAGCACCCAGGAATTCTCGTTCGACTTCATTTCGCTGTACTCCGGTTGGTTTCTATTGAGCAATTGGCTACTGACCGCGTCCGTCGGTGAACGAACCCGCGCTCGGATTGGGTAGTAGCTGAAAGAGGAGGGGGAGGTGCGTGCATCAAGTGCTACGTCACCTGGTTAAATCATCGTGTCGCAACAGGCTGGGCTTCAGGAGGCTGCCAGCCACCACCGAGCGCCTTGAATGCCGCGACCGCCGCCCGTGCCGATTCCGTTCGTGCTTGTGCCCGGGCATCGGAAGCCTGCAGCATCGTCTCGTCGGCGTGCAGGACGTCGATCAGGCTGGCAGTGCCTTTCTCATAGGCAATGAATGACGATTGGCGAGCCTGTGTCAGAGACGCCTCTCCCCCAGTGAGGGTGGTTGCTTGAGCTTCCCGATTCACCAGTGAGGAGAGCGCGTTCTCGACATCCTCGGTGGCGCGCAGCACAGACTGACGGTAAGCAGCCAGGGTTTCGGCTTCCTGTCCCTTGGCTTGGTCGATTTGGGCGTTTATGCGACCAAAATCGAAGAGCCTCCAGCGCAATCCCAATACGCCCGCCGACTGGCTGGCGCCGCCAGTAAAAAGGTTGCCTGCGGATACAGCCGTGGCACTGCCCAGCAATGCGCTAAGGGAGAATTTCGGGTAGTACTCGGCAATCGCCTCCCCGATGCGTGCGTTTGAGGCCGCAAGACGGCGCTCAGCCACAATGAGGTCTGGCCTGCGGCGCAGCAAATCGGCCGGCGTTCCCATCGCCTTTAATTGCGGCGCTACAGGAATGCTCCCCGCACTTGCCAGTTGTGTGCGGTGAGTGCCTGGCGGCGTGCCGAGCATGACATCCAGCGCATTCATGGCGGCATCCAGACCGGTCTGCAGGACCGGCACTGTCGCTTGGACCTGCGATAGCGCGCCCTCTGTCTGGCGAACCTGATAGTTGGCGGCGAGCCCCTTGCTGTAGAGCAATTGGACTTTCTCTAGTAGCTCCTGCTGTGTTTTGACTTGTCGGTTCGCAATGTCCAGCCGGGTCTGCAGTCCGCGGACAGTGATGTAGATATCAGCGGTCTGCGCGGCGATGGCCAATCGTGTGGCAGCGACGCCCGCCTGGGAAGCTTGGTACTCGGCCAGAGCAGCCTCGCGTCCGCGGCGCAATCCGCCAAAGACATCTACCTCCCAGCTGGCATCGAGGTTGGCCTCGTAGGAGCTTCCGTACCGATCATAGCCAGGCGTTGAGTTCAACACCTGGCCGAGCGGCGTCTCGATTGACTGGTAGGAGCGCGCGGCCTGTCCGCTGATGTTCCCTGAGGGCAGTAAAGCGGCATTTGCGGCGCCCAGTCCTGCCCGTGCCTGCGTGACTCGCGCCGACGCCTGCGCCAGATCCAGGTTCTGCTCAAGTGCCTTGGAGACGAAGTCGGCTAACAGTGGATCACCAAAGCCTTCCCACCAGGCGACAAGACCGGCCGGCGTCGCCCCAGGCCTCTGTTCGACAGAAGACTGCCCCAGGTAATGGTCCGAAAGTGGGGCGTCCGGACGGTGATAGTCCGGACCGACCGCGCAACCTGTCATCAAGCTGGCACTCACCAAGAGAGCAACGGGACGGAGGGTAGGCATTGAGGTTCCTTCAATTGAGGATGTTTGTGACCATATTACGTTATGGTCACTTTCTGTCAATCGACACTCTTTGGGCTAAGCTCAAGGTTGGCCATCAGCGTGCGGCAATACTAGTACTGAGATTAAGGGGCTCGGTATTTCATAAAAAGTGACCATTGACAGATATGGTCACCAGACTGAGAATATGGCGCCTGTCCTATTTTTTAAGTAAGGGAACTTATGCGCCGGCTTCGACCTGTCCCCATTGCCGCTTGCTTGTTGCCTCTCGTCCTGACGGCGTGTGGCGACTCATCCACCGTTGAAGATCCACGCACGCAGGCCCCTTTGGTGAGGTCTTCTGCGGTTCAGGCTTCGTCCGACGTCTCACGTTCTTTCACGGGTGTCGTGGCTGCTCGCGTCCAGGGCGATCTGGGTTTTCGGGTATCAGGCAAGGTGCTTGAGCGTCTGGTTGACACCGGTCAGACCGTTAAACGTGGGCAGCCACTCATGCGCCTTGACCCAATCGACCTGGGGTTGCAGGCGCGAGCACAGCAAGAGTCAGTCATAGCCGCTCGGGCCCGAGCCAAGCAGACTGCAGATGACGAGGCGCGATATCGCGACCTGGTCGCCGCAGGTGCTGTTTCTGCATCGGCCTATGACCAGATCAAAGCCGCAGCGGATACCGCAAAAGCGCAGCTCAGCGCTGCTGAAGCGCAGGCTGACGTTGCCCGCAATGCTTCTGGTTATGCGGTGCTGTTTGCGGATTCCGACGGCATAGTGGTGGAGACGCTCGCCGAGCCCGGACAAGTTGTCAGCCCGGGACAGCCCGTGGTTCGACTGGCGCGGGCAGGGCAACGCGAAGCCATCGTGCATCTGCCCGAGACGCTACGCCCCACAGCAGGATCCACTGCGCAGGCGACGCTTTATGGCAATACCACGGGTGCAGTTACAGCGAAGCTGAGGCTGCTTTCTGACTCGGCCGACCGTATGACGCGCACCTTCGAGGCGCGGTATGTGCTTGAGGGCGCACTGGCCAATGCACCGCTAGGTTCGACCGTTACACTTCGGATCGCTGAAAGCACCAGGCAAGGGCAGGGGCTGCAAGTACCGATCGCTGCCGTTTATGACCCAGGCCAAGGCACTGGCGTGTGGGTCATCGCCGGTACACCGGCGAAAGTGACTTGGCGATCTGTTCAGGTCCTGGGCTTGAGCGACGACGCAGCGCGAGTCGCAGGCGATCTCAAGGTCGGCGAAAAGATTGTAGCGTTAGGCGCGCATCTGCTGCGCGATGGTGAGGAGGTGAGACTGGCTCAACCGGGTGACGTCAAGGTTGCCGGGAGTCATCCATGAGCGAGGGGCGCTTCAATCTTTCCGCGATCGCCGTTCGTGAGCGCTCCATCACGGTGTTTCTGATCTTCCTGATCGCCGTTGCGGGCATCCTGTCGTTCTTCCAACTGGGGCGTGCGGAAGATCCTCCGTTTACGGTCAAGCAATTGACGGTCATTACCGCGTGGCCGGGCGCCACGGCGCAGGAGATGCAGGATCAGGTAGCAGAGCCACTTGAAAAACGCCTGCAAGAACTGAAATGGTACGACCGCACGGAAACTTACACCCGTCCAGGCCTCGCTTTCACGATGGTGTCACTGCGCGATAGCACGCCGCCCTCGCAAGTGCAGGAGGAGTTCTATCAGGCGCGTAAAAAACTCGACGATGAGGCCCGGAAGCTGCCGGCGGGTGTCATCGGGCCAATGGTCAACGACGAGTTTTCGGACGTGACATTTGCACTGTTCGCCCTGAAAGCCAAAGGCGAACCGCAGCGACTGTTGGTACGTGATGCAGAGTCGTTGCGCCAACAACTGTTGCATGTGCCGGGCGTGAAGAAGGTCAACATTATTGGTGAGCAACCCGAGCGCATCTTTGTTTCCTTTTCCCATGATCGGCTGGCCACCTTGGGCGTATCGCCTCAGGACATCTTTGCCGCGCTGAACAATCAGAACGTGCTCACACCTGCCGGTTCGATCGAAAGCAACGGGCCACAAGTCTTCCTCCGGCTGGATGGCGCCTTCGATAAGGTGCAAAAGATTCGTGACACACCCATTGCGGTTCAGGGGCGGACGCTGAAGCTCTCGGACGTGGCGACGATCGAACGTGGTTATGAAGATCCGGCAACCTTTCTCGTGCGTAATAACGGTGAAGAGGCCTTGTTGCTGGGGATCGTGATGCGTGAGGGCTGGAACGGTCTTGACCTCGGCAAGGCGTTGGACGCGGAGACGGTCAAGATAAATGAAGGCATGCCTTTGGGCATGACGCTCTCCAAGGTCACCGATCAATCTGTAAATATCAGTTCGGCCGTCGGCGAGTTCATGGTCAAGTTTTTCGTCGCGCTGCTTGTGGTGATGCTTGTCTGTTTCCTCAGCATGGGCTGGCGCGTAGGCGTTGTGGTCGCTGCGGCTGTACCGTTGACGTTGGCGGTGGTGTTTGTGGTGATGGCGGCCACTGGAAAGAACTTTGACCGTATCACCCTCGGCTCGTTGATTCTGGCGCTCGGACTGCTGGTGGACGACGCCATCATTGCTATCGAAATGATGGTGGTGAAAATGGAGGAGGGCTACGACCGCATCAAAGCTTCCGCGTATGCCTGGAGTCATACAGCCGCACCGATGCTTTCCGGTACGCTGGTGACGGCTATCGGCTTTATGCCCAACGGCTTCGCGCAGTCGACAGCCGGCGAGTACACCAGCAACATGTTCTGGATCGTGGGCATTGCCCTGATTGCCTCCTGGGTGGTTGCGGTGGCCTTTACCCCGTACCTGGGTGTGAAGATGTTGCCGAACATCAAGAAGGTGGAGGGTGGTCATGCGGCCATCTACAACACCCGAAATTACAACCACTTCCGCCAGGTGTTGACGCGTGTCATCGCTCGCAAATGGCTGGTAGCCGGTACTGTTATCGCAATGTTTGGCGTGGCGATTCTCGGCATGAGCCTGGTCAAGAAGCAGTTCTTCCCTACCTCGGACCGTCCAGAGGTATTGATTGAAGTGCAAATGCCTTATGGAACCTCCATTGAACAGACCAGCGCCACTACCGCCAAGATAGAGGCCTGGCTGCAAAAGCAGGATGAGGCAAAAATCGTCACCGCTTATATCGGGCAAGGCGCGCCGCGTTTCTATCTGGCGATGGCGCCGGAACTCCCCGATCCGTCTTTCGCGAAGATTGTGGTGCTGACGGACAGCCAGGAGGCGCGCGAGGCCCTCAAGTTCCGTCTCCGCGAGGCCGCTGCCGAGGGACTTGCCCCAGAAGCGCGTGTCAGGGTGACTCAGCTTGTGTTTGGTCCGTATTCGCCGTTCCCTGTTGCCTATCGGGTGATGGGGCCTGATCCGTCGAAATTGCGCGAGATCGCGGGCCAGGTACAGGACGTGATGCAATCGAGCTCGATGATGAGAACCGTCAACACTGACTGGGGGCCCCTGACGCCGACGCTGCATTTCGCTCTGGATCAGGATCGCTTGGAGGCGGTGGGGTTGACGTCAAACTCAGTCGCGCAGCAACTGCAGTTCCTGTTGGCCGGAGTACCGATCACCGCAGTTCGTGAGGACATTCGTGCGGTGCAGGTGGTTGGTCGCGCAGCGGGTGATATCCGGCTCGATCCCGCCAAGATAGAAGGTTTTACTCTGGTAGGCACGGCGGGTCAGCGGATTCCGCTGTCTCAGGTGGGAGAGGTCGATGTTCGTATGGAGGACCCGATCCTCCGACGTCGTGATCGCACGCCGACCATCACCGTGCGCGGTGACATTGCCGAAGGCCTGCAGCCACCGGACGTCTCGAGCGTGATCATGAAAGAGCTGCAGCCGGTCATCGACAAGCTGCCTGACGGGTACCGGATCGAGCAGGCGGGTGCAATCGAGGAGTCGGGCAAAGCCGGTAAAGCGATGTTGCCGTTGTTCCCGATCATGATTGCCATGACGCTACTGATCATCATTCTGCAGGTACGTTCGATCTCGGCGATGATCATGGTGTTCCTCACCTCGCCACTGGGGTTGATTGGTGTGGTGCCGACACTGCTTATCTTCCAGCAGCCGTTTGGTATCAACGCTCTGGTAGGTTTAATCGCCCTTTCAGGCATTTTGATGCGCAATACGCTGATTCTGATTGGCCAAATCCATCACAACGCGCAAGAAGGGCTGGATCCGTTTCACGCGGTGGTCGAAGCCACGGTCCAACGTGCCCGCCCGGTACTGCTGACAGCGCTGGCGGCAATCCTGGCGTTCATTCCCCTGACACACTCCGTCTTCTGGGGGACGCTGGCCTACACGTTGATCGGAGGTACGTTCATCGGAACCATCATGACGCTGGTGTTCCTGCCAGCGATGTACTCCATCTGGTTCAAGATCCGTCCTGACAATACGGATCAACCTGAACCAGCGAAAAGGCAAGCAAGCCTAGTGGACAGGACGCCACCCCGTCCTCTCGCCACTCACCTCACCACAAAGCTTTAGCCGTACGCCATAGCTTGCTGTTTTTATTGGGTGTCGACTGAAAAATGAAGAGGGTTCAATGTTTAATCTCGAAAGTCAGAAGCGAATCGTAGTCACGGGCGCCGGAATTGTCGGACCTCTGGGATGCGGAGTAGAAGAAGTCTGGAAGAGATTGCTGGCCGGACGTTCTGGCATCCGTAGCCTGCCCGACGATATTACTGAGGGTACGGGCGTTGCAGTAGGCGGCCAGGTGCCGTCTTTAGAAGATGATGCCATCGCGGGTTACGACCCGGAGCGCATTATCTCGGCCAAGGATCGCAAGAAGATGGATCGCTTCATCGAGTTTGCGCTTGTGGCCGCGCACGAAGCTCTGGAGCAGGCCGGCTGGCATCCGACGGATGTCGCAGACCAGGAGCGTACCGCTACGATCATTGCATCGGGCGTAGGTGGTTTTGGCGCGATTGCCGACGCTGTACGTACCACCGACGCGCGTGGCCCTCGCAGATTGTCGCCGTTCACTGCACCGTCATTTCTCGCCAATATGGCGGCCGGGCACGTTTCCATTCGGCATGGTTTCAAAGGGCCGCTCGGGGCGCCCATAACGGCCTGTGCTGCAGGGGTGCAGGCTATCGGCGATGCGGCCAGGCTCATCAGAAGTGGCGAGGCGGACATCGCCATATGCGGCGGTACCGAAGCAGCGATAGACCGTGTGACTCTGGGGTGTTTTGCTGCGGCCCGCGCACTATCCACTGGTTTTGCCCAGCGTCCGCAGGAGGCATCACGTCCCTTTGATCGCGATCGTGACGGCTTCGTAATGTCTGAGGGGGCCGGGTTGCTTGTAATCGAATCGCTGGAGCATGCCCTCTCACGTGGAGCCAAACCCTTGGCGGAACTGGTCGGCTATGGCACCAGCGCCGATGCCTATCACCTGACGGCAGGTCCGGAAGATGGCAGCGGCGCACGGCGCGCCATGGAGCAAGCACTGCGCCAGGCCGCTGTCAGTCCTGCGGACGTGCAGCATATCAACGCGCACGCGACCTCCACTCCGGTTGGCGATAAAGGGGAACTGGCGGCAATTCGCTCGTTGTTCGGGAGTGACTCCGGCGTGGCGATCACTTCGACCAAGTCCGCCACCGGGCATCTTCTGGGAGCGGCCGGTGGTATTGAAGCCATCTTCACCGTACTGGCGCTTCGTGACCAGGTCGTGCCCCCCACGTTGAATCTGGTTCATCCCGATGAGGCGGCCGTCGGGCTCGATCTGGTCGGCCTGAAGTCCCGGAAGACGTTGATAAGGCACGCGCTCTCAAATGGGTTCGGGTTTGGTGGTGTTAACGCCAGCGTCCTGTTCCGCCGCTGGGAGCCTGAATTTTGAGCCTGGCGGGGGGTTGTTACAAACTATCAGGATCCCCGAAAAACATCTGAATCCGCGATCTTAACCAGCGCTCACCCGGATCGTTATCCTGCGAGCCGCGCCAGGCCATGTGCAGCTCGAAGGTTCGCGTCGGCAGCGGCGGGTCTTCGGCGCGTACGCCACCGGCGGCAGTCAGTGCATCGGCGGTGTAGTCCGGCACGGTGGCGAGAATATCGGTGCCGGCCAACAGCGTCCCCAAACCATTGAACTGCGGAACCGCGAGCACCACATGACGCTTGCGCCCGAGTTTTTCCAGTTCTTCATCGATGAAACCGCTGAGGTCGCCGGCAAAGGACACCAGGGCATGGGGGCGAGCGCAGAAGTCGTCCAGGCTCAAGGCGCCAGGTACCGAGTCGGCGCGCAGCAGTTTCGGCATGCTGCGTCGCAGGACTTTGCGTTTGGCGTTGGCCGGCAGATCGGTGGTGTAGCTGACGCCAATCGAGATTTCGCCTGATGCCAACAAGCTCGGCATCAATAGATAGTTGACGCGTCGCACCACCAGCACGATACCGGGCGCCTCCGCACGCAGGCGCTTCAACAGCATCGGCAGCAGGGCGAACTCGACATCATCCGAGAGGCCGATGCGAAACACCGCGGTGCTGGTGGCCGGGTCGAATTCAGCGGCGCGACTGACAGCGGTCGAAATCGAATCCAGCGCGGGAGAGAGCAGGGCGAAGATCTCCACTGCCCGGGCCGAAGGCTCCATGCTGCGGCCGGTACGCACGAACAGCGGGTCGTCGAACAGACTGCGCAGGCGTGATAACGCCGCACTGATGGCCGGTTGGCCGAGAAACAGCTTTTCCGCTGCGCGGGTCACGCTGCGTTCATGCATGAGGGTTTCGAACACGATCAACAGGTTCAGGTCGACACGACGCAGGTCATTACGATTCATCTGGAGTCCTGGCAGAGTCAGTAAACTTGACGAGAGCGGCCATATGAGAACAATGGCCGGCATGAATCTTACGGGGAAAGGCTGTTACTCTGCACCGAGTAATTCATTTTTCCCACAATGCTGGTTCGGTTTTCTACGTTGATTGACGTATTGCCGGGGCTGCGGAATCAATGACAGGCATGTCGACTATTAATAGCCACTGATGGTCTTGGTCAGAAAGCCCGGATAGAGTTCAGGGCATTAGAGGTTAATTTGACGAGGTTTGCGATGTCCCGCACGATCCGTTTTCACAAGTTTGGTCCTGCCGAGGTGCTCAAATGCGAAGAGCATGCGGCAGCTCTGCCAGCGCCGGGCGAAGTGCAGGTGCGTGTCGAAGCGATCGGCATCAGTTGGTATGACATCCTCTGGCGCCAGAACCTGGCATCTTCCCATGCCCGGTTGCCATCGGGCCTTGGTCATGAAATGGCCGGCGTGGTCACTGCCGTCGGCGAAGGTGTGGATGATCTGGCGGTGGGTGACAAGGTCGCCAGCTTCCCGGCAGAAAGTCCCAATGACTATCCCGTCTACGGCGAGCAGATCGTACTGCCGCGTTCGGCGTTGACGCGTTATCCGGATGTGCTCAGTCCGGTCGAAGCCGCTGTGCATTACACGCCGCTGTTGGTTGCCTACTTTGCTTACGCCGATCTGGCACGGGTCAAGCCTGGCCAGTTTGCCCTGGTCACCGATGCGAGCCATTGTGCCGGCCCGTCCTTCGTGCAACTGGGCAAGGCCTTGGGTGTGCGGGTCATTGCCGCGACCAAAACGGCCAGCGAGCGCGAGTACCTGTTATCCCTGGGTGCCGAGACGGTGATCGTGACTGAAGAGCAGGATCTGCTCATGCAGATCAACAAGCTCACCGACAACCGCGGTGTCGACGTGGTATTCGATGGCCTCGGCGGTCCGCAGATGTCGATGCTCGGTGACGTGCTGGCGCCTCGTGGCAGCCTGGTGCTGTATGGCCTGCAAGGCGGTAACCAGACGCCGTTCCCGGCCTGTGCAGCGTTCCAGAAAAACATTCAGTTCTTCGTGCACTGCATCGGCAACTTCACCGGCAAACCGGAACTCGGGATCATTCAGGACCAGGTCGCACTGCAACGGGCGCTGCGCGATATCAACCAGTTGACGGCTGACCGGGTACTGCTACCACTCAAGACCCGGGTCTTCCCGTTTAGCGAGTTTGTCCAGGCGCACCGTTACATGGATGAGTGTCCGTGTCGCGAGCGAGTGGCGCTTCAAGTAGAACCTGCATGACGCTTGCGCAAGAGTCCGTGTTTACGGACTCTTGCGTTTTTGTTGTACGGGCACACCTTTCATCCCCCTTCGTCATCTGCCGGTTCAGCAACTGAACTGGTTTTTGCTTCTGATCTGTATCTTCTAATCATCATATAAGCCCTGATAATTGAATGATTAAATTCATCTCAAGGAATGAGTCATGGCTGGGCATCTTTTTTTAATGGGTTCTGCTTTTGGTGCTATGTATACGGACCATTGCTCACCTGCGCTTCGCGTTGAAACGCGGCAAGTAAGCGGTTCGCTTGTTAGTTATGGAAGTATTGCCTTGTTCTGGTTTCCTTATTTCTCGTGCTCATTGTCTGTGGGACGTTGTCGGAAAAGTCCTAGGCCGCCCATCCGGTCCGTCGGAGCTCGTGGGCTCGGGGGTTGTGGGCGATTGGCTCGGTCGTGAACGTTATTTCTATAACAATCGTTTCAAATAGTTACCACAACCAAAGTGTTAGCATTTGAAAGCAGATACTCACGATAAGCCGTTATCAGCCAGCATCGATCGCAGGTCGTGCAAGCAAATGATTGCTTGTGCGATGCCGACTTTTTGAATATCAGGTAAATGACAATGAGCACAACTCATGATCAAGCGATGAACTATGTCTATCAGCAAGTTTTGCAGCGGTTGCTGAGTTTCTTTTCTCGTGCGGAACGTACTGCATTGCAGCTGTTGATCCAGCGTCTGTTGGTGGCGGCGGGGGGAATGGAGAGAATCGGTACTTACAAGGTGCTGATGATGCACTCGGGAACGCGCGACAGTTGCTACACATTGGCATTCCTGCGTGCCGCGCAATTGAGTATCGCGGGCAGGGCGCCAGCGACCTTCCAGTTGCGTGTCGCCACGCTACGGCTGGGCGGGACGACGCCGACGATCATGGAGAATATTCATAGCAGCTACGGCGCCCTGTTTGTCTACGACGATCCTCGGGTCGAGGTGGTGATGGTCGATAACCGCGAGGTGTTGCCCTTCAGCCATCTGATGCCGATGTCCGAGGCTGGTCGCGATTTGAATCGCACCAACATGCTGATGCTCGGCCATTTGCGAGGGGCTGACGGGGTGTTTGAAGCGTGTAGCGACGGCTATCTGGCGACAGGCGAGTTCTACTCGCAGATGGCCCGATGGGAGGGCGGTGTCGATGCGTTGATCAGCGGTGAAACCGTACGTCAGCAAAAGCAGTTTTTGGCCGGCCTGATGCACGAGGCGCAAAAGGCCGGCCTGCCGGCAATCACTCATCCGGCCTTCGGTTATGAAGGATTGTTTTTAACGCTCGATCAATTGGGCGGCGATTGTTATCGCAAGCTTTATGCGGGCCATGAAACGGTCGAGTGGCGGCCACGCGAGAGTTTTGAGGCGCGACGCGGCGCAGACTACATCGATATCCAGGACCTGGTGACCGGCAACATGGAGGAGCGCTGGCCATTGCTGACCGACTTTCTCGGGCTGCAACCGGATGAAATTGACGTTCACCTGCGCGAAAACGAATTCGCCAGTCCTTTGCTCTCGGCCCATTTGCGGGGCTTGCAAGCCTGCTTCGTGAATGACCTGGCCTACGAAAGCGGATTCAGCGAGTACATACAACGGGCGTTGTTGAAGATGCGTAAACGACGTCTGCCCGAGCGGCTTTGCGAGCAGGTGTTGGAGGTCTACGGCAATCCGCAGGCAATGGCCGAGCTTCGGACCCTGGCGTCGGCCGAGGCTCAGCAAACACTGGGGCTCAATGAAACACAGCAGCTGTGCCTGCTGTTCGCCCCCTTTGTCGATGCCGGTGCCGGGCTCGAGCATTTTTTGCGCCGCTGCCATCCCGGCATGTTAGTGGCGATACCCGAACTGCACAAAGCAATGCAGGGCAATGCCGCTCCTGAGCAAGTCATGCAATGGATGATCGACGTCAGCGGCCTGTCGGTCAGCCTGATCTGCAGGCTCTACGGCATGCGTTCGGTGTCCGGGATCGGGCTCGAAGCGGGGGATTCGGGCTTGAGTGCCGCAGGCACCGGAGAGTGTGAGGTGGATGACGCGCTGAGTGAATGGTCAGCGAGACGTTGAAGGAGTCCGGTTTGACCGATTCAAAAAACACCTGCACAGCGATTGGCCAGTGTTCATGAAGGGGCAAAGGGAAACAGATTTTGCTTACCAGGCCGTGTACCGATACCTGACCAGCCTGATCAATGAAATGGCGACTGAAGCACCGATCAAGCTGCCTTCTCTAAGGCAGCTGGCAGACCGGTTGAACGTGTCGATTTCAACTATTCAGTACGCCTATTCGCTGCTGGAGAAAGAAGGGCGGGTGTATTCGGTGGCAAAGTCCGGTTACTACGCGTTGCCGGTGTCCTTGAACATGTCGTTCAGCAGCGGTAACGATCTGCTTGAAACGGTCTATGTCAGCGCAAGGCGCCCGGGAATGCTGGTCTTGAGTATCGACGAGCCCGCGCTTCTGCAGTCGCTGGACAGTCCATTGTTGCTGCTGGAGCGAGAACTGGTGCGCCAGTATCCGCGTCAACCGCAGCTTCACTCGCAGCCGTGTGGCGAGCTGGAGTTACGCACCGCGTTGGCGGCACGCTACACCACTTCACCGGCACGCTGCTGGCACGCCGATGATGTTTACATCGGTGCCGACTGGCGGGGTGTGCTGGAAATACTGATCGCCGTGCTCGAACTCAAGGATGCGACCGTGCTGGTCGAATCGCCCTGCGACTGGGCCATTTTGCGCTTGTTCCAGACCGCTGGCGTGCAGGTGATCGAGTTGCCGATAGACAGCAACGGCTGCCTTGACCTTGAGTTGCTCGAGCATTTGCTCCGGACCGAGGCGGTTCGCCTGGTGGTGCTGTCGTCGGGCGTGAGCATGCCGCGCGGCAGCCTGATGCCGTCGGACAACCGGCAATCCACCGCCGAACTGTTGGAACAACACGGCAGTTGGGTACTGGAAAACGACGTGTACGGCGAACTCGCTCATGAGCCGAATGAAAGTCGTTTTCGCGATGTGCTCGATCCTGATCGCCTGATCGTGTTTTCCACCTTCGAAAAGCTCATGGGGCCTGAGGCACCTTACGGGTATCTGCTTTCACGGCATTTGAGCGTGGAGCTGCAGCGGCATTTTTTGCTGCGCTCGTTTCGCCTGTCGCCGATTCGTCAGAAAGCCATCGCACGCTTGTACAGCAGCGGCCGTATCGACCAGCACTTGCTGGTGCTGCGCCGGCTGTTGAAAGAGCGCAAGAGCCGAATGATCCAGATGCTGCAGGACCGTCTGAGCGATTCGCTGGAGTTTGTCGAGCCGGCGGGCGGGGCGACCATCTGGGCGCGCTCGTTACGGCCGGTCGATGTGCGTCGGGTCTTCCAGCGCATGCTCAAGCAACAGGTGGTGATTGCCCCCGGTGAATTGTTCAGCTTGCATGGGCTGCATTCGCAGAACGTCAGGCTCAGCCACACATTCAGCGGGCAGCACGACCTGGAGGCTGCATTGACGATGCTGGCGGATGCGTTGAGGCTTGAACTCATCGATTGACCGGGCGTCAATATACCCAGCTGACGTCTGGATAGATTTTGTCTGGATAGATATCGTCGCTCTCTGGTCCAACTGCCAGTAAACTGCCTCCCCATTCCTGAACCACTCTTTTTCAGAGGTTTTGCATGACACTCAGTCCTTTTGCGGGCAAACCGGCACCCGTAGAGTTGTTGGTCGACATCCCGCGACTGGTAACGGCCTATTACACCGGCCAGCCCGATGCCTCTGTTTCGACCCAGCGCGTTGCGTTTGGTACTTCAGGCCATCGTGGCAGCTCGTTCGAGCTGAGTTTCAACGAATGGCACGTTCTGGCCATCAGCCAGGCCATCTGTCTGTATCGCGAAGCCCAGGGCATCGACGGCCCTTTGTTTGTCGGCATCGACACCCACGCGCTATCGACGCCAGCCGGCGCCAGTGCGCTGGAAGTCCTCGCCGCCAATGGCGTGACTGTGATGATTGCCGAAGGCGACGAGTACACGCCGACGCCAGCTATTTCCCACGCCATTCTTTGCTACAACCGCGGCCGTACGTCGGGGCTGGCAGACGGCATCGTCATCACGCCGTCCCATAACCCGCCGCAAAGCGGCGGTTACAAGTACAACCCCACCAACGGTGGTCCGGCCGATACCCACATCACCAAGTGGATCGAGGCCAAGGCCAACGAGTTGCTGGCCAACAAGCTTGCGGGTGTCAAACGCATCAGCTACGAGCAGGCACTCAAGGCCGACACCACCCATCGTCACGATTACCTCAATACCTACGTCGCCGATCTGGTCAACGTGATCGACTTCGACGCCATCCGTGGCGCCAACCTGCGCCTGGGCGTGGACCCGCTGGGCGGAGCAGGGGTGCGCTACTGGTCGGCGATTGCCGAGCATTACCGCCTGAACCTTGAGGTGGTGAATACCCAGGTCGATCCAACGTTCCGTTTCATGTCCGTCGATTGGGACGGTCAGATTCGCATGGACCCATCGTCGAGCTATGCCATGCAAGGCCTGATCGGTCTGAAAGAGCGTTTCGACGTGGCGTTCGCCTGCGATCCGGACCACGATCGTCATGGCATCGTCACCCCGTCCGGCGGCTTGCTGGCGCCGAACAACTACCTGGCCGTATCCATCGACTATCTGTTCCAGAACCGCCCGCAATGGCGCGCCGATGCGGCGGTGGGTAAAACCGTGGTCAGCAGTGGCTTGATCGACCGCGTTGCCAAGCGCCTGAATCGTCGCCTGTACGAAGTGCCGGTCGGTTTCAAATGGTTTGCCGATGGCCTGTTCGACGGCTCGCTGGGTTTTGGTGGTGAAGAAAGTGCCGGTGCCTCGTTCTTGCGTAAGGATGGCGGCGTCTGGAGCACTGACAAGGACGGCCTGATTCCAGCCTTGCTGGCGGCTGAAATGACTGCTCGCACAGGACGCGATCCAAGCCAGGCTTATCGCGCACTGACCGATGAACTGGGTGAGCCGTTCTCGGTACGTGTCGATGCCAAGGCCAACCCTGAGCAAAAAGCCTTGCTCGGCAAGCTGTCACCAGACCAGGTCAAATCGACACAACTGGCTGGCGAAGCGATCCAGAGCATTCTCAGCAAGGCGCCGGGTAACGACCAGGCGATCGGCGGGCTGAAAGTCATGACCGAAAATGGCTGGTTCGCGGCCCGTCCTTCGGGCACCGAGGACATCTACAAGATCTACGCTGAAAGCTTCATTAGCGACGATCACCTCAAGCAATTGGTCAGCGAAGCCCAGACACTGGTGGACAGCGCCATCAGCACCAAATAATCGAGGACCCCATCACTGCATAGGAATCTACACAACTTAGAAATACGCTGAAGGACTACCTCCGTAGCAGCTGTCGAGCGTGCGAGGCTGCGTTCGGCTGCGAAGCAGTCGTAAAATCAGCCAACACGATCCTTCAGGCGAATCGCGTACGCAGGATTTGCGAGGACTTCGTCCTCGAACGCCGCCTCGCAGGCTCGGCAGCTGCTACGAGAGCTGGAGCAGCAAGATGTGTAGAAACTTATGCCAGCGATGACGGCAGTGCAGCCAATATCGATTGCAAACAAAAAGGGGTGACCTAAACGGTCACCCCTTTTTGCATCTGGCCTTCAGCGTATCAAGCCAGGTCCACCAACACGATTTCACTGTCCTCGATGGCGGTCACCCGCAGCACCTGTTCCTGCGCAACCGCTACACCGTCTCGAGCTTGTGCACGCAAGCCATTGACTTCAATGACTCCGGTGGCAGGCACCAGGTACGCCCGGCGACCGTTGTCCAGTTGATACTCGGCGGTTTCGCCAGCCTTCAGGTTTGCCGCCACCAACCGTGCATCGGCGCGGATCCGCAGGCTTTGGTCGTCGCCGGCCTTGCCACTGGCCAAGGTCACGAAACCTTCGCGATGACCTTTTGGAAACGGTTTGGCGCCCCAGGACGGTGCCAGCCCGGTTTCATTCGGGATGATCCAGATCTGGAAAATCTTCGTCGCCGTCGACTCCAGGTTGTACTCGCTGTGAGCAATCCCGGTGCCGGCGCTCATGACCTGTACATCACCGGCCTCGGTGCGGCCCTTGTTACCCAGGTTGTCTTCATGGCTGATCGCACCTTCGCGAACGTAGGTGATGATTTCCATGTCCCGATGCGGGTGTTTCGGGAATCCGGTACCCGGCTCAATCACATCGTCGTTCCACACCCGCAGGTTGCCCCAGTTCATGCGCTTGGGGTCGTAGTACTCGGCGAACGAAAAATGGTGATGGGCATCCAACCAGCCATGATGGGCGCCGCCCAGGGATTTGAAGGGTCTGAGTTCAAGCATGATCGTCTCCTGAAAAGGTTCGTCATGGGGCGGAACACTTGAGCCGCAAAACGAGAACCGGTGGTTGATGGCAAACATCATCTATCAGTCAACGATCGATAAAAAGCGTAAAAACTGCCTTAATCTGATCAGTTTATTAGATATAAATCGAAGGCTAAACTCTACGTCCCAGCATTCACTTCATCGCTTAAACCAATGATGGATAAGCATTTGACTAGAACTCGCCGGCAAATGAAGACACCATAGCCTGCAACAGCCTCACACCCTGGAGTCAGCGTGCCGCGTCACAATCCCGATCTTCCTTCCGAGCTTTTGCCCCTGGCCGAGATGCCGTTGCTCAAACGCCTGGCTGCGCGTTTTTTTGGCCACGGCCTCAACCGCCTGCGCGCGCAGCACCGGGCGTCCTGGCTGCATGGCCAGGCCGACGGCTTTCGCAGCGGTCATAGCGCCGGCGTCGACTACGGCTACAAGGAAGGCAAGCTGGACGGAATAGAGGAAGGCCGTCAGGTGCTGCTGATCCGCGACAGCCGATCCACCGAGCATCCGGCGCCGCGCATTGATGAAAACCTGTTCGACGACTGGCGGCTGCCGCTGAGTGCCGAGATCAAGAAGCGCATGAAGGCCGATGTCGCTCGCTTGTTGCCGGAGTCGGCACAGCCGAGCGCCGCACAGTGGAAGATGATCTTCAGCGACACCCCTTCGACCTCGGTGATCGCCGGGGCGGGCGCCGGCAAGTCGACAACCCTGGCGCTGCGCATTTTACTGCTGACCCATTACCTGGGGTTTGAACTCGACTCGTTGACCGTGGTGACCTTCACCCGCGAATCGCGCAAGGACTTCATCAACAAGCTGATCGGGCTGTTTGCCGTGTGGGGCCGAGCGCTCTCTCAGAAAGACGCCCGCGATCTGGTGCGAACTTTCCACTCACGCATTTTGCCGATGGTCCGCAGCCTGCCGGGATTCGAGCGGCTGCAGGCCTTCGAAAACCTCAGCGGCCGTTCGCTGTTCGATGACGCAGAGGTCGACAGCAACCCGTTCGATCTGCGGATCAACGACACCCAGCGCCAACAACTCAATGCCTGTTTTCACCGGCTGTTTACTCAAAGTGAACGCTTTCGCGAACTGATCACGCCGCTGTCCCGTCACGCCTTGCAGCTCAAGGAGCTGGAACGCGATCACCCGGATGTGCAAAAGCGTATGGCGGTGACCGAACTGGCGGCCAAGCGCGATGAAGAACTCTGCGATGTCGTCGAAGATCTGTGGATCCGCGCAGGCGCCTGGCCGATCAAGGGCATTGAGCCGAGCCGCCAGACATTCGAGATCAACGGTTCGACCTTCCATTGTCACGGTTACATCCCGACGCTCGACGCCTGGGTGGTTCTAGGCTTCGACCCTCGTGAAAACCCGCAAGTCAGCCGTCCCAACGCCAAACTGACGGTTCGCGCCGAATGGGCAGTCAAGCGCACCTTGTTTCAAGCTTTCTGTCGTAAGCCTTTGATTTGGCTAGATAGCTACGAGTCTTCAAAACGTGTTTTGGCCACGCTGGCCGGGGATGCCAGCGCCGGGCCCGGGTTCGATTACAAGGTCAAGGGCGAACTGGGTTCCGCGCCGCTGCTCGACTGTTTTGTCGCAGCGGCCAGTTTTATTGAAAACCTTGGGCTGGATGTTCCGGCTGCCGTGGGCCAGATGAGTTTCGCCAAGGACGATCCGGACCGTTTGTTCTTTGAAGCACTCAGCCTGTACTGGCGAGCCCTGGAGGATCACCTACTGGATCAGTCGCCGCCGGTGATGACCTACAACCGGATGTTCGCCTTGTTCAGTGAACATTCGCCAGAAAACCTCAAGCTGCTGAGCGATGAGTTGCTGCGACCGATGTCGCACTTGATGATCGACGAATTTCAGGACGTTTCCCCGCAAATCGTCTCCTGGATTCGTGCAACCCTGATGGAAATCCGCAGCCGTGGTCCGGCCATGCACGTCGGGCGTGGGGCGCAACGCTCCTCGCTGCTGTGTGTCGGCGATGACTGGCAGTCGATCTATGGCTGGCGCGGCAGTTCGCCGAAGTACTTCATGGAGTTCAACAAGGAATTTCCGTCACCCGCTACCACGCGGGTAATGCTCAGCGAAAACTACCGCAGCCATCAGCACATCATCGACGCTGCCGAGCATATCGTGCGCGCCGCACCGGCGATTCCCGGCAAAAAAGCCAAGGCCAGTGGCGAGCCGGGGGAACTGCTGCCGGTCAACGTCCATGATCGGGATGATTCGGCCATGGCCAAGCGTCTGATGGAACACTATCGAAACGGCGATTCAATCTTGATGCTTTATCGAAAAAGTAGCGATAAGTCATTGATTGAAGAGCATATTTCACCTGTAGTTAATGCTGATTCTAGCTTGCCATTCGAGGCGCGACGGCTCAAGCAGTTGACCTATCACAGTGCCAAGGGGCTTCAGGCCGATGCGGTATTCCTGCTCGGTGATTGCCAGCACCTGACCAGTTCACCGTACAAGAATCAGGTTTATCGCATGGCTGGGTTGGGCAAGGACGGCGACGCGGAGCCTTATGACAGTGCACAGAAAGACGAAATTCTGCGGTTGGCTTACGTCGGCATCACCCGGGCGGTGAAGCATTGCTATTGGTATGTCGATGGCCAGGACAATCAAGCGGTCAATATGCCCAAGGCATCCGACAGGATCGCGCAGGGCAAGCCTTTCTTCGCCGATCAGCGCGTTGGCAAGCAGTCAGCCTGAACAGGAGGGCGCGGGCATCCGGAATGCCTTCGAACGAAAAAAGCCCACGCTGCGTGGGCTTTGATATCAAGGGGTGCGGCTCAAGAAGCACTTTTCAGGGCAAGCGGAGGAGCAAAGGCTTCAAGCTCATCCTCTACGGCTTCGATTATTCGCTCGACATCGGCGGCGTTCATCACGGTAGCGCAGGGAATTCCGGCAATGGCGATCATGGTCTCGCCACTGGCACGATCAAACAACCGGGCAATCATGCTGTCCGGGGCATCCATGCTCGCCTCGAATCCCATGGGATGAAAATACCAGCGCATCAGCTGGCAGGCGTTTGGAAACGTAACCTTGCTCAACGACACTCTATTCATGTGTTGCCCGCCTTGTTCATCGAGCGCGTCCGTTAGCCCGTGTTTAGGAGGGATGAGCCCTCACTGGCCCAACCGTTTGAATTTTAAAAATAGCACTCGTTGGTGAAAGAACCGTGAAATCTTTAAGGCCGTTTGGCGATTGAAGTGCTGTCATTGATCTGGATCATGTTTTGTAGGGCATCGGGCGGAGCGCCGCTGTATCTGGTGGTTGAATTGAGCATTGAAGCCTTGGCCGAAGTTCGGCAAGCTCGGTTTTTCTGTCGTTGAGTGCCCTATGCCTGCTCAGGATGATGGCCCGCTGCAAACCCAGGCCACCGGCGAAACCGTGCTGCGTTATCACTTGTGCTGGAAGCACCGGGACCTGGACGGCGTCATGGCGCTGTATCACCCGGACATTCAGTACAATGACTTTTTCCAGAACCGCACGCTTGGCTTGAGTGAACTGCGCGAGTACGTACGCAGCAGCATGCCGCGTGACGCGGATGAAGCGCTGGAGCATTCGGACCGGATTCGCCTGGACGGCAACACTGCGTTCATTCAGTACCGCGTGACATTACGCGGCGGTGAAGGGCTGGTGTCGTTTCGATCCAGCGAGGCGATCACCGTGCGCGACGGGCTGATCTGGCGCGTCAATGAATACGCCTCCCTGGTCCACGAACAGGCGTCCGGCAAGTCGGCCGCCAGCTCGCGCCCGGCGGTCAGTCGACTGGGGCTTTCGCCGCGGCAACTGAGTTTCATGGCTGAGGACCTGCAACAGTACTTCGAGCGTCAGCAACCCTATCTCGACCCGGAACTCGATCTGCAACGGGTGGCGAAGGAGTGTGGTTACAGCCGCAATCAGATTTCCTATCTGCTCAACCAGGTGCTCGGCCAGAGCTTTTACCGTTACGTGAACCAGGCACGCCTGCGGCATTTGCTGGCAGCGCTGGACACAGCAACGCCGCCGCTGCGCATCGACGAACTGGCGTTCGCCGCCGGCTTCAATTCGCTCTCGGCGTTCTACAGCTGCTTTCGCCAGCACACCGGCCTGTCGCCCAAAGCCTATGCCAAGCAAATTTCCTTGCGTGCACGCGCGCAAGACAGCCACTGAACCGAGGCACTAGGATCGACGCCATCGAAGTTTGAGTGGCGGAGTCTTGCATGCCGGCGTGGCGCACTATCAGTTTGTGGATGGACCAGCTTGAAGAACCGCTACTGGCGCGGCCGTCACTTGAGCGGGACCTGGATGTCGATGTCGCAATCATCGGCGCCGGTTACACCGGTCTCTGGACCGCTTACTACCTCAAGCGTCAGGCGCCAGACCTGAAGATTGCCATCATTGAAGCCAGGACCGCCGGTTTCGGCGCATCGGGCCGCAATGGCGGTTGGCTGATGGGCAATTTGCTGGGCGAGGACCGTTTACTCGTCGGCTTGCCGGCTGAACAGCGCCGCGCGTCTTTTGATTTGCTGCACCGTATTCCCGATGAAGTGCAAGGTGTCCTCGAACGTGAAGGCATCGACTGCGATTTTCGCAAGGGCGGGGTGCTTTACTGCGCGGCCCGTTATCCCGAACAGGAAAGCAACCTGCGTCGCTATCTGGATTCGCTCTACCGTCAGGGCCTGAACGAAGCCGATTACCGCTGGCTCAACCCCGAGCAACTCGCTCAGCAGATCCGTGTCGCCAAGCCCTACGGCGGAGTGTATGCGCCACATTGCGCAACGATCCAGCCGGCGAAGCTGGTGCGTGGCCTGGCGCGGACGGTGGAGCGCATGGGCGTCAACATCTACGAAAACAGCCCGGCCAGTCAGTGGCAGCCCGGCCGTTTGTGCACCGCTAAAGCTACTGTGCGCAGTCGCTGGATCGTGCCAGCCGTGGAGGGCTACGCCGCGACATTGGCGCCATTGGGGCGTTATCAGTTACCGGTGCAGAGCTTGCTGGTGGCGACCGAACCTTTATCTGTCGCGACCTGGGACGAGATTGGCCTGGACCGTGGTCAGGCGTTCAGCGAAAGCAGCCGCCAGGTGACTTACGGTCAGCGCACCGCCGACAACCGGCTGGTGTTCGGTGCCCGTGGCGGCTATCAGTTTGCCGGCAAGCTACGCCACGACTTTGACCTGACCCGCAATGAAGTCGAGTTGCGCCGCTACCTGTTTGGCGAGCTTTTCCCGCAGTTGAAGAACGTCAACATCACCCATTCCTGGGGCGGCAACCTCGGCATGTCCCGACGCTTCAAGCCGCACATGCTCTGTGATCAGCGCAACGGTATCGCCTTGTCTGGCGGTTATGGCGGCGAGGGAGTCGGCGCAAGCCATCTCGGTGGCAGGACCCTGGCAGACCTGATCCTTGGACGCGACACCGAGCGAGTCCGCCAGCCGTGGGTCATCACGCAGGGCGGCCTCGACGCGCTCAAAGCCTGGGAACCGGAGCCGCTGCGCTGGCTGGGCTACAACGCGATCATTCGTAGTTTCATCCATGAAGACCAGACCCTGGCCGACCCGACCAGCGCGCCGTGGCGCCGCAAACTGGCCTCTCGGGTCGCGGGTTTCATGGAAGGTTTCATGCAGTAAACGCCGCACCCGCGTCTTGATTTCTTGATCCTCTGATCACCCGAAAACCTGCCAATAAAAACGCCATACAGGAATCGAATCATGATCCGTACGCCTTTTGCTTCTCTCATGCTGGCTCCGCTGATGCTCGTTGCGTCACTCAGTCAGGCTGCCGAAACCGTCAAGATCTACAACTGGTCGGACTACATCGCCCCGGACACGATGAAAAACTTCCAGGCGCAAAGCGGCATCGGTTTCAGCTATGACGTCTACGACAGCAATGAAACCCTCGACGGCAAGTTGATGACGGGCAAATCGGGCTATGACGTGGTGTTTCCGTCCAACCACTTCATGGCGCGGCAGATCGAGGGCAGGGCTCTGAAGAAGCTCGACAAGAGCCAGTTGCCAAACTGGAAAAACCTCAATCCGGTATTGCTCAAGGCCCTGCAAAACAACGATCCGGGTAACGAACATGGTTTTCCGTACCTGTGGGGCAGCACGGGTATTGGCTACAACATTGCCAAGGTCAAAGCGGTGCTTGGTGTCAACGCACCGGTGGATTCCTGGGACCTGATCTTCAAACCCGAGAACATGCAAAAGCTGCAGAAGTGCGGTGTGGCGATCCTCGATAACGGTCCGGAATTGCTGCCAGCCGCATTGAACTACCTGGGCCTGCCGCACCACAGCAAGAACCCGGCCGACTATAAGAAGGCCGAAGATCTGCTGATGAAGGTTCGGCCTTACGTCAGCTATTTCCATTCATCCAAATACACCAGCGACCTGGCCAACGGTGATATCTGCGTGGCGGTGGGCTTCTCCGGCGACATCCTGCAAGCCGAAAGCCGCGCCAAGGAAGCCAAAAATGGTGTGGACATCGGTTACTCGATTCCCAAGGAAGGCGCGGCCATCTGGTTCGACATGGTCGCCATGCCGGCCGACGCCCCGGATGAAAAGACCGGTTACGCCTTCATGAACTACCTGCTGCGCCCGGACGTCATGGCCGGCATCAGCAACTATGTGCACTACGCCAACGGCAACGAACAGGCCGACAGCCTGATCGATCCCGCCATCAAGAGCGACACCAAGGTGTATCCGAGCCCGGAAATGATGGGCAAGCTGTTTGCCCTTGAGGCCATGCCGCTGAGCATCGACCGGGTTCGTACACGGTTGTGGAACAAGATCCGGACCGGGAGTTGAGGGGTTACATCCGGTTGAGCTTTGCGCCAGCCTGAATGTCGTCAACGTTGTAAGTTCTGAGCCTCCTATGAATGGATGAAGGGGCAAGGAATGCCTGTTTCAACGAAGGCTGGGCGATTGCGCGAGGGGCGGGTGTCAGAGGTTGGGCGGATTTATTTGCTGACTACAGTCGTCTATCAGCGCCGTGCGGTTTTTGCGGATTGGCGCTTGGGGCGGTTGGTCGTGGAGCAACTTAAGCTTGTTCAGGAAGATGGCTGGGCAGACTTCTTGACCTGGGTCGTGATGCCAGATCATTTTCATTGTGTGCTTGAACTGCGAGAAAAGACGTTGGCGCAAGTGATGTGTCGTATCAAGTCGCGCAGTAGTTTGGCTGTGAATCAGGCATTGGGGCGTCAAGGGCGTTTCTGGCAGAAGGGGTATCACGATCGCGCTGTTCGCGCGGATGAAGACGTGAAAACCCTTGCACGATACGTTATTCAAAACCCGATTCGTGCCGGGTTGGTTCAACGGGTTCATGATTATCCGTTATGGGATGCGTGCTGGCTCTAATGCCGAGGCGCCTGGTTTACGACTGCTGCGCAGCCGAACGCGGCCTGCGGCCGCTGCTACAGGGTTGTGTGTGCAGCGTGGCTTTTGTAGCAGCTGGCGCAGCCGGCGTTCGAGTGCGAAGCGCTCGCCAATGCGGGCGACTCGGTGAGTCTGATGCACCGAAGCGTCTGGTTTTACGACTGCTGCGCAGCCGAACGCGGCCTGCGGCCGCTGCTACAGGGGTGTGCGCGCCGGGCTTTTGTAGCAGCTGGCGCAGCCGGCGTTCGAGTGCGAAGCGCTCGCCAATACGGGCGACTCGGTGAATCTGGCGCACCGCAGCGTCTGGTTTTACGACTGCTTCGCAGCCGAACGCGGCCTGCGGCCGCTGCTACAGGGTTGTGTGTGCAACGTGGCTTTTGTAGCAGCTGGCGCAGCCGGCGTTCGAGTGCGAAGCGCTCGCCAATGCGGGCGACTTGGTGAATCTGACGCACAGCAGCGTCTGGTTTTACGACTGCTGCGTAGCCGAACGCGGCCTGCGGCCGCTGCTACAGAGTTGTGAACACCGCAGCTTTTGTAGCAACTGGCGTAGCCGGCGTTCGAGTGCGAAGCGCTCGCCAATGCGGACGACTCGGTGAGTCTGATGCACCGAAGCGTCTGGTTTTACGACTGCTTCGCAGCCGAACGCGGCCTGCGGCCGCTGCTACAGGGGTATGTGCGCACCGCAGCTTTTGTAGCAGCTGGCGCAGCCGGCGTTCGAGTGCGAAGCGCTCGCCAATGCGGGCGGCTTGGTGAATCTGATGCACCGAAGCGTCTGGTTTTACGACTGCTTCGCAGCCGAACGCGGCCTGCGGCCGCTGCTACAGGGTTGTGTGTGCAACGTGGCTTTTGTAGCAGTTGGCGAAGCCGGCGTTCGAGTCGGTCCGCGTTCGGGCGAAGCGCTCGCCAATGCGGGCGGCTTGGTGAGTCTGATGCACCGCAGCGTCCGGTTTTACGACTGCTGCGCAGCCGAACGCGGCCTGCGGCCGCTGCTACAGGGGTATGTGCGCACCGCAGCTTTTGTAGCAGCTGGCGTAGCCGGCGTTCGAGTCGGTCCGCGTTCGGGCGAAGCGCTCGCCAATACGGCGACTCGGTGAATCTGACGCACCGCAGGGCATGGTTTTACGACTGCTTCGTAAACCCGGCAGTTGATGCACTTGAATCCGAACATTTACTGCGCGCGTTGAGTGTAAGTGGGTGGAGAAAAGCCACATAAAACTGCGGCGTAGTAATCAAATACAACTGTACTGTTATTTAATATTTAAATAAAAGATTGTCCGACAATCCTGTTTTGAGATTGAACTACAAAGATTATTTCGACTCTCCGGTCATTGTTTTCGGGAGTTTTGTGGAACAGTTCAATTTGACGTCAAAAAAGTAGTAGACGTTTGATTTCGAAATGTGTCAGCTTTCTTACGCCTTCATTGGGCGAGTGATAGGACGATCTCGCCAGAGATTGTCGCTGTCTGACAAAAACTGTTCCATTGCTAAACAAGGAAGTGTGTTTATGTCGAAAGTAAAAGTGAACGCTATTGACTCACTGGCCGCCACAAGTAGCGCCTGGTCGCAGATCGATAGTTTCAGCCATCAATATGACCGTGGCGGCAATCTTACGGTCAATGGCAAACCCTCCTACTCGGTAGATCAAGCCGCGACGCAACTGCTGCGTGATGGTGCCTCCTGGCACGATCTCAACGGCAGCGGCAAGATCGAACTCACCTACACGTTTCTGACCGCACCGACGTCAAACTTCAGCGGTCTGGGCGTTACCGGCTTTAGCCAGTTCAGCTCCTTGCAGAAGGCTCAGGCCGTACTCGCCATGCAATCCTGGGGCGACGTGGCCAATGTCACCTTCACTGAAGCCGCCAAGGGTGGCGATGGTCACATGACCTTTGGCAACTACAGTGGCGGCCAGGAAGGTGCAGCAGCGTTCGCCTTCCTGCCGGGTACCGAGCCTGGCTATGACGGCCAATCGTGGTACCTGACCGGCAGTGGCTACAACGTCAACAAAACCCCGGGCGTGAACAACTACGGTCGTCAGACCCTGACTCACGAAATCGGGCACACCCTTGGTCTGTCTCACCCAGGCGACTACAACGCCGGCGAAGGCAACCCGACCTACAACGACGCGTCCTATGGCCAGGACACGCGCGGCTACAGCCTCATGAGTTACTGGAGTGAAAGCAACACCAACCAGAACTTCAGCAAGGGCGGTGTCGAGGCTTATTCGTCCGGTCCGTTGATGGACGATATTGCTGCGGTGCAGAAGCTCTACGGCGCCAACATGAGCACCCGTACCGGTGACACCACCTACGGCTTCAACTCCAACGCCGGCCGCGATTTCTACAGCGCGACCTCGTCGTCGGACAAAGTCGTGTTCTCGGTGTGGGACGCGGGCGGCAAGGATACCCTGGATTTCTCCGGCTTCACCCAAAACCAGAAGATCAACCTCAATGAGGCCTCGTTCTCCGATGTTGGCGGCATGGTAGGTAACGTTTCCATTGCCAAGGGTGTGACCATCGAGAACGCCATCGGCGGTTCGGGCAACGACTTGCTGATCGGTAACAGCGTGGCCAACGAGCTCAAGGGCGGTGCCGGTAACGACATCATCTACGGCGCGGGTGGCGCGGACAAACTCTGGGGTGGCAGCGGTTCCGACACCTTCGTGTTTGCTGCAAGCTCCGACTCCAAGCCGGGTGCGGCCGATCAGATCCTGGATTTCACCAGTGGTCTGGACAAAATCGACCTGAGTGCCATTACCAACGGCGCAGGCCTGCACTTCGTGAATTCGTTCACCGGTGCAGCGGGCGACGCGGTATTGAGCTCGATCTCCGGTGGCAGCAGCCTTGCCATCGACTTCTCCGGGCATGGCGTGGCTGATTTCCTGGTCGCCACCATTGGCCAGGCAGCTACCACGGACATCGTGGCCTGAGTCGATGACTATGGGGGCAGCGCATCTGCGCTGCCCTTTGTCCTTGCCAGCACCGCTGCGGTAGGCGAGGCTGCATAGGCTACAACCTGGAACGAAGCACCTTATGACCCATAACGCCTTTACCTACAGGGCAATGGCCTGGCTGATCGCCACGCTGATGATGTTTTCTGGAGATGTAGTCATGGCAAGCAGCCTGAGATTAGCGGACCCGTCGGAACTGGCCGGGCAATGGCAGGTTTACCTGACGGCACAGCCGCAGAACACCTGTTCACTGGAACTTGTGCAAAATCAAACATTGGCGGGCGATATTCAATGCCTCGCCGGTTGGCTGAGTGAAACACCCGTTGGTTGGTTCCCGGAACCCGACGGTATATCGCTGACCGGTAAAGAAGGTTCAAGAATTATTCATCTTGGCCGACAGCAGGAGGGGCGCTACGAAAGTACCAAACACTCTGATCCGCAGATTGTCCTGCAACGCGCTCCAAACTAAGAGCATCAGGGTAAGTCGAGTCTTTTCCAATAATGGAAATAACGACTCCCTCACAGTTTTTTTGCTGGCCGGTAAATAACCTGAACTCTATATCGTCATGACATAGAGTTCGTTCGCCTGTCAGTTGCACTATTAAAAGCATGCCCCCGCCAGAGTGGGGTGGCAGTTTATTGGAACCGTGTCGAACTACCGCGCGGGCTATCAGCTCAGGGAAGATCAATGAGAATGGCGAAGACCACTCCCACTGCACCGCTATTGAAGGCGCTGGGCGACTATAAAAGTATTCTGATCAGCGTCGGTTGTTTCACCGCATTGATTAACGTACTGATGTTAGTGCCGTCGATTTACATGCTCCAGGTCTATGACCGGGTACTCTCCTCGCAGAATGAAACCACGCTGGTCATGCTGTCGCTGATGGTGGTGGGCTTTTTCGCGTTTATCGGTTTGCTGGAGACCGTGCGCAGCTTCATCGTGATTCGCATCGGCAGCCAACTGGAGCGACATTTCAATCTGCGGGTCTATCAGGCCGCGTTCGAGCGCAATCTGTTCAAGGGTGAGGGCAACGCCGGCCAATCGTTGGGCGATCTGACCCACATTCGCCAGTTCGTCACGGGACCTGCGCTGTTCGCGTTCTTCGATGCACCGTGGTTTCCGGTCTACCTGTTCGTGATCTATCTGTTCAACGTCTGGCTTGGGGTGTTCGCTACCGTCGGCGCGGTGCTGTTGATCGGTCTGGCGTTCCTCAACGAGGCGATCACCAAAAAGCCCTTGGGTGAAGCCAGCGGTTATTCGCAACGGTCCACGCAACTGGCCACCAGTCATTTGCACAACGCCGAGACCATCCAGGCGATGGGCATGCTCGGGGCGTTGCGCAAACGCTGGTTCCAGGTGCATTCACGTTTTCTCGGCTTGCAGAACCAGGCCAGCGATACCGGTGCGGTCATCAGTTCCTTGAGCAAGACCCTGCGTCTGTGCCTGCAATCACTGGTGCTGGGGTTGGGCGCCTTGCTGGTGATCAAGGGCGAGATGACCGCCGGGATGATGATCGCCGGTTCCATCCTGATGGGCCGGGTGCTGAGTCCGATCGATCAGTTGATTGCTGTCTGGAAGCAATGGAGCGGGGCGAAGCTGGCCTACCGGCGGCTGGACGCTTTGCTGCAAGAGTTCCCACCCAATGAAGACGCCATGGAGTTGCCCGCGCCCAAGGGCCAGGTGACCTTCGAACAGGTCAGCGCCGGCCCGCCGGGCAAGCGCGCGGCGACCTTGCACATGGTGAATTTCAACCTTGGGGCCGGCGAGGTGCTGGGTGTGCTTGGTGCGTCCGGCTCCGGCAAGTCGACCCTGGCGCGAGTGCTGGTGGGCGTCTGGCCAACCCTTGCCGGGACCGTGCGGCTGGATGGTGCGGACATCCATCGCTGGAACCGCGACGACCTCGGTCCCTACATCGGCTATCTGCCACAGGACATCGAACTGTTCAGCGGCAGCGTCGCCGAGAACATTGCGCGCTTTCGCCAAGCCGACCCGCAGAAGGTGGTCGAGGCCGCGCAGCAGGCTGGTGTGCACGAGATGATCCTGCGCCTGCCGCAGGGCTACGACACCGTGCTGGGCGAGGATGGCAGCGGTTTGTCTGGCGGTCAGAAACAGCGCGTGGCCCTGGCTCGAGCCCTGTATGGCAAGCCGAGCCTGGTGGTGCTCGATGAGCCGAACTCGAACCTCGACACCGTTGGCGAGGCCGCATTGGCCAGTGCCATCGCGCAGATGAAAGCCCAGGGCACCAGCGTGATTCTGGTGACCCACCGTTCCTCGGCGCTGGCCCAGGCCGACAAGTTGCTGGTGCTTAACGAAGGTCGCCTGCAAGCCTTCGGGCCGAGTCAGGAAGTGCTCAAGGCGCTGTCTGGCGCACAGCAGTCTGGCGCACAACAGGAACAGCCACGGGAAAAAACCGCCGCAGCACCGGCCGGGCTCAGCATGAGCCGCCAGTATCAGGCCCCGACCAAGAGCAGTGGTGTATGAGCAAGGACAGCGGCATGACAATCGAACAAGGTTACGCACCCGAGCGCCCTGAGCGCGACGCCGGTTATTTTGCCCGCCTGGGCTGGATGCTCGCCGTGGTCGGCGCCGGCAGCTTTTTTCTCTGGGCCAGCCTGGCGCCTCTCGATCAGGGGATCCCGGTGCAGGGCACAGTGGTGGTGTCCGGTAAGCGCAAGGCCGTGCAATCGATGAGTGGCGGGGTGCTCAGCCGGATTCTGGTGCGTGAAGGCGAGGCGGTGAAGCAAGGCCAGCCATTGTTTCGCCTCGACCAGACGCAGGTCGAAGCCGATGTGCAATCCCTGCAAGCCCAGTACCGCATGGCCTGGGCCAGCCTGGCGCGTTGGCAAAGCGAGCGTGACAATCTCAAGCAGGTGAGTTTCCCGGCCGAGCTGAGCAACGACCCCGACCCGCGTCTGGCGTTGGTGCTGGAAGGTCAGCGGCAACTGTTCAGCAGCCGCCGCGAAGCGTTTGATCGTGAGCAGGCCGGGATGCGCGCCAACATCGAAGGTGCCAACGCACAACTGGCCGGGATGCGTCGGGCGCGCACTGACCTGACCGCGCAGGCCGAATCCCTGCGCCAGCAACTGACCAACCTGCAACCCTTGGCGGACAACGGCTACATCCCGCGCAACCGGCTGATGGAGTTCCAGCGTCAGCTCTCGCAAGTCCAACAACAGCTGGCGCAGAACAGCGGCGAAAGCGGGCGAGTGGAGCAGGGCATTCTTGAAACGCGCTTGAAGCTGCAACAGCACAGCGAGGAATACCAGAAAGAGGTACGCAGCCAGTTGGCAGACGCGCAGCTCAAGAGCCTGACCCTGGAGCAGCAACTGACCTCGGCCGGTTTTAATCTGCAACAGAGTGAAATCGTCGCGCCAGCCGACGGCATCGCCGTCAACCTCGGTGTGCACACCGAAGGCGCGGTGATTCGCCCGGGCGAAACCTTGCTGGAAATCGTGCCCCAAGGTACGCGTCTGGAGGTCGAGGGTCACTTGCCGGTGAATCTGATCGATAAGGTTGGTAGCCACTTGCCGGTGGACATCCTGTTCACTGCCTTCAACCAGAGCAAGACACCGCGGGTGCCGGGCGAAGTCAGCCTGATTTCCGCCGACCAGATGGTCGACGAGAAAACCGGCGTGCCGTACTACGTACTGCGCAGCAGCGTCAGCGATGTCGCCATGGAAAAACTCAACGGTCTGGTGATCAAGCCGGGCATGCCGGCCGAGATGTTCGTGCGCACCGGCGAACGCTCACTCCTCAACTATCTGTTCAAACCTCTGCTCGACCGGGCAGGCTCCGCATTGACCGAGGAATAAGGATGTTCCGTCGTATGAGCAAGCATTCCATTCTCGGGACCGCTATTGCATTGCTGGTCTGCACCAACGTTTATGCCATGGGGCCATTTGAAGTTTACGAACAGGCGCTGCGCAATGATCCGATCTTCCTCGGCGCCATCAAGGAACGCGACGCCGGCCTGGAAAACCGCACGATTGGTCGCGCCGGCCTGCTGCCAAAACTCTCGTACAACTACAACAAGGGCCGCAACAACTCCAAGGCCACTTCCCTGGACGAACGCCGTCGCAACCAGACCGAAGACCGCAACTACAACAGCTACGGCTCGACGTTCACCTTGCAACAGCCGTTGTTCGACTACGAGGCCTACGCGGCGTATCGCAAGGGCGTAGCGCAATCGCTGTTTGCCGATGAAAACTTTCGCGGCAAGAGCCAGGAGCTACTGGTCCGGGTGCTGACCTATTACACCCAGGCGCTGTTTGCCCAGGATCAGATCGACATCGCGCAAGCGAAGAAAAAAGCCTTCGAGCAACAGTTCCAGCAGAACGAGCAGATGTTCCGTCAGGGCGAGGGCACCCGCACCGATATTCTCGAAGCGGAATCGCGTTACGAACTGGCCACCGCCGAGGAGATCGAGGCCCGCGACGAGCAAGACGCTTCGTTGCGTGAGCTGGGCGCGCTGATCGGCACGCGGGATATCGATATCAAGGACCTCGAGCCGTTGAGCGAGTCCTTTGAGTCGTTCACCTTGCAACCGGCCAATTTCGACAGCTGGCATGAGCTCGCACTGAGCAATAACCCGAACCTCGCCTCCCAGCGTCAGGCGGTGGAAGTGGCGCGTTACGAGGTCGAGCGCAATCGCGCCGGGCACCTGCCCAGGGTCAGCGCCTACGCGACGGCACGCAAGAACGAGTCGGAAAGCGGCAACACCTACAACCAGCGTTACGACACCAACACCATCGGTATCGAGATCAGCGTGCCGTTGTATGCCGGCGGTGGAGTGTCGGCATCGACGCGTCAGGCCAGTCGCTCGATGGAGCAGGCCGAATATGACCTGGACTCGAAAACCCGCGAAACCCTGATCGAGCTGCGTCGCCAGTTCAGCGCCTGCCTGTCGGGAGTCAGCAAGCTGCGCGCCTATCAAAAGGCCCTGACGTCAGCCGAAGCGCTGGTGGTTTCGACCAGGCAAAGCATCCTTGGTGGCGAGCGAGTCAACCTTGATGCACTGAACGCCGAACAGCAGCTCTACACCACACGCCGTGACCTGGCCCAGGCCCGTTATGACTACTTAATGGCCTGGACCAAGTTGCACTACTACGCCGGCAACTTGCGTGAAGAGGACCTGGCCAAGGTCGATGAAGCCTTCGGCCCGCACAAGGCAACCCGATAAGCGCCACACCGCTGCACCGCCCCCGGCAGGGGGACTACAAATCCAATAACGCCAGGAAAGCGAGTATTTATGAACACGGACGTACGTCGTAATCGTGCCCAGCCGATCACCACCGGCTCATTGCTGTTGCTCGTCGCCGCGCTGCCCGCTGCAGTTCATGCGGCTTATCTTGATCCGGGGCAAGTGGGGGCCCCCGCCAGTTGGCGTACCGCTGAGTACCAGAGTGACTGGGGCCTGGATCGCCTGAAGGCGAATGAAGCCTATGCCGCAGGCTTCACCGGCAAAGGGGTGAAGATCGGCGCGCTGGACTCGGGTTTTGACCCGAACCACCCCGAAGCCGCACGTTTTCACGCGGTCACGGCCACCGGCAACTACGTCAATGGCACAGCGTTCAGTGTCAGCGGCATTCACAACGCCAACAACGACTCCCACGGCACCCATGTCACCGGCACCATGGGCGCTGCGCGTGACGGCGTCGGCATGCATGGCGTGGCATTCAACGCGGATGTGTACGTCGCCAATACCAATCAGAACGACAGTTTCCTGTTTGGTCCCGGCCCCGATCCGAAGTATTTCAAGGCGGCCTATGACGCCTTGGCCGATGCCGGCGTGCAGGTGATCAACAACAGCTGGGGCAGCCAGCCCAAGGATGTCGACTACAAGACGATCGAGAGCCTGCACGCCGCCTATGCCCAACACTGGAACCGCAACACCTGGATCGATGCGGCGGCCGATGTCTCGCGGCGTGGAGTGATCAACGTGTTCAGCGCCGGCAACAGCGGGTACGCCAACGCCAGTGTGCGTGCGAGCCTGCCGTATTTCGAGCCGGACCTGGAAGGTCACTGGCTGGCGGTGTCGGGGCTGGATAGAAACAACCAGCAAAAATACAACCAGTGCGGCATCGCCAAGTACTGGTGCATCAGCACGCCGGGCGCGCAGATCTACAGCACCATCGTTGGTGGCGGCTATGCCAGTTACAACGGCACGTCGATGGCGGCGCCCCACGCTACCGGTGCCTTGGCACTGGTGATGGAGCGCTACCCGTACATGAACAACCAGCAAGCCTTGCAGGTGTTGCTGACCACCGCGACCCAGCTTGACGGTTCGATCACCGACGCGCCGACCACTCGGGTCGGTTGGGGCGTGCCCGACCTTGCGCGGGCGATGAGAGGGCCGGGGCAATTGCTCGGTCCATTCGACGCCAACCTCGCTGCCGGTCAGCGTGATGTGTGGAGCAACGACATCTCGGACAAGGCGCTGATCCAGCGTCAGAGCGAAGACGCCGCCGAACACAGCGCCTGGCAACAGACCTTGAAAGACAAAGGTTGGGAAAACGGCATCGCGGCTAATGCCAGTCAGCAGGACAAGACCGATTATGCAGTAGGCACGGCGCGGGATGCGGCCGCCGCGACACGACTGTATGAGGGCAGCCTGATCAAATCCGGCGCGGGCCAGTTGATACTGGCCGGGAACAACAGCTATCGCGGTGCGACCACGGTCAATGGCGGCCTGTTGACGGTCAATGGGTCGTTGAGCTCGGCGGTGACGGTCAATGACAGCGGCACCCTGGGCGGTTCCGGGCGGGTCGGTGGTTTGATCGCCAACCGCGGCGCAACCGTCGCGCCGGGTAATTCGATCGGCACCTTGCAGGTAAACGGTAATGTGACGCTGGCACCCGGTTCGACCTATGCGGTGGAGCTGTCGCCGACCAACAGCGACCGGATTGTCGCCAGCGGCACGGCGACCGTTTCGGGCGCGACTGTCAGCCTTGCGTTGGAAAACAGCCCGACATTGTTAAGTGCCAGCCAGGTCGAAAGCCTGCTGGGTCACCAGTACAGCATCCTGCAAGCGGCGGGCGGTATTCAGGGGCAATTCGGTGCGGTGGTGCCGAATTACCTGTTCATCGGTGGCAGTCTCGACTACTCGGCGACGGGCGTGCAGCTGGCGATTCAACGCAACGGCACTTCGTTCGCGAGTGTCGGGAAAACTCCGAACCAACGTTCTGTGGCTGCTGTCATCGAACAATTGGGCACGGGCAACCCGGTTTACGAAAGCCTCTTGTTGTCGCCATCGCAAGCGTCTGCCCAACAGGCGTTCCAGCAGTTGTCCGGGGAAATCTATCCGGCGCTCGACACCTTGCTGATCAACGACAGCCGTTACCTGCGTGATGCGGTGACGGAACGTTTGCAGGCAGATCCGGCAACGGGCGGTAGCGGTTGGGTCAAGGCGCTGGGTGCCTGGGGCAAGACCGATATGCGCAATGACACGGCGGGCTCGACCACCTCGATTGGCGGCTTGCTGGCCGGGGTCGACGGCTTGCTCGACGAAGACACTCGTCTGGGATTCGTCACGGGCTACAGCGACAGCTCGCTGAACCTGGACAGCGGCACCCACTCGCGGGCGCAGGTCGACAGCTACCACCTGGGCGCTTACGCCGGACGCGAACTGGGCGCGTGGCATCTGAGTCTCGGCGGGTCTTATAGCTGGCACCGGGCAGACATCAAGCGCGACCTGCACTACGGCGATGTCAGTGCCAGGCAGAAAGCCAAGGTCGACGCCAACACCACGCAAGTGTTCACCGAAGCCGCCTACCGGATGGACCGGCAGCCCGTGGCACTGGAGCCGTTCGCAAACCTTGCCTATGTGCATCTGGACACTGACGGTTTCACCGAAAAAGGCGATGCCGCAGCGCTGAAAAGTGGCCGCGATACGCGTGATGCGGTGCTTGGTACGTTGGGTGTGCGAGCGCTGAAAACCATCAACCTTTCCAGCCAGCAACAGCTTGATCTGGCCGGGACCCTTGGTTGGCAGCACAACCTGAGCGCTACCCAATCGGAAGACCATCTGGCGTTTGCCAGCGGTGGCCCGACGTTCGCCGTCGAAAGCGCACCACTGGCCCGCGACGCGGCGCTGGTCGGGGTTCAGGCCGGGCTGGCATTGGCCAAGGACGTTCGTTTGAACCTCGATTACAACGGCCGCCTGGCCAGCGGCGAAAACAGCCACGGAGTAGGGCTGAGCCTGAATTGGCAGTTCTAAAGAACACCACGGTTTTTGTAGCAGYTGGCGAAGCCGGCGTTCGAGTGCGAAGCGCTCGCCAATACGGGCGACTCGGTGAGCCTGATGCACCGCGGGGTATGGATTTACGCCTGCTGCGCAGCCGAACGCGGCCTGCGGCCGCTGCTACAGGGTTGTGTGTGCAACGTGGCTTTTGTAGCAGCTGGCGAAGCCGGCGTTCGAGTGCGMAGCGCTCGCCARTGCGGACAGCTYGGTGRGYCTGAYGCACCGCGGGGYATGGATTTACGMCTGCTGCGCAGCCGAACGCGGCCTGCGGCCGCTGCTACAGGGTTGTGTACAGCGCAGCTTTTGTAGCAGCTGGCGAAGCCGGCGTTCGAGTGCGCAGCGCTCGCCAATGCGGACAGCTTGGTGGGCCTGATGCACCGCGGGGTATGGATTTACGACTGCTGCGCAGCCGAACGCGGCCTGCTGCTACGGGGGAGCGTGGAACACAACAAGATGCGTGCAGATAAACACGCGGGGATTTAAGCAAGTCAACTAAGGAAGGTAGCTGGATGGAAAGCAAATCTCGCAACAACGCGCCTGTGCAAATCGGCATCAGCCGCAAGGCCAAAGCTCTCAATGGGGCTTTTATCGCTTATCTGGCGGCAATCGGGGTCGCTCAGGCCGCGCCCTATGTGGAAAGCGCCAAGCTCGGCGATCCGAACAGCTGGCGCAGTCCCGAATTCAACGCCGAGTGGGGGCTGGGCGCGATCAACGCCCAGGATGCCTACGCAGCCGGGTTCACCGGTAAAGGCGTCAAGTTGGGCATCTTCGATCAACCGGTCTACGCCAAACACCCGGAGTTTTCCGGCGTGGACAAAGTGGTGACGCTGGTCACCAGCGGTATCCGTGAATACACCGACCCCTACATTCCGGTCAAAGCCGGAGATGCCTTTCGGTATGACGGCACACCGACGATAGGTTCCGACGGCAAGCTGGGGTACCACGGTACTCACGTCGGCGGGATTGCCGCCGGCAGCCGCGATGGCAGTCCGATGCACGGTGTGGCGTTCAACGCGCAAATCATCAGCGCCGACAACGGCGACCCGGGACCTGAAGACGGGATCATTCTCGGCAACGACGGCGCGGTCTACAAAGCCGGCTGGGACGGCCTACGAGAAAGCGGCGCACGGATCATCAACAACAGCTGGGGCATCGGCATCACCGATCGCTTCAAAAAGGGCGGCAAGGACCCGGCGTTCCCGCATTTCACCGTGCAGGACGGCCAGGCGCAGTTCGATCAGATCCAGCCGCTGCTCAACACCAAACAGGGCGGCGCGTATCGAGGCGCCATCGATGCGGCTCGCAGCGGCATCGTGACCATCTTCGCCGCGGGTAACGACTACAACCTCAACAACCCGGACGCGATTGCCGGCCTGGGTTACTTCGTGCCGGACATTGCCGCGAACTGGGTCACCGTCGCGGCGCTGCAAATGAACCCGGACACCACTAGCGCCAATCCCTACATCATCAGCACCTTCTCGTCGCGTTGCGGTTATACCGCAGGCTTTTGCGTGTCGGCACCGGGTACCAAGATCTACAGCGCGGTGCTCGGCGGCACCAACGCCGATGACCTGACCGTGGGCTATGCCAACAAGAACGGCACCTCGATGGCCGCGCCACACGTTGCCGGCGCCGCTGCGGTGCTGATGGAACGCTTCCCGTACATGACCGGCGCGCAGGTCGCCACGGTGCTGAAAACCACCGCCACCGACATGGGCGCACCGGGCATCGATTCGTTGTACGGCTGGGGCATGATCAACCTGCGCAAGGGCATCGACGGCCCCGGCATGTTTGTCGCCGATGCCGACATTCCGCAGGAATTTCGCGTGGACGGCTCCTATGGTTCCGGCCAGTTTGTCGCCGACCTGCCGGGCATCGGTGCGGTCATCGATGCCGGCAAGCCAACACAGCGGATCTGTAACGACATCAGTTGCGGGTTCGACGTCTGGCGCAACGATATTTCCGGTCACGGCGGCTTGACCAAGCAGGGCATCGGCACGCTGGTGATGACGGGCAACAACACGTATGCCGGGCCAACCCTGGTGAATCAGGGGCGACTGGCCGTCAACGGTTCGTTGCTGTCGGCGGTCACGGTCAACGACAGCGGCATCCTCGGTGGCTCCGGGCAGGTCGGCACATTGACCGCTAAAAGCGGTGGCACCGTCGCACCGGGCAACTCGATCGGCACCTTGCACGTTGCCGGCAATGTGACCTTCGAGCCCGGTTCGACCTATGCCGTCGAGCTGTCTCCCACCAGCAGCGACAGCATCGTTGCCAGCGGCACAGCCACGATCCAGGGCGCGACTGTGAGCCTGTCGCTGGAAAACAGCCCGACGCTGTTGAGCCCCAGCGACGTGCGCAGCCTGATCGGTCATCAGTACAACATCCTGCAAGCGGCCGGCGGTATCCAGGGCCAGTTCGGCGCGGTGTTGCCGAACTACGCGTTTATCGGTGGCAGCCTCGACTACTCGGCGACCGGCGTGCAATTGGCGATCGAACGTAACGGCGACTCCTTCGCCAGCGTCGGGCAAACCCCGAATCAACGCTCCGTGGCTGCCGCCGCCGAGCAGTTGGGCGCGGGTAACGCCGTGTATGAAAGCCTGCTGCTGTCGCCGAACGCGTCGAGCGCGCAGCAAGCCTTCCAGCAATTGTCCGGGGAAATTCATCCGGCGATCGGCACCTTGCTGGTCAACGACTCGCGCTATCTGCGCGATGCCGTCGGTGAGCGCCTGCGCGATGGCGGTCTCTATGACGCCGCAACGCCGAACAGCACCGAGAACAATGCCTGGGTCAAAGTACTGGGCGCCTGGGGCAAGACCGACAGTGGCCACGACAACGCCAACTACACCAGCTCCATCAGCGGTCTGCTGGCCGGGGCCGACGGTTTGATTGCCGACCACACGCGTCTGGGTTTCGTCACCGGTTACAGCAACAGTTCGCTGAACATGGGCGATGGCACCCATTCTTCGGCAACGGTCGACAGCTACCACCTGGGCCTGTACGCCGGGCATGAAATGGATGCGCTGCGTCTGAGCGTCGGCGGTGCCTACAGCTGGCACCGTATCGACGCCAAACGCGACCTGCAGTTCGGCGACATCAGCGCCAAGCAGAAATCCAAGCGCGATGCGCACACCACGCAAGTGTTCACTGAGGCGGCCTATCGCCTGGACTTGCAACCGTTGGCACTGGAGCCGTTCGCCAATCTGGCCTACGTGCACCTGGACAGTGACAGTTTCACCGAGAAGGGCGGCGCAGCAGCGCTCAAGGGCGGCGACGACAACCGCGACGCGGTGCTTTCCACACTGGGCCTGCGGGCGAGCAAACGCCTGGCGCTCACCGAGCATCAGCAACTCGAGCTGTCCGGGACCCTGGGTTGGCAGCACAACCTGAGCAACATCCACTCCGAGGAAAACCTCGCGTTTGCCTCCGGCAGCACGCCGTTTGCCGTGCAGAGCGTGTCCATGGACCGCAACGCGGCGGTGGTCGGCGTTCGAGCAGGGCTGGCGCTGGCACGCGATGTCTCGCTGAACCTGGATTACAACGGACTGCTGGGCTCGCGGGACAAGACCCACGGCGTCGGGCTGACCCTCGACTGGCAGTTCTGATTTGAAAAACCGCAATACGTACCAGCAATGAAGAGGCAAGAAAATGGGTGTTTTTGATTACAGGAAGTTCGGCAGCGAGGCCAGCAAGGCCTTGTACAGCGATGCGATTGCATTGACGCTGTACGCCTACACGCCGACCGGCAAGCCATTGGCTACCGGCTGGACGCCGGTCACCGCCGGGCAATTGGGCTATCAAGGCAAGGTCGGTGCCCAGGGCACCTTCTTTGGCGAGCAGGACGGCTTCACCAGCGCCGAAGCCGAGGTGCTGGCCAAGTACGATGCGGCGGGCAAGCTGATCTCCCTCGGGATTGCGTTTCGCGGGACCGGAGGCTTGGGTTACAGCGACACCTACGGCGACATGAAGAACAATCTGCTGGCCGCTATCGGCCCGAAGGATTACGCAAAGAACTACGCCAAAAGCGCCTTCGACACCTTGCTCAAGGACGTCGCCGCGTTCGCCAGTGCCAAGGGCCTGAATGCCAAGGACGTGCTGATCACCGGCCACAGCCTCGGTGGTCTGGGCGCCAACAGCGTGGCCGAATTGAGTGCCGACCACTGGGGCGGTTACTTCAAGGACGCCAACTACATGACCTTCGCCTCGCCGACGCAAAGCCCGGCAGGCACCCATGTGTTGAACATCGGTTACGAAAATGACCCGGTGTTTCGCGTGCTCGACGGCACCACCTTCACCAGTTCATCGCTGTACAAGCACGACAAGGTTCAAGACTCGGCGACCAACAACATCGTCAACGTCAACGACCACTACGTCTCCACCCAAATGACCCCGTTCAGCATTGCCAACCCGCAACACTGGGCGGCCCACAGCTCCCTCGGTTATGCCGATGGTCTGAACCGGGTGATCGGTTCGAGCTTCTACGACCTCACCAGCAAGGACTCGACGATCCTCGTCTCGACCTTGTCGGAGTCGTTGCGCGCCAGCACCTGGATCGAAGACCTGGGCCGCAGTGGTGAAACGCACACCGGCAGCACCTTCATCATCGGCACCGACAGCAACGATTTGCTGCGCGGCGGCGTAGGCAACGACTTCCTTGAAGGCCGCGACGGCAATGACACCTTCAGGGACGCGGGTGGTTACAACATCCTGCTCGGCGGCAAAGGGCAGAACGTTTTCGACCTGCAACAGCCGCTGAAGAACTTCACCTTTGCCAACGACGGTGACGGCACGCTGTATGTGCGCGACAGCTACGGCGGCATCAGCATGACCCGCGACATCGGCGCGCTGGTCAGCAAGGAATCGGGGGCCATGTGGGGACTGCTCAACAAGGACGTAACCTACAACGTCAGCGCCAAAGGCTTGTTGGCTGGCACCGATCTGACCCACTACAACCACTCGCTCAATGGCGATGCCTACGGCAATTCGCTGGTGGCGACCGCCGACGGTGACTGGTTGTTCGGGTTGTCGGGCAACGATGTGCTGCGCAGCGACAAGAGCCAGGTGACGTTCGTCGGCGGCGAGGGCAATGACGTCATGTTTGCCTCCGGCGGCCACAACACCTTCCTGTTCAGCGGCGCGTTCGGTTTCGACGCCATCAATGGTTACCAGGGCAGCGACAAGCTGGTGTTCATGGGCGTTCAGGGCGCGGGGCAGGGCTATGACTACAGCCAGCATGTTTCGCAATCGGGTAACGACACGCTGCTCAAGGTCGGCGACTACGCGGTGACGTTGGTGGGTGTTGGCCTCGACAACCTGTCTGGTGCGGGGATCGTATTTGCTTAAACCGCAGTAAAAGGCATTGCACTAAAACGTCGGAACGTCCCGTGCTGCGGGGCGTTCCAGCTGCGTGAGCTTTCTCTAACAATTTCAACAAAAGAGAGGCAATACCATGGGTGTCTATGACTACAAAAACCACAACTCAGTCGAATCCAAAGCGCTGTTTTCCGATGCGCTGGCGATCACGCTGTATTCCTATCACAACCTCGACAATGGCTTTGCCACGGGCTATCAGCACAATGGTTTCGGCCTCGGCCTGCCGGCGACGCTGGTCACTGCACTGATCGGCGGCACCGACTCGCAAGGGGTGATTCCCGGTGTTCCCTGGAACCCCGATTCGGAAAAAGCCGCGCTGGACGCTGTGCAAAAAGCCGGCTGGACTCCGATCACCGCCAGCCAGTTAGGCTATGGCGGCAAGGTCGATGTGCGGGGAACCTTCTTCGGCGAGAAAGCCGGTTACACCAGCGCTCAGGTCGAGATTCTCGGCAAGTACGACGCTCAAGGCCATCTCACCGAAATCGGCATCGCGTTTCGCGGCACCAGTGGCCCCCGTGAAATACAGATCAGCGACTCCATCGGCGATGTGATCAACGACCTGATGGCGGCACTGGGCCCCAAGGACTATGCCAAGAACTACGTCGGCGAAGCCTTTGGTTCATTGCTCAAGAATGTCGCCGCATTTGCCACCGCCAATGGCCTGAGCGGCAAGGACGTACTGGTCAGCGGCCACAGTCTCGGCGGGCTGGCGGTCAATAGCCTGGCGGACCTGAGCGGCGATCACTGGAACGGCTTCTACAAGGATTCCAACTACATCGCCTACGCGTCACCGACCCAAAGCAGTACCGACAAGGTGCTCAACATCGGTTACGAAAACGATCCGGTATTCCGCGCGCTGGACGGTTCAACGTTCAACCTGGCATCGGTCGGCGTACACGATGCGCATCAGGATTCGGCAACCAACAACATCGTCAGCTTCAACGACCATTACGCCTCGGCGGCATGGAACATGTTGCCGTTTTCGATCCTCAACGTCCCGACCTGGATTTCCCATCTGCCCACCGGTTACGGCGATGGCATGACCCGGGTGCTGGAGTCGAAGTTCTATGACCTGACCAGCAAGGACTCGACGATCATCGTCGCCAACCTGTCGGACCCGGCGCGCAGCAACACCTGGGTTCAGGACCTCAACCGCAACGCCGAAACCCACAAGGGCAGTACCTTCATCATCGGCAGTAACGGTGACGACCTGATCCAGGGCGGCAAAGGCAACGACTACCTGGAGGGCGGCGATGGCAACGACACCTTCAGGGATGCCGGTGGCTACAACATCCTGTTGGGCGGCAAGGGCAGCAACACACTGGACTTGCAGCAGTCAGTAAAAAACGTCGATTTTGCCAACGATGGCGCCGGTACTGTGTACGTGCGCGATGCCAACGGCGGGATCAGCATCACCCGCGATATCGGCAGCATCATCAGCAAAGAACCGGGGTTTCTCTGGGGCTTGCTCAAGGATGACGTGACTCATAGCGTCACCGACAAAGGCTTGCAGGTCGGCAATAACCTGACCCAGTACGCGTCATCGGTGAAGGGCAATGCCGCGGACAACGTCCTCACGGCGCATGCAGCTGGCGACTGGCTGTTTGGCCTGGACGGCAATGATCATCTGATCGGCGGCAAGGGCAATGACGTGTTTGTCGGCGGTGCCGGTAATGACCTGATGGAGTCGGGTGGGGGGAGCAACACCTTCCTGTTCAGTGGCAACTTCGGCAATGACCGGATCCTCGGCTACCAGAGCAGCGACAAGCTGGTCTTCCTCGGCGTCGAAGGCGTGGGGCAAAACTACGACGTACGCGACCACGCCAAAGCCGTAGGCGCGGATACCGTGTTGAGCTTCGGTAATGACTCGGTGACGCTGGTCGGGGTCGGGCTCGATCACCTTGCCAGTTCAGGCGTGGTGATCGCCTGACGCCAAAAAGCCCGGTACGAACCTCGGTTCGCGTCGGGCTTTTCAGCGTTTATTCATAGTGAATCACGATGCCTTTGAGCTTGCGTCTCTGCTCGGAATGGAGATCCCGGTCCAGCGGAAGCGCGACGCTGACGTAATCCGAAATGGGCAGGGTCATGTCGTAGATCACCACCACCGCATCGCCGCCGATTTTCGCCGCTTCTTCACGCAGTCTCTGCTCGAACTCGCTGACGGGCGGGGCCGGCTGCGTGCGTGTGTGCAGAATCACTTCACCCAACCGCGTGTACGGTCGTGTCGGCGCAGTACGCAGTATTTGCACCGAGTCCGGGGACGTCGCGGTTGTGTGCTGGGCCCCGGCGTATTCGGTGGTGTGCGCGTGGATACTGCTGCACGCACTGAGTCCGAATACAGCAAGGGCCAGTGCCAGAACTTTGAAGCCGGGCAGGGGAAGCGCGAAGTCCTTATCGCTCAAAAGGCGTTGTAGGGGCTGCACGCTGGTAATTCCTTCTGATTGAAAAAGGTGACCTGTCGCTACACGGCAGGCTCAAATACCGGACAAAAGCGTTTTCCCAGGCTCAGGAAAGCGCCCGTCGACTCTGAAAAGCATAGCCACAATGTTCCGGTGAGCCAGGCGTAAATTAGAATTTTCGTGTGTGCCCCGTTTTTTTTTGCCATGGCATTAAACCATCGGGCAGGCCATGCGTTTCCAGAGGGCACTATCTTGCGCGCGACACAGACGTCGGGCGCGGTGAACCGAAAAACAGGAGACTGAATACAGTGAGTAACAGCAAGAGGCAGGCAGTCGCAGCAGCGCTGATGATTTTATCGGCGAGCGCGATGGCTGAGGAGTTGCCTCATGRCTCGATTTTGAACCGATACGGCGTGACCGCCGATCAACTGCCAACCCCCGCGCAGGTCGGACAGGCCGAGCCTGGACCCGAGAAAAGCCGTTTCCAGATTCAGCCGGAACAACCCTGGGTGAAACTGAGCCTGGGTGACGGCAAGCAACCGCCAGTGACCGGCAACATCAGCATCGACAACGCGAATGCCCGGGAATACGAGCGCTGCCAAATGATCAGGGGGCAGTTGTTGCGACGCGGCGAGCAGGTCATTTCCTGCGATAACAGTATCCCGGGGCAAGACCCGGCATTGCAGATGCCCTGAGGCTTTCGATCATTTTTCTGTGCGGATGGTGGCGACGTCGTCCGCCTTGACCTTGATCTTGGCGTCGGAAATGTCCTTGAACTCAATGAAACCGTCTGTGCCTTTGGTTTTCGGCGTGTCCTGGGTCAAATATTGGGTGCCGTTCTGCAACGTCACCACCGTTGGCGACGCGCAACCGCCTAATGCCAGCAAGCCTACGATAGCCAGGGGCATGCTCAGAATGCGGATATTCATCAATAAACCTCGCTTACAGAATTCTTTTGATCGTCTCGACGCACAGGTGCGTCATTTCGGTACTGACTGTTCTTGGTGTCACTCACTCCGGGAAAGTTCGGTTGATGACGGAAAAAGTCGAAAGCCGAATGATGACGACCCGTTAAGCCGTAACGCGATCCGTAGCAGCTGGCGAAGCCTGCGTTCGGCTGCGAAGCGGCCGTAAAATCGGGCCATGCGGTACGTCAGGCAGACCGTGCAAGTAGAATTTACGACTGCTTCGCAGCCGAACGCAGGCTTCGCCAGCTGCTACGGGTCATGCGTCGTGCCTGTACATGGTGACCTTCTTTACGCAAAACCCTCCACTTATCTCTTTCCATTTGCCAGCACCGGGTTCAGCTGATATCTGTACGCATAACCAGTACCCGCTCGCCATGGCGCTTTCTATTCGTGACAGTCAATCCGCTCGAAGATCCGTTCTATTACCTGAACAACTTCCAACAAGTACTCGCCTGGCTTGAGCAGCGCTATGCCGACGTGCTGAGCGCGCAGGAGCAGCAATTCATCGTTGATTTTGGCCAGCTGCCGCGCGCCTCTCAGGCACTGCTGGTCAGGATGGTCATGCGCAAGGGCGAGCATTTTCGCTTCGGCAAGTTGCATTACGCCGAAATAGGCGAGATCGCCCGCGCGGCAGAGCCCTTGCTGACCCTTGGCTGGGTTGACGAAAAGGCGCCGCTGTCGATTGAGCAACTGTTCGAGGTGCTGCTCAAACCGGAAATCCTTCAGTGCTTCAGCGCGGCCATCGAACAACCCAAAGCGAAGAAGTCCGAGTGGCTGGCCGCACTGAGCGAGCAGTTCACCGAGGCGCAGTCCTTCAAGACCTGGTGTCCGACGCTGGATGACCGGTTGTTGAGCCTGACCATCATGAACCTGTGCGATCGGCTGCGGCTGATGTTCTTCGGCAACCTGTATCAGGACTGGTCGGAGTTCGTCCTGGCAGACCTTGGGATCTTTACCTACGAGAAAGTCGAGTTTTGCGCCGAATCCCGAGGCTTGCGCAGTCGTGACGACGTCGAGGCGTTTCTCTATCTGCACGATTGTCAGCTGCGTCTTGAAGCCGGGGAGGCGCTGGAACAGGTCGTCGAACAGATCCAGGCACTGCAAACCGCCAACCCCTGGCTCGAGCGGCGCCGCGCCAAGCTGCTGTTTCAGATCGGGCAACACTGCGAGCGCATCGCCGATTTCCCGGCAGCGCTGACGATCTACCGCGAATGCGCGTACCCCGGCGCCAGGTTGCGCTTGATCCGGGTGCTGGAACGTTGCGCCGAGTTTCAATTGGCCCTGGAGTTGGCGACCCATGCCGAACACGCGCCGGAGAGCGCCGCCGAGCAACAACAGCTGTTGCGGGTGCTGCCCCGGTTGCGGCGTAAACTCGGCGGCCCGCCGGCGCCTCGGGTCAAGACGCGCGAGGTTGAGCGCCTGGACCTGAGCCTGTCGCGAAGCGACCCGGCACTGTCGGTCGAGTTCTACGTCCAGGCTCATCTCGATGAACCCACAGCCCCGGTGCATTACGTTGAAAACAGCCTGATCAACTCGTTGTTCGGGCTGCTCTGCTGGCCGGCGATTTTCGCACCGTTGCCTGGCGCATTTTTTCACCCGTTCCAGCGTGGGCCGGTGGACCTGCTCAGCGAGGATTTTCATTCCCGGCGTGCCGAGCTGTTCCAGGCGTGCCTGGCAGAACTGGACGATGGACGTTATGCCGAGACCATCCGCCAGCGTTTTCGCGCCAAGTCGGGGGTGCAGTCACCCTTCGTGTTTTGGGGCGTGCTGACCGAAGAGCTGCTTGAGCAGGCACTGGACTGTCTGCCGGCTGAACACCTCAGGCACTGGTTCCATCGACTGTTGCTGGACATCAAGGCCAATCGCGCCGGGATGCCGGACCTGATCCAGTTCTGGCCGCAACACAAGACTTACCGGATGATCGAGGTCAAAGGCCCGGGCGATCGCCTGCAAGACAACCAACTGCGCTGGCTGGAGTTCTGCCACGAGCACCAGATGCCTATCGCTGTCTGTTATGTGCAATGGGTGGAGCACGAGGCGTGAGCTACAGCGTTGCGGTGCGGGCGTTATGCGAATTCACCGCCAAGGTCGGTGATCTCGACCTGCGTTTCACACCGTCGCCGACTGCCCTGGAAGGCATCGTCGGTCACCGCACTGTCGCTTCGCGGCGTAGCGAGACCTATCAAAACGAAGTGGCTCTGGAAGGCGAATATCGGCAGTTGACGGTCAGGGGCAGGGCGGACGGTTATGACCCTGGCCAGAACCGCCTTGAGGAAATCAAAACCTACCGTGGCGAACTGGAGCGAATGCCGGCCAACCACCGCCAGTTGCATTGGGCCCAGGCGAAAATCTACGGCTGGCTGATGTGTCGGAAACTGCAGTTGGCCGAGATCGAGCTGGCGCTGGTGTACTTCGATATCGTCAGCGAAAAGGAAACCAGCCTGGTCGAAACCTGGAGCGCGCTTGAGCTGGAGCGTTTCTTCACGCTGCAGTGCGGGTTGTTCCTGCAGTGGGCCGAGCAGGAAATGGCCCATCGCGAAGCGCGCAATCAGGCCGCGCAGGCGCTGGGCTTTGCGTACCCGGACTTCCGCCCGGGACAACGTCACCTTGCCGAGTCGGTGTTCAAGGCGGTCAGCACCGGTCGCTGCCTGATGGCCCAGGCTCCGACCGGCATCGGCAAGACGGTCGGCACGCTGTTCCCGATGCTCAAGGCGTTGGCGCCACAACAGATCGACAAGATGTTCTTTCTCACCGCCAAGACTCCCGGGCGAAAATTGGCGTTGGATGCGGCACAGGTGATCGTCGACGGCAGCGACGGTTTACCGTTGCGAGTGCTGGAGATGATTGCTCGCGACAAAGCCTGCGAGCACCTGGACAAAGCCTGTCACGGCGAATCCTGCCCGTTGGCGAAAGGCTTTTACGATCGTTTGCCGGCGGCCCGCGAGGCGGCGAGTCGGGTGACCTTGCTCAATCAGACAGCCCTGCGCGAGATCGCCCTGAAACATCAGGTGTGTCCGTATTACCTGAGCCAGGAAATGGCCCGTTGGGCTGACGTGGTGGTTGCCGACTACAACTACTATTTCGACTTCAGTGCGTTGCTGTTCGGTTTGGCCCAGGCCAACCAGTGGAAAGTCGCGGTGCTGGTGGATGAGGCCCACAACCTGGTGGAGCGCGGTCGGCAGATGTACAGCGCAAGCCTCGATCAATTCACCTTGAATACCCTGCGCAAAAGCGCCCCCGAGGTGCTGAAGAAGAGCTTGCAGCGGGTCAACCGCGAATGGAATGCGCTGCACAAAACACAGATCAGCCCTTATCAGGCCTACGCGAAGGCCCCGGACAAATTGTTGCAAGCGCTGTCGCTCTGCACGACGGCCATCGGCGATTACCTCAATGATCACCCGCAGGGGCTGGACGCTGCGTTGCAGAGTTTCTATTTCGATGCGCTGCAATTCAGCCGGGTCGCCGAGCTGTTCGATGAGCATTTTCTGTTCGACATCAGCAAGCGCGACCTCGGCAACACGCGCAGCCTTTCACAACTGTGCCTGCGCAATGTGGTGCCGGCCGGGTTTATCCGCCCGTGCCTGACGGCGGCGCGCAGCACCGTGATGTTTTCCGCCACCTTGAGCCCGCAGCGCTATTACTCCGACCTGCTCGGGTTGCCGGCGAGCACGGTGTGGATCGACGTCGAGTCGCCGTTCAGCGCCGAGCAGCTCAAGGTGCAGATTGTCAGTCAAATCTCCACCCGATTCGTGCACCGGCAGGCCTCGCTTGCGCCGATTGTCGAGTTGATGGCCCGACAGTTCATGGAGCGTCCCGGCAATTACCTGGCGTTTTTCAGCAGCTTTGATTATCTGCAACAAGTGGCGCAGTTGTTTGCCGAGAGCTGGCCGCAGATCAACCTGTGGTCACAGTCACGCGGCATGGACGAAGCCCGGCGTCAGGCCTTTCTTGAACAGTTCACGCCAGCGAGCCAGGGCATCGGCTTTGCGGTGTTGGGCGGGGCATTCGGGGAGGGTATCGATTTGCCGGGATCGCGGTTGATCGGGGCGTTCATCGCGACGCTGGGGCTGGCGCAACTGAACCCGGTCAACGAGCAGTTGAAGCAGCGCATGGCGGCGATCTTCGGCGCAGGTTACGACTACACCTACCTGTTTCCCGGTGTGCAGAAGGTGGTGCAAGCCGCCGGACGGGTGATTCGAACCCAACAGGATCAAGGCGTGGTGATGCTGATTGATGACCGCTTTGGCGAAAGCAAGGTTCAGCAGTTGCTGCCGCGCTGGTGGTCGGTCAGCGGGCGCCTGTGAAATGCGCGACGCCGTCAATGCATGCTGACTTTCCAGTCGGCCCGGCGCGAGGTCTGAACACTGCGTGCCTGGTACACCATGCTGACCAGCTCCGCGGCAAAACGGTGGCAGTCGCCCGGCCAACGCGCGGTCAACAGGTTGCCGTCATGCACGATAAATCCGCATTGCGGGTTTTCTGTCGAATCACGTTGCGCGAATCGTGGTCCCGGCAAGAAGTCATGGACGCTGGCCAATGCCGCAGTGACTTCGGCCTGCACTGTTTGCGAATAGGTGCGGTAGTAGCGGCCAAGCCACGGTGCGGTAATCCACCAGGCTGGCAACTCCATGGTGTTGGCCAGCAACGCGGTCACCTTGCGCCCGTGCAGCACCGAAAGAACGTTATCGGTATCCCGCGTGCGGGCCAGCAGCAAGACACCGTGGCAGACCGCCGCGACCGGTTTCTGTGTATCAAAGAAGTGCCGGACAATCCGCCGGGCGTCTTCGGATTCGAGCAAACTGCGCATGCCCTTGGCATGGCCGCCCGGGATCACCAGCCCCTCGTACTGCTCGGGGTCTACTTCGGCGTAGGCCATGGGTGATTTGAAACCCTCGTCGGCGGTCATGGCCGCGTAACACTGAAGATCTTCCTTGCGGGTCATCAGCAACGAGTTCAGTGGCCCGAAACCGATGTCCACCAGTCGCGCGTCGGCGTAGGCCGGCAAGCCTTTTGGCGTCGCGAAGCGCACCTCGATTCCGGCGTCATGCAACGCCTGCCAGGGCACGCTGCTTTCAGTGGGGTCGTAGTCAGCCTGAGGTAACAGGAAAAGCAGCATGCTCAAAGCCTCGAGTCGTCAGCGCTGGGGATCGTCTATTGCTCTGAGTCTGGACGCAGGGACTGGACTTCGCCAGCCGTTGCCCGCCGATTTGATGCAGTCAGCGGTTCAAGCCTCAGTGAACCGAAACTTGAACAGCGTGCACGGGTAGCCGTCGACGGGAAGCTGATGAAGAGTGAACTGACCCAGGGTCAGCTCAGGGATGATTTTTGACCAGAACGCCTGCGCCGGCTGATTGGCGTCGATATGAAAAATCTGCCACTGACCGGGAAGCTGCTGGAGCAGGGCAGACACCACAAACCTGCCGACGCCGCGCCCGCGATAGCGGCGGCTGACGAAGAGATAACCGATGTTGTACTGCACGTCGTCGAAACGAACTGCGTCGTCAACCGTCACGAACCCGGCGATATCTCCGTCAACCTTGATCAGGAACGCTTGCGTCGCAGGCTTTCGCCAGTAGTCGAGCATGGGCTGAAGGGGGAAGAATCCATGGGCGCCAATCTTCAGCGGCAGCCACTCGCTGAAGTCGTACAGATAGAACTGCATCAGGTTTTCGATGCAGTCCAGTTCATCCCGTTGTGCGCGGTGCAGTTCGATCGTGGCCATTGCCCGAAGCTCCAGACGATTCGATGACGATGGCGATTAACCTAGCACCTCACGCAAACGATGCCACAACATGCCCAGTGCCAGCAGCGGTGTACGCAATGCACGGCCACCTGGAAAGGTCATGTGCGGCACTGCGCTGAAGACGTCCAGGCCGTGGCTGTGTCCGGCATGAATCGCTTCGGCCAGCAATCGCGCGGTCCAGTGTGTGACGTTGAGGCCATGACCGGAATAGCCTTGGGCGTAAAACACGTTCGGGTACTGCGACAACCGACCGACCTGGGGGAAACGATTGGCGGTGATGCCGATCCTGCCACCCCATTGATAGTCGATGCGCACATCGGCCAGCTGCGGGAACACCTTGAGCATTTTCGGGCGCATGTAGGCGGCGATGTCCGCCGGATCGCGTCCGGAATAATGGCAGGCACCGCCGAACAGCAAGCGCCGGTCTGCCGAAAGCCGGTAGTAGTCGAGTCCGACTTTCTGGTCGCACAGCGCCAGGTTCTGCGGGATCAATTCGGCGGCAGCCTGCGCTGACAATGGCTCGGTCGCGATGATGTAACTGCCCGCCGGCAGCACCTTGCCGCTGAGCCGTGGTTCCAGATCCTCCAGGTGCGCGTTGCAGCCCAGCACCAGACTCCCGGCGCGCACCGTGCCGCCTGCGCAGCGAACCTGCACGGTGCTGCCATGGATGATCTCCAGCGCCGGGCTTTGCTCGAAAATCCGCACCCCCAGCGACTCGGCGACCCGAGCCTCGCCGAGTACCAGATTGAGCGGGTGCAGATGACCGGACCCCATGTCCACCAGTCCGCCTGCGTAGACACCGGAGTTCACCACCTGGCGCATGTCTTCGGGCCTGACGAGGCGGGTTGCATGGGCATAACCCTGGGCGTCCAGGGTTTCTTGCTCCACTTGAAATGCCGCAAATTGCGCGGGTGTATTGGCCAGTTCGCAGAAGCCCCAGCGCAGGTCGCAGTCGATGCCATGCTCGCGGATGCGATTGCCCACCACCTCGACCGATTCGATGCCAGCGCGCTCCAGATAGCGCACGCCTTCCTGGCCGACATAACGGGAAAAACCCGAAACGTCGTGGCCAATGCCGCGGATCAACTGCCCGCCATTGCGGCCGCTGGCACCCCAGCCGATCCTTCGCCCCTCCAGCAGAATCACCGAGAGTCCGCGCTGGGCCAGCTCAATCGCGGTGTTGACGCCGGTAAAACCACCGCCAATCACACAGACGTCGGCTTGCAGATCCGACGTCAGCGTCGGGTGTTGCGCCATCGCATTGGCCGAGGCGTTGTAATAGGAGCGGGCGTGTTCCGCCGACAGGTTTATAGCGATCTGATTCATTTGTTGGACTTCACTTTGCTCCAGGAGCGGGTCATCACGCGCATGATTTCCGCTGTCGGTGTGGTCGAGATGTACAGCTTGTCCAGCACCGCCTGGGAGGGATAGACCTCTGGATTGTTCACCAGCTCTGCGTCCATGAACTGCTTGGCCGCAGGGTTGGGGTTGGCGTAACCGACGGTGGCGCTGACCTTGGCGATCACCTCCGGCTCCAGCAGGTAGTTGATGAATTCGTGGGCTTGTTTGGCGTTGCCGGCATCGGCAGGCACGGCCAGCAAGTCGAACCACAGGTTGCTGCCTTCCTTGGGAATCGCATAGGCGATGTTCACGCCGTTCTTCGCTTCCTTCGCCCGGTTTGCTGCCTGGAACACGTCGCCCGAGTAACCGAAGGCGATACAGATGTCGCCGTTGGCCAGGTCCGACACGTACTTGGAGGAGTGGAAATAGGTGATGTACGGACGGATGCTCAGCAGCTTGGCTTCGGCTTTCTTGTAGTCCTCGACATTCGAGCTGCGTGGGTCCATGCCCATGTAGTTGAGCATCGCCGGGAACACTTCATCGGGCGAATCCATCATCGACACGCCACACTGGGTGAGCTTTTTCAGGTTTTCCGGTTCGAACAGCACCGCCCAGGAGTCGATGTGATCGACACCCAGCACTTGCTTGATCTTGTCGACGTTGTAGCCGATGCCGTTGGTGCCCCACAGGTACGGCACCGAATGTTCGTTACCCGGGTCGTTCTTCTCCAGCAGCCTCAGCAATTTCGGGTCGAGGTTTTTCCAGTTCGGCAGTTGCGAACGGTCCAGTTTGAGGAACGCGCCGGCTTTGACCTGACGCGCCAGGAAATGGTTGGAAGGCACCACCACGTCATACCCGGTACGCCCGGCGAGCAGTTTGCCTTCCAGGGTTTCGTTGGAGTCGAATACGTCGTAGATGACCTTGATACCGGTTTTCGCCTGGAAGTCGGCGAGGGTGGTCGTACCGATATAGTCGGTCCAGTTGTACACACTGACGCTCGGCTGCGCGTGCGCGCCGAGGCTGCAGAACAGCGCGAGCGCTGCGGGAACGACTGATTTCAATAGACGCATTTCAACACCTCTTTGAATGATTGTTTTCGATGTTCTGGATTTGTTTGTTGCACCCCCGGGCCAATGCCAGGCACGGACCTTGTGGGAGCGAGCCTGCTCGCGATGAGGACATGGCAGTCACATCAACATTGACTGATGCACCGCCATCGCGAGCAGGCTCGCTCCCACAGGGGGCAGTGTTTCAATTGATAGAGATCAGACACTCAGCAACAGAAACTCGCGCTCCCAGGAGCTGATCACCCGCTTGAAGTTTTCGTGTTCGGCGCGCTTGACCGCGACGTAGCCGCGGACGAATTTAGCCCCCAGGTAACGCTCGATGGTCGGGCAGTCTTCCATGTACGCCAGTGCATCCTCGATGGTGATCGGCAGGCGCAGGTTGCGTCGCTCGTAGGCGCGGCCCTGCACCGGTGCGCTCGGTTCGATGCGCTCGATCATTCCCAAGTATCCGCATAGCAGGCTGGCAGCGATGGCCAGGTACGGGTTGGCATCGGCGCCCGGCAAACGGTTTTCCACGCGCATGGCCTCGGGACCGGAAGTCGGTACGCGCAACCCGACGGTGCGGTTTTCTTCGCCCCACTCAACGTTCACCGGTGCCGAGGTATCCGGCAGGAAGCGGCGGAACGAGTTGACGTTGGGCGCGAACATCGGCAGCAGTTTCGGAATGTACTTTTGCAGACCGCCAATGTGGTGCAGGAACAGCTCGCTCATCTGCCCGTCGTCTGTGGCGAAGATCGGCTTGCCGGTGGCGATGTCGACCACGCTCTGGTGCAGGTGCATGGCGCTGCCCGGTTCGTCGCCGATCGGCTTGGCCATGAAGGTCGCAGTGACGTTGTGCTTGAGCGCCGCTTCGCGCAGGGTGCGCTTGAATACGGTGATCTGGTCGGCCAGGTCCAGCGCATCGCCGTGACGGAAGTTGATTTCCATCTGTGCCGGGCCGTCTTCGTGGATCAGCGTGTCGAGGTCCAGACCTTGCAGTTCGCACCAGTCGTAGACGTCTTCGAACAGCGGATCGAATTCGTTGGCCGCATCGATGGAAAACGATTGGCGACCGCTTTCGGCGCGGCCCGAACGGCCCAGCGGTGCCTTGAGCGGCAAGTCCGGATCTTCGCAGCGCTGGGTCAGGTAAAACTCCATTTCCGGCGCCACAATCGGCTGCCAGCCCTTGTCGGCATAGAGCTTGAGGACTTTCTTGAGCACGTTGCGCGGCGACAGCTCGATCGGATTACCGAGCTTGTCGAAGGTGTCGTGAATCACGATGGCGGTCGGCTCGATCGCCCACGGCACCAGGTAAATCGCTGAAGAATCCGGCCGGCAAACCATGTCGATGTCGGCAGGGTCGAGCAGGTCGTAGTAAATGTCGTCGTCGACAAAGTCCCCGGTTACCGTTTGCAACAGCACACTTTCCGGCAGGCGCATGCCTCGCTCATGCAGGAACTTGTTGGTGGGCGCTATCTTGCCGCGAGCGATACCGGTCAGGTCACTAACCACGCATTCGACTTCGGTAATCTTGTGTTCTTTCAGCCATGAGGACAGCTGATCGAAAGGGGCATTCATAAAGACCTCGTTGTTGGTTTTATCAGCGCCAGAGTCGCTCTCTGCATCTCGTACAAGTGGCGAGAGACTTTCCCTGTAGCGCGTTGACGACTATCTTGGTCGACGCGTTTCGATCCATCTATCCACTTTAAGCAGCACCAAAACGCACCAAAAAAGTGCGTACAGGTCACTCCATGACAGAGTCAAACCCCTTGCACGTGCAGGCTTTCAACACCGCTGATGTCGCCGAACAGATCCGCGCGACCCCTGGGTGGGTGCAGCACTATCAGCAGATGTCGCCCGGGCATTTCGCAGGCCTGGTGCGTTATCTGGACCTGCAAGGCGTGGAGATTTACGAGGAGTGCATGAACACCCGCGTCGAGCAGAATTTCAGCGCGCCGCCGGGCTCACTGGCGTTCTGTTTCGATCGCAGTGACAACGCGCTGTATGTGCTGAACGGCGAAAGTCGCAACATCTGGATCACCCCAGAGAACTATCAGGAAGTGGCCGTGGTGTTCGGCCCGGAATTCGTTCAGCGCAACGGCCTGAACGTCGAGCGGTTGGAAGGCCTGTTCATGGCGCCGCTCAATTCGCAGCAGAACGCGCTGTTCAGCCGCTGGCTGAGCGGCACCTTGACCCGGCTGTCACACACCATCGATCCGCCGAGCAAGGACGCGCTGACTCAACAGCTGCTGGACGACTGCCTGTTCATTCTCGACAACGCCTGTGTTTGCCTGGACCAGGGCGCGTTGCAGCGCCGGGCAGGGGAGCGAACGATCATGAAGCGGATCGGTGAATGGGCGGCGGATACGCCGGAAGAGAACCTCAATTTGCTGGAGCTTTCCCAGGTCGCCGAAGTGTCATTGCGTCAGCTGCAACACGCGTTCAAGACCTACACCGGCATGGCGCCGACGCAATGGCTGCGTTTGCGCCGGCTCAACAGCGCCCGTCGGGAGTTGCTCAACCGTACCGCGACCGACACCACGGTGGCCGAAGTGGCGATGAACTGGTCGTTCTGGCACCTTGGGCGGTTTTCCAGCAGCTACCGGGCGCTGTTCAAGGAGTTGCCGAGTGACACCTTGAAGCGTGCATGCGCCACTCAGTCGAATGGGCGCGTGCGTCGCTAGAATGTAGGCGGGGTGATCACCCAGATCACCACCGCATCGACGTCGCCGGGATTGCCATAACGGTGGGGTTCCTGGCTGGAAAAACTGAAGCTGTCGCCTTCGTTGAGCTGGAAATGACGCTCTGCGACCCACAACTCGAAAGTGCCCGACAGCAGATAGCCGGCTTCCTCGCCTTCATGGCTGTAGCTGTGTTGGCTGTAGGTGCCTGGCGGGAAGCGTGAATGGAGCATTTCCAGCTGACGGTTGGGTTGCGGGGTCAGCAGTTGGTCGACGATGCCGTCTTCGTAATGCACGCTCATGCGGCTGTTCTTGCGCACCACGTAACCGTGGTCTTCGGGGGCGGTGTTGGCTTCGCTGGCGAAGAACCACTGGATGGTCACGCCCAGGCTTCGGGCGATGTTGAACAGCGCGGGAATCGACGGGTAGGCGAGGTTGCGTTCGAGCTGGCTGATGTAGCCTGCCGTCAACTCACTCATGTGCGCCAGCTCCGCCAGAGTCATGCCCCGACGTTTGCGCAGGCCGCGAATCCGCGTGCCGAGAAAATGCGGTTCGGCCGCGCCGCTATGGACATGGCAGTCACATCAACATTGACTGATGCACCGTCATCGCGAGCAGGCTCGCTCCCACATGGACTGTGCTTGACTTGCAGCCAGACGTAAAAGTCCCGGAGTATAAACAGCCTCAAAGCTCCCAGGCGACTTTCAAGCCTTCATAAATCGCTTCTTCGGCGGTGCGCGGGGCCAGACAGTCGCCGATCCGCCGAAATTCCACTAGACCTTGCAGCTCGAGACCCAAGGTATCCACCGGCTGATGGCCCTGACACAGCACCAGCGTATCGACGTTTTCAAACAGCATCGGTTCGCCGCTGGCGGTGTGTTGCAAGTAGACGGTGTTGTCGTCGCAACCGTAAAGCCGCGCATAAGGCGTGATCGGGATACCCAGCTTATGCAGTTCGCCGGCCAGTTGATCGCGCACGTACAGCGGCAGGTTTTCCCCGCAGTGGGTGCCATTGACCGCCAGTTGCACCTGGTGTCCGGCGCGCACCAGGCGTTCGGCAATGCCGGGGCCGATCCAGTCACAGCGCCAGTCGACCACCACCACCGAACGGCCAATCTGCACCTCATCGCGCAGCACCTGCCAGGCGTCCACCACCTGCAACTCACCGCCGCGTTCGAATGCCGGCCAGTAGGGCTCGGCGCCAGTGGCGACGATTACCATGTCCGGCTGTTCGCGCTCCACCAAGGCGCGGTCGACCCGGGTATTGCGCACCACGCGCACCCCGGCCAGTTCCATTTCGCGTTGCAGGTTGGTGCTGGCACCGCCGAACTCGCTGCGCCGTGGCAACAGTTGCGCCAGCAGCACTTGCCCACCGAGTTGCGAACTGGCCTCGTAGAGCGTCACCTCATGCCCGCGTTGCGCAGCCACTGCCGCAGCTTTCATCCCGGCCGGACCACCGCCGGCAATCATGATGCGTTTGCGCTGGGTGGTCGGTTGTCGCTGGCCGAACAGCAGCTCGCGACCGGTTTCCGGGTGCTGAATGCAGGAAATCGGCAAACCTTTGTGGAAGTGCCCGATGCACGCCTGATTGCAGGCGATGCAGGCCCGCACATCTTCGGCGCGGCCGGCGTCGGTCTTGTTGGGCATTTGCGGGTCGCAAATCAGCGCACGGGTCATGCCGCACACATCGGCCTGGCCACGCGCCAGAATCAGTTCGGCTTCCTGCGGCTGGTTGATCCGGCCGGTGACGAACAACGGAATGCTCAGGCTGGCCTTGAAGGTTCCGGCTTCCTTGGCCAGGTAAGCGGCTTCGATCGCCATCGGCGGCACGATGTGCACCGCGCCACCCAACGACGCCGAGGTTCCGGCGACGATGTGCACATAATCCAGCTGCGCTTGCAGCGATTTGACCGCTTGCAGCGACTCGTCTTCGGTGAGCCCCTCGGGGTCGCGCTCATCGGCGGAAATGCGCAAGCCGATGATGAACTGCTCGTCGGTGTTGGCGCGCACGGCGGCGATCACTTCGCGCAAAAAGCGCAGGCGCTGTTGCAGGTCACCGTTGTAGTCGTCGGTGCGGCGGTTGACCCGTGGGTTGATGAATTGCGCCGGCAGGTAACCATGGCTGGCGACCACTTCGACACCGTCCAGCCCGGCCCGATACAGGCGCCTGGCAGCGGCACCATAACCGGCGACGATCTCGTCGATCATCGCCTGATCAAGCGCGCGCGGCATCACCCGAAAACGCTCGTTGGGTACTGCCGAAGGCGAATAGGCAACTGCCAGCAGGCCATCGCTGGACTCCATGATCTCGCGTCCCGGATGGAAGATCTGCGAGAGCACCACGGTGCCGTGGGCGTGGCAGCTTTGCGCGAGTTTTCGATAGCCCTCGATACAGGCGTCGTCGGTCGCCATCAGCACATGCGAGGTGTAGCGCGCGCTGTCATGCACACCGGCCACTTGCAACACGATCAACCCGACACCACCTTCGGCGCGTGCCTTGTGATAGGCGATCAGTTGTTCGTTGACCAGGTTGTCGGTGGGCATCGAGGTGTCATGCCCGCTGGACATGATGCGGTTTTTCAGGCGTTTGCCACGAATCTGCAAGGGTTCGAACAGATGCGCAAAAGCTGGGGTCGAGGTCGGCATGGTACGGGTACTCCAGGCGGGCTGAAGCCGAAAGGCCGGGTTTTCGGCGTTGTTATTATTGCCCTATAGAAATTTACCGTCAGTAAAAAATCAACTTGTTTTTTTACTTATGCTTGCAGTAGCTTGTTTTGGCGCCCACTCCTGGGGCGAACCTCACCACAATAAAAAATGGGTCACGCCGGCATTGCCTGAGTGACACCTGCACGAGGAACCACTGATGAAATCGAACACGCTCAAGCACGGTTTTTATCCCTTGTTGTTGACCTTGGCCATTGGCCTTGGCAACGCTCAGGCAGCACCGGAGATGGTGGTGGTAGGTTACGGCGGAGCCGGACAAAAAGCCCAGGATGTGGCGTTCTTCCAACCCTTCAGCACGGCGGATCGGAGCAAGCTGATCCAGAGCGAATACAACGGCGAAATGGCCCGGATCAAAGTGATGGTCGATACCGGCAACGTCGATTGGGACGTGGTGCAGATCGAAGGCCCGGACCTGATGCGCGGCTGCGACGAAGGCATGTACGAACGCCTGGACTGGAAAGCTCTGGGACACGCCGAGCAGTTGATCCCCGAGGCCGCGCAGGAATGCGGTTCCGCCGCGCTGGTCTGGAGCGTGGCGATTGCCTACGACACCCAGAAGCTGGCGCAGGCTCCGACCTCATGGGCCGACTTCTGGGATGTGCAGAAATTTCCCGGCAAACGCGGGCTGCGCAAACGTGCGGTGTACAACCTGGAGTTCGCCTTGCTGGCGGACGGGGTGAAAGTCGAGGACGTGTACAAGGTGCTGAGCACTCCGCAGGGCGTCGACCGGGCGTTCGCCAAGCTCACCGAACTCAAGCCGCATATCCAGTGGTGGGAAGCCGGCGCGCAACCGGCGCAATGGCTGACCGCCGGCGATGTGGTGATGACCTCGACCTACAGCGGGCGCGTGGCTGCTGCCGCGCAAAGCGGCAGTCACCTCGGATTGGTCTGGCCGGGGAGCCTGTACGGCATGGACTACTGGGCGATCATCAAGGGCTCCAGACACGTCGATCAGGCCAAGCGATTTATAGCTTTTGCCAACCAGCCGGATGCCCAGGTCAAGTACGTCGAGCAGATTCCTTACGGCCCGACCAACACCCAGGCCGCCGCGCGACTGGACAGCAAACTGGCGCAATGGGTGCCGACTGCCCCGCAAAACCTCAAGGGTGCACTGTCGATGAACGTGCCGTTCTGGGTCGATCATGGCGAGGAACTCGAAGAGCGCTTCAACGCCTGGGCCAGCAAGTAATTGCAACGGGGCGACTGACCGAGCCGTGCGGGAAAACCCGGGATCTGACGCTGGAGACTTTTGTCGCTCTTGCTGTACAGTCGTTTAGCCCGCGGTCTTCCCGGCTGAGGTCCCTACCGATTGATCTATGGAGAGTGTCGCGCATGAGTCAGGAAGCCCGTTTTTCCCGCATGGAGCCGGAGTTGCGCAAGGCCAACCTGATCGAGGCAACACTGGTGTGCCTCAAGCGCCACGGCTTCCAGGGCGCATCGATCCGCAAGATTTCCGCTGAGGCCGGGGTTTCGGTCGGGCTGATCAGCCATCACTATTCGGGCAAAGACGAACTGGTGGCCGAGGCTTACATGTCGATCACCGGGCGGGTCATGAGCCTGCTGCGCGAGGCCATGGAACAGGCTGCACCGAATGCCCGCGAGCGTTTGTCGGCGTTCTTCCGCGGCTCGTTTTCCGCCGAGATATTGGACCCGCAACTGCTGGACGCCTGGCTGGCGTTCTGGGGGGCAGTCAAGACCGCGGAGGCGATCAACCAGGCGCACGATCATTCCTATGGCGAGTACCGCGGCATATTGCGCAAGGTGCTGACCGAGTTGGCGCAGGAGGAGGGCTGGGAGCACTTCGACGCCGATCTTGCGGCCATCAGCCTCAGTGCCTTGCTCGACGGCTTGTGGCTGGAGTCGGGACTCAACCCGGGGACCTTTACCCCGGAGCAGGGCATGCAGATTTGCGAAGCCTGGGTCGACGGTTTACAGGCCGGTGGGCGCCAGCGTTTTTGCTTGCAGACGACGGGCTGTTGATCGTCCGTTCAGCAATGGATACTCTCTGGCGCCAGTGCAGGAAAAAACTCTAATAAGAAACACGCCTTCGGGCATACGCAGGATTCCAAGCGATGGCTCCTCGGGTACTGATCGTCGATGACGATCCGCTGATTCGCGAACTGCTGCACGCCTACCTGTCCCAGGAAGGTTATGAAGTGCATTGCGCCGCCACGGCGGAACTCGCCGAAACCTTTCTGGCGAGCCAGACTGTCGATCTGGTGATGCTCGATATTCGCCTGCCGGGCAAGGACGGCCTGACCCTGACCCGGGAGCTGCGGGTCCGTTCGGAGGTCGGGATCATTCTGATCACCGGCCGCAATGATGAAATCGACCGCATCGTCGGCCTTGAATGCGGCGCCGATGACTATGTGATCAAACCCCTTAATCCACGCGAACTGGTGTCCCGGGCAAAAAACCTGGTACGACGGGTTCGTCATGCCCAAATGCCGCAACCGGTTGCAGCGATCCCTCGGCCGGTCAAGCAGTTCGCCGCCTGGGCCCTGGACACCGACCGCCGACGGCTGATCGACCACGCCGGCAGCGAAACGATGCTGACCCATGGAGAGTACCAGTTGCTCAGCGTATTCCTGCGCAACAGCGGCCACACCTTGAGTCGCGACCAGTTGATGGACCAGATCCGCAACCGCGAGTGGGTGCCTAACGATCGTTCCATCGATGTGCTGGTCGGGCGTTTGCGGCGCAAGTTGAACGACGATCCGGCCGAGCCGCAATTGATCATCACCATCCACGGCGCCGGTTACCTGTTCACCGCCAGCGTCGCGGCCTGAGCCGTATGTTGCGGCTGTTTGGGCTGATGTTGGCGCTGTTGTCCAACAGCGCGATAGCGGCGGAGAAGGTTCGCTACTGCGACTATCCGGTGTACCCGCCAATCTCCTGGAGCGACGGTAAACAGGTCCGCGGCCTGGCCCCCAGCGTGGTGAAAAACCTTTTCGGGCAACTGGGCTACGAGGTCGAGTCCGTCGTGCTGGGCAACTGGAAACGCTGCCTGCTGGACGCTGCCGAAGGCCGGGTCGACGTGGTGCTGGCCTACAGCACTGTGCAACGCGAGCAGAGCATGGTGTTTTCGACGGTGCCGGTGTTGCGCGAAGAGGTCGCGCTGTTCACCAATCGTCAGCACCCGGTGAAGTTCGAACGCCTGGAGGACCTGGCCAACTACCGGGGCGGGTTGTTGTTCGGTGAAAGCTACGGCGTGGATTTCGACCGCCTGGTCGCCCAACACCAGAACATCGAATGGGTGTCCGACAGTAGCCAGAACTTCGGCAAACTGATTCGCGGGCGCATCGACTTCATCACCTCGGAACGGCGCACCGGGCAGTTGTACGTCGAAAACCTGCCAGGGGCGCAAGACATCGTGGCCTTGCCGAATGCCTTGAGCGTGGATTATCTGCGGGTTGCGGTGTCACGCCGTTCTCCGCTGGCCAGCCGCATGCCGGACATCGATGCGCAGTTGAAGCGGATGGTCGATGCCGGGGAAATCGACCGTTGGCTGAACGAAAGTGAAGTGACCTATCGCGACATGATCAAACTGCCGGCAGATGCGCAATGATTCGCGCACGGCCCGGTGGACTGTTGCGGCGCCTGCTGCTGTTCATTCTGTTGTTCAGCCTGTGCTTCACCATGCTGGCGAGTACCGTGCAACTGTATTTCGAATACCGCCGCGAGATGCGTGACATCGACTCGCGCATGGAGCTGATTCGCGCCGGTTACCTGGCCAGCCTGGAACGCAGCCTCTGGGACCTGAACCAGGAACAGTTGAATGTGCAACTGCGCGGTCTGGTGGATTTCTCCGATGTGGCACGGGTTCGTCTGGCCAGCCCGGACTTCGATCTGCTGCAAGGCAACCAGGACCCGATCGGACCGTTGCGCGTCGAGCGTTTTGAACTGGACTACCAACCGCCAACAGGTCCCGTGCGGCATTTGGGACAATTAGAGGTCAGCACTGATTTGGGCGCGGTGCATCAGCGGCTGTTCGCCACCGGTTTGACCAGTCTGTTATGGATGAGCGTGTTTCTCTGCGGGCTGGCGGTGGCCCTGTCGGGACTGTTTTACCGTCTGGTCACGCGGCACCTGCAAGTCATGGCCGGGTTTGCCCGGCGCATCGCCGCCGGTGACTGGCATGAGCCTTTGCATCTGGACAAGAGCCGCAGCGCCAACGAAGACGAAATCGACACGGTGGCTCATGCGCTGGACGATATGCGCCGGGCGATCCTCAGTGACATTGATCGGCGCGAAACCGATCGCCTGGCGTTGCAGAATAACCGCGATGAGCTGCTGAGAATGGTCGAGCGCCGCACGGCCAGCCTGATGCGCGCCAAGGACGAAGCCGAAGCGGCCAACCTCGCCAAGTCGCGGTTCCTGGCGACCATGAGCCACGAACTGCGCACGCCGCTCAACGGCATCCTCGGCATGGCCGAGTTGCTGCGCGGTGCCAGTCTTGGCGAGCGCGACGGCAAACGTCTGGATGCGCTGTACAAGGCTGGCGAAGGGTTGCTGACGATTCTCAACGAAGTGCTGTATTTCGCCCGGCTGGAAGAGGGTGAAACCCACCCGGAGCCGGTCGACTTCTCGATCCGGCACTTGCTCGACGAGGTGCTGACGCTGCTGGAGCCGCGCGCGCTGAGCAACGACACAACACTGCACTGCCGCATCGATCCACCGGTCGCCGACAGGCATCACGGCGCCGAGCAGTTCTTGCGTCAGGTGCTGAGCAACCTGCTGGCCAACGCGATCAAGTTCACCGAGGGCGGGCGGGTCAGCGTCGAAGTCACGTTGCTGGCGCAAGATTCGGGACAAACCGGCCAACGGCTGCGGCTGAGCGTGACTGACGACGGCATCGGCATTGCTCCGGCGATGCAGGCAAAGATTTTCGAACGTTTCACTCAGGCCAGCGAAGATGTTGCGCAACGCTTTGGCGGTACCGGGCTCGGCCTGGCCATCAGCAAGCATTTGGTGGAGCAACTCGGCGGACGGATCGGTGTTCAGAGCGAGAGGGGGCAGGGTAGCTGTTTCTGGTTCGAGCTGACGTTGCAACCGGCCACCGGCATGAGCAATGTGGTATCGAGCAGCGCAGCGGGTCACATGCTGAACGTTCTGGTGGTCGAGGACGTGGCGCTGAACCGTGACGTGGTCAGCGGCTTGCTGCAACGCGACGGGCACCAGGTCTGGCTCGCCGAAGAGGCCGAACAGGCGCTGGCGCAATGCGCGAGCCAGACCTTCGATTTGATCCTGCTCGATGTGCACCTGCCGGGTATCAGCGGCGTCGAGCTGTGCAAACTGATTCGCAGCAGCGCCGGGCCGAACCGTCATAGCCGGATTTTTGCCCTGACGGCCAGCGTGCAACCGGCGTTGGTGCGCGGTTATCTGGATGCCGGCATGGACGGCATTCTCGCCAAACCCTTGAAGCTCGAAAACCTGCGGCAGGCGCTGGCCGGGCAGTCGCCAATTCCCGAGCCGCACCCCGATGACGAGGCGATGGATTGGCCGCTGTTACAGACTCACCGGACCTTGCTCGGTGAACAGAAGGTTCAGGGCTTGCTCGCGGTGTTGCGTCATTCGATCACTCAGCATCAAGAGGCGCTAACGGAGGCCATCGAGGCCGACGATTGCACCGAAGTCGCCCACCTGGCCCATCGCTTGGCCGGCAGTAGCGACTCATTGGGCTTTCGCGCACTGGCCAATGTGCTGCGTTTGTTGGAAGAGGCGGCGCTGGTCAACGATGAGTCGGCGTTGCGGGCGTTGGCACCGCAGGTGCATGAGCAATTGCAGCGTTCGCAACAGACGCTGGCCGAGCTGTTGAACGCCTGACATACAAGATCGTTACGACTTTTTACATCTTTGATCTTTACGTTCAACGTGAACTTACACGGGTTTCCAATAATCGACGCAACCGCCGTCAGCGCGGTCTTCGAAGCTTATTGGAGATAATAATAATGAACTGCCGTAAAGCTGATCCTTCCCAGCGTCATGACGTCCTGTCATCCGCCGCGCACCTCGCCGACTACTGAGGTGCCGACATGAGCGAAATTATCGAACGCAAAGGCATCCAACTGACCCGTGCCCTGAAAAGCCGGCACATATTCATGCTCTCGCTGGGCGGCGTGATCGGCACCGGGCTGTTCATGGGCTCTGGCGTGACCATCAACCAGGGCGGTCCGGTGGGGGCGATTCTGGCCTACCTGGTCGCCGGCTTCCTGATGTACCTGGTGATGGTCTGCCTCGGTGAATTGTCGGTACAGATGCCGGTGTCCGGTTCGTTCCAGACCCACGCCACCAAGTTCATCGGCCCGGCCACCGGGTTCATGATCGGCTGGGTGTACTGGATGAGCTGGGCGTCCACCGTCGGCCTGGAATTCACCGCGGCCGGGATGTTGATGGTGCGTTGGTTCCCGACAGTGCCGATCTGGTACTGGTCGGCGCTGTTCGTGGTCGTCTTGTTCGGGCTGAATGCATTGGCCACTCGTGCTTTCGGTGAAGCGGAATACTGGTTCTCCGGAATCAAGGTTGCGGCGATTCTCGGTTTCATCGTGGTCGGCGTCCTGGTGATCTTCGGCGCGATCCCGCTGACCAGTGGCGCACCGGCGCCGATGATGAGCAACCTGATCGGCGACTCGTTGTTCCCCAACGGCTTGCCCGCAGTGTTCGCGGTGATGATGACCGTGGTCTACGCCTTCCAGGGGTGCGAGATTATGGGCGTGGCTGCCGGCGAAACCGATCAACCGGAAAAAAGCATCCCGCGTGCTGTGCGCAACGTGGTGTTCCGCGTGCTGATCTTCTATGTGCTGGCGATCATAGTGCTGTCGGCCATTGTGCCGTGGCAGCAGGCCGGCTTGATGGAAAGCCCGTTCGTGCAGGTGTTCGACATGGTCGGCATTCCTTACGCTGCCGACTTGATGAACTTCGTGATCCTCACGGCAATTTTGTCGGTTGGTAACTCCGGTCTGTACGCTTCGACCCGGATTCTATGGGCCATGTCGAAGACCGGAATGGCGCCGAAAAGTCTCTCGCCGTTGAGCAAACGCGGCGTGCCATTACGGGCGCTGAGCATCACCTTGTGCTTCGCGCTGGTGTCGCTGATGACCAGTTTCATCGCTGCCGACACCTTGTTCATGGTGCTGATGGCGGTGAGTGGGATGTCCGGCACCGTGACCTGGATCGTCATTGCACTGGCGCAGTACAAGTTCCGCCGCGCCTATATCCGCGATGGCGGCAAGCTCAGCGACCTGAAATACCGTGCGCCGTGGTTCCCGCTGCTGCCAATCCTTTGCATTGCCTTGTGCTGCTCGCTGTTCGTATTCCTGGCCATGGATGAAACCCAGCGTCCTTCGCTGTATTGGGGCTTTGGGTTCATGGCGCTGTGTTACGGCGCGTATTTCCTGATTCACCGCAAACGCCAAACGGTGTTGGCGCCGAGCCTGCCGACCGTTTGATTCCTTGATTTAGCGCATTCCCTGTGGGAGCGAGCCTGCTCGCGATAGCGGCGCCACATTCAACATCTCTGTTGACTGATCGACCGCTATCGCGAGCAGGCTCGCTCCCACAGTGGTTTGCGGTGCCCTGTACCCAGTTGTTCAAAGTTGTAACAGCGCAGCTGCGGTACGGCCAAGAGGTAGGAAAATATTCAATAGAAACAATTATTTAAAGATCTTTTAAGGCTGTTACAGCCAATTTCCTCGCAGATTGCCGTCTTGCTGAACACTCGTTTAGTATGACCTCAAGTCGCATCACCTCATGCCAAACACAATAATTCGAGGACTCGCATGACTACTCAATCTTCTCTGCTCAGTCAGGTCGAAGCGGGCGTTGCCTGGATCACCCTCAATCGCACTGCACAGCGCAATGCGCTGGACATTCCAACCCTGAAAAATCTTCACGCCTTACTGGATGACTTCAATGCCGACCCGGCCGTTCGGGTTGTTGTATTGACCGGTAGCGGCCGCAGTTTCTGCGCCGGCGCCGACCTTGCCGAGTGGGCCGAAGCCGAAGCCCGTGGAGCGCTGGAAAGCTACGGCTGGACCGAAACCGCCCATGCGCTGATGAGCCGGCTGTACAGCCTGGACAAACCAACCATCGCAGCGATCAACGGCACTGCCGTCGGCGCCGGGATGGACCTGACGCTGTGCTGCGACCTGCGCATCGCCGGGCAATCGACGCGGTTCAAGGCCGGCTACACCAGCATGGCGTATTCGCCGGACGCCGGTGCCAGCTGGCATCTGCCACGGCTGATCGGTACCGAACAAGCCAAACGCCTGCTGTTTCTCGACGAGTTGTGGGGCGCCGATCGCGCCTTGGCAGCGGGACTGGTCAGCGAAGTCTGCGCTGACGAACAACTGCTCGGCGCCGCCAATGAATTGGCCACGCGCCTGGCCAACGGCCCGACCTTCGCGTTTGCCCAGACCAAGAAGCTCATGCGCGAAGGTGCCCAGCGCAGCCTGCCGGAACAACTGCAAGCCGAACTGGCGGCGGGCTTGCTCTGCGGTCGCAGCGAAGACGGCGCCGAAGCTTTGCGCGCGGCCATGGAAAAGCGTCCGCCACAGTTTGTCGGCAAGTAGACCCACGCCGCTCATCTATTCAGTGAACGAACAACAGGTAACACCATGAATTTCCAGCTGACCCAAGAACAAGAAATGTTGGTGGACGCGGTCCGCAGCTTTGTCGCCAAGGAACTGCTGCCCCATGAAGAAGCGGTCGATCGTGCCGACGAAGTCTCCCCGGAGCTGGCGGCACAGATTCGCGGCAAGGCCATCGCGGCGGGCTTCTATGCCTTCAACATGCCTGAAGAAGTCGGTGGCGGCGGTCTCGATTACCTGTCCCAGGCGCTGATCGAGCGGGAGCTGTCCAAGGTTTCCTGGGCGCTGCATGTGTTTGTCGCTCGGCCGTCGAAAATCCTCATGGCCTGCACCGGCCAGCAAATCAACGATTACCTGCTGCCGTGCATTCAGGGCGAGAAGATCGACTGCTTCGCGCTGACCGAACCGGGCGCCGGTTCCGATGCCAACGCGATCAAGACCCGTGCGGTGCGTGACGGTGATGACTTCGTGCTGAACGGCAGCAAGCACTTCATCAGCCACGCCGGGCACGCCGATTTCGCCATCGTTTTCGCAGTCACCGACACCTACGAACACAACGGCCGCAAGCGCAACGCGGTGACCTCGTTCCTGGTAGATCGCGACACCCCGGGTATGACCATTCGCCGTGGGCCGAAGTGCGTGAGCAACCGCGGTTACCACACCTTCGAAATGTTCTTCGACGATTGCCGCGTACCGGCCTCCAAAGTACTCGGCGAAGTCGGCAAGGGTTGGGAAGTGGCCAACGCCTGGCTGACGGCCGGGCGGGTGATGGTCGCGGCCAACTGCGTTGGTCAGGCCCAGCGTGCACTCGACGTGTCATTGCAATGGGCCGCGGATCGCAAGCAGTTCGGCCAGCCAATCGGCACCTATCAGGGTGTGTCGTTCAAGTTGGCCGACATGGCCACGCAGATCCGCGCGGCTGAACTGCTGACCTTGCACACGGCGTGGAAGATGGATCAAGGCACGATGACCGATGGCGAGGCCGGAATGGCCAAGCTGTTCGCCAGTGAAGTGCTCGGTCGGGCGGCCGATGAGGCGGTGCAGATTTTTGGTGGCATGGGCCTGATGGATGAAGGGCCGGTGGAGCGCATCTGGCGTAACGCGCGGATCGAGCGGATCTGGGAGGGCACTTCGGAAATCCAGCGCCACATCATTTCCCGCGAACTGCTGCGGCCGCTGTTGCGCTGATCGCCCCGGAGAATACCGATGTCCCAGACGATTCGTGACAATCTCAAACGCCTGCTCGCGCCGCGCCATCTGGCGTTTGTCGGTGGCCGCAGCATGGCTCGGGCCCTCAAGCGTTGCGCTGAAGGTGGCTACTTTGGGCAACTGTGGCTGGTTAACCCGCGACATGAAAGCCTTGAAGGCGTGCCGTGTGTGCGCAGCATCGCCGAACTGCCGTGCGGTCCGGACGCGGTGTTCGTTGCGACCAACCGTGAACTGACCCTGACCTGCGTCGCCGAACTGGCCGCCAAAGGTGCGGGCGGGGTGATTTGCTACGCCTCCGGTTTTGCCGAGATCGGTGCTGAAGGTCAGGCACTGCAACAACAGTTACTGAAGGTTGCCGGCAACATGGCCCTGCTCGGACCTAACTGCTACGGCTTGCTGGATTATCTGCACAGTGCGGCGTTGTGGCCGGTGGCTCACGGCGGAAAGCCGGTGGAGCAGGGCGTTGCGGTGCTGACCCAGAGCGGCAACTTCGCTTACAACCTGTCGATGAGCGATCGTTCGCTGCCGGTGGCTTACATGGCCTCGGTCGGCAATCAGGCGCAACTCGGTATTGCCGAATTGATGGACGTGTTGCTCGACGAGCCTCGGGTCACTGCCATCGGCTTGCATCTGGAGGGTCTGAAAAATGTTCCCGGTTTCGCCCGTGCGGCGCACAAGGCGCTGGAGAAGGGCATTCCGATTATCGCCTTGAAAACCGGCGTGTCGCAGATCGGTGCCGAACTGGCCCTCAGTCACACCAGCTCGCTATCGGGCTCCGATACGCTGTACGACAGCCTGTTTGCACGGCTTGGGGTGATCCGCGTCAGTGGCCCGGTGAGTTTTGTCGAAACCCTCAAGGCTGCGGCGTGCGGCAAGCTGCCGGCGGGCAACAGCCTGATTGCGCTGGCCTGTTCGGGCGGCGATGCGGGGCTGATTGCCGACTATGCCGAACGTAACGACCTGAGCCTGCCCAAGCTTGATGAGCGTCAAACCGATGAGCTGGCGCAGGTGTTGCCGAGCTACGCCAACCTGGTCAATCCGCTGGATTTCACCACGGCCATTTGGGGCGACGGTGAGGCCTTGAACCGCATGCTCGACAGCGCCCTGCGCACTGAAGCCGATGCGGCGATGCTGGTGCTGGACTATCCGGCGGAGTTCACCGGCGAGCGCAAAGAGTGCGACTTGCTGCTTGAGCTGTACTGCCAGGCGTTGGTCCGTCACGGCAAGACCGGTTTCGTCACCTCGGCCTTTCCCGAACTGTTACCGGCCAGTGCCCGCGAGCGGTTGCACGCTCAAGGTGTGGCTGCGTTGCAAGGCGTTGAAGACGGGCTGGCTGCGTGGGGCCGAATCGCCGGTTATCAGCGCAATCGCCAGGCGTTGCTGGCCCTTGGTGAATCGGCGCTGGTGCCGCTGTGTCCGCAGGCGCTGGACGGTGAAGGCCAGTTGCTCAATGAGTGGGACTCCAAACAGGCCTTGCGTGCGTTTGGCCTGCCGACTCCAAACGGCGTGCTGAGCACCCCGGACCAGGCGCTGAATGACGCCGATGTGCTGGGTTATCCCTTGGTGCTGAAGGCGCTCAGCGCGCAATTGCCGCACAAAACCGAAGCCGGCGCCGTGGCGCTCAACCTCAAGGATGGCGCGGCTCTGAGTGCCGCGCTGGAAAAGATGCGTTCGAGCATTGCCGATTACGCACCGAATGTGCCGTTCGATCGGGTGCTGCTGGAGCCCATGGCTACATCGCTACTGGCCGAACTGATCGTCGGCATCAAGCGAGAAAACGACTTTGGCCTGGCCTTGGTGATCGGTGCCGGCGGGATTCTGGTGGAGTTGCTCAAGGACAGCCGCAGTCTGCTGCTGCCGACCACCGATGGCGCGATTCGCAAGGCGTTGTTGAGTCTGCGCAGTGCCGCGTTGCTGCAAGGTTTTCGCGGTCGTGAAGCGGCAGATCTGGACGCATTGGTGGCGGCGATTCGTGCCGTGGCCGATTACGCCTGCGAAAACGCCGGGCAGTTGCTGGAACTCGATGTGAACCCATTGTTGGTCGGTGCCCACGGCACGACAGCGGTCGATGCGTTGATTCGCCTCGGCCACAAGTGAGGATATGAACATGCAAACCACGACTTTGACCGGCGGCCAGGCGCTGGTACGTCTGCTGGCCAACTACGGCGTCGATACCGTATTCGGGATTCCCGGGGTGCACACTCTGGAGCTGTATCGCGGCCTGCCCGGCAGCGGCATTCGCCACGTGTTGACCCGACACGAGCAAGGCGCCAGTTTCATGGCCGACGGTTATGCGCGGGTCAGCGGCAAACCCGGCGTGTGCTTCATTATCACCGGGCCGGGCGTGACCAACGCCGCGACCGGCATCGGTCAGGCTTATGCCGACTCGATTCCGATGCTGGTGATTTCCAGCGTCAACCACACCGCCAGCCTCGGCAAGGGCTGGGGTTGCCTGCACGAAACCCAGGACCAGCGCGCCATGACTGCGCCGATCACCGCGTTCTCGGCGGTGGCGCTGAGCACCGAGGACCTGCCGGAGCTAATCGCCCGTGCCTATGCGGTGTTCGACAGCGAACGGCCACGGCCGGTACACATCTCTGTGCCGCTGGATGTGCTGTCAGCGCAGGTCTCTCGCGACTGGAGTCATGAAGTGGTGCGTCGCCCCGGACGCGGCGTACCGGCAGCGACTGCGCTGGATCAAGCGGTGGCCAAGCTGCAGGCGGCCAAGCGTCCGATGATCATTGCCGGTGGCGGCGCGCTGAACGCGGCGCAAGAACTTCAGAGCATTAGCACCCGGCTGGCTGCGCCGTTTTTCACCAGCGTCGCCGGCAAAGGCTTGTTGCCGCCGGATGCGCCGCTCAATGCCGGCTCGACCCTGTGCGTGGAACCGGGTTGGCAACTGATCGCCGAAGCCGACGTGGTGCTGGCCGTCGGCACCGAAATGGCCGACACCGACTTCTGGCGCRAGCGCCTGCCGCTGAATGCCGAACTGCTGCGCGTGGACATCGATCCGCGCAAGTTCAACGACTTCTACCCATGCGTGGTGGCGTTGCAGGGCGATGCGCAACAAACCCTGGCGGCGTTGCTGGAGCGCCTGTCGCCCGACACCCGCGATGCCAGTGCGCCTATAGCGGCAGTGGCTGCTTTGCGAGAAGCGGTGCAGGCCGGCCACGGTCCGTTACAGTCGATTCATCAGGCGATTCTTGAGCGTATCGCCGCTGAGCTGCCGGACAACGCGTTCATCAGCACCGACATGACCCAACTGGCCTACACCGGCAACTACGCCTTCAACAGCCTGGCGCCGCGTAGTTGGCTGCATCCGACCGGCTACGGCACGCTGGGGTATGGCTTGCCGGCGGGAATCGGCGCCAAGTTCGGTGCGCCGCAACGGCCAGGGCTGGTGCTGGTTGGCGATGGCGGTTTTCTCTACACCGCGCAGGAGCTGGCGACTGCCGTCGAGGAGCTGGACAGCCCGCTGGTGGTGCTGCTGTGGAACAACGACGCGCTGGGGCAGATTCGCGACGACATGCTCGGGCTGGATATCGAACCGATTGGCGTACTGCCGCGCAACCCGGACTTCGCCGCCCTTGGCCGGGCGTTCGGCTGCAGCGTGAGCCAGCCGCAGAGTCTGGCTGAGCTGCAAACCGATTTGCGCCACGGCTTCAAACGCAACGGCGTGACCCTGATCGAACTCAAGCATGCGTGCGCGCACTGACTTTCAAACATTGTTGCGGGGCTTTTTTAAAAGGGGATGGGGCCATGCGCTTTTCCGATCTGACTCAACGTATCGCCGGTGACGGCGCCGCCGCCTGGGACATTCATTACCGCGCACTGGCGCTGCAAGAACGGGGCGAAGACATTCTGCTGCTGTCGGTAGGCGACCCGGATTTCGATACCCCGGTGCCGATCGTGCAGGCGGCTATCGACAGCCTGTTGTCCGGCAACACCCACTACGCCGAAGTGCGTGGTAAACGCACGCTGCGTGAAAGCATCGCCAAGCGTCATCAGCAACGCAGCGGCCAGCAGGTTTCGGCCGATCAGGTCACGGTGCTGGCCGGGGCGCAATGTGCGCTGTTCAGCGTCGCCCAGTGCGTGCTCAACCCGGGCGATGAAGTGATTGTCGCCGAGCCGATGTACGTCACTTATGAAGCGGTGTTCGGTGCTTGCGGCGCTGTGGTGATTCCGGTGCCGGTGCGTTCCGAGAACGGTTTTCGGGTACTGCCCGAAGACGTTGCCGCCCGCATCACCCCGCGCACTCGGGCGCTGGCGCTGAACAGCCCGCACAACCCGTCGGGCGCCAGCCTGCCGCGCACCACCTGGCAGGCGTTGGCCGAACTGTGCATCGCCCACGACCTATGGCTGATTTCCGATGAGGTCTACAGCGAGCTGCTGTTTGAGGGCGAACACGTCAGCCCGGCCAGTTTGCCAGGCATGGCCGAGCGCACCGCGACGCTCAACAGCCTGTCGAAATCCCACGCCATGACCGGTTGGCGCGTCGGCTGGGTGGTGGCGCCGCCATCCCTCGCGGCGCATCTGGAGAACCTCGCGCTGTGCATGCTTTACGGCTCGCCGGACTTCGTTCAGGACGCCGCCGTCGTGGCGCTGGAAAGCAACTTGCCGGAGCTGGCCGCCATGCGCGATGCCTATCGCCAGCGCCGCGACCTGGTCTGCGAATCCCTGGCCGATTGTCCCGGTGTGCGGCCGTTGAAGCCGGATGGCGGGATGTTCGTGATGGTCGATATTCGCGAAACCGGGCTTAGCGCCCAGGCGTTCGCCGATCGTTTGCTCGACCGGCATGGCGTGTCGGTGCTGGCCGGTGAAGCGTTCGGCCCGAGTGCTGCCGGGCATATTCGTCTGGGACTGGTGGTGGGAGCAGAACCGTTGCGCGATGCCTGCCAGCGGATTGCCCGGTGTGCCAGTGAACTGATGGAGGCCCAACTCCATGCATAACCACACGGCGCTGTTTATTGATGGTCGCTGGCAAATGCCGTCGGGGCAGGGCATCGCCGAGGTGATCAACCCGGCCACCGAGGAAGTGGCAGGTTCGGTGCCATTGGGTAATGAGCGCGATGTCGAGAACGCCGTGGCCGCAGCACGTCGGGCTTTCAGTACTTGGTCGCGGACACCATCCAGCGTACGCGCCGGCTACATCCGAGCCCTTGCCGAGCAGTTGCGCGCACGGGCCGACGAAATGGCGGCGGTGATCACCGCCGAACTGGGAATGCCGGTGCAATGGTGCCGTTCGGTTCAGGTGGACGGGCCAATCATCGGGCTGGAGCAATACGTCGAACTCGCCGGCTTGATGGATGAAGTGCGCGAGGTCGGCAATTCGCTGGTGATTCGCGAACCGGTGGGCGTCTGCGCCTTCATCAATCCATGGAACTACCCGCTGCATCAACTGATCGGCAAGCTCGCACCGGCGCTGGCCGCTGGTTGCACGGTGGTGGTCAAGCCGAGTCAGGAAACCCCGCTGCACGCGTTTTTACTGGCGCAGATGATCGAGGCCATCGGCTTGCCGGCCGGGGTGTTCAACCTTGTCAGCGGGCCGGGTTCGAAGGTCGGTGAAGCACTGGCTAAACACCCGGACGTGGACATGGTGTCGTTCACCGGTTCCACCGGCGCCGGCGTGCGAGTGGCGCAAGCAGCGGCACCGTCGGTGAAGCGCGTCTGCCTGGAGCTGGGCGGCAAGTCGCCGCTGCTGATTGCCGAGGACGCGGACCTGGCCGCCGCGGTGCGCTACGGTGTGCAGGACGTGATGATCAACTCCGGGCAGACCTGTACCGCGTTGACCCGCATGTTGCTGCCGGCCAGCCGTTACGCCGAGGCGGTGGAGCTGGCGCTGGCAGAAACCTTGAGTTTGCGCATGGGCGATCCGCTCGACCCGCACAGCTTCCTCGGGCCGATGTGTTCGGCGGCCCAACGGCGTACCGTGCGCGACTACATTCAGGTCGGTCAGCAGGAAGGCGCGCGGCTGGTGTGTGGCGGTGACACGGCGCAGGCGTTCGAGCGCGGTTACTACGTCAGCCCGACGCTGTTCGCCGATGTCGACAACCGGATGCGCATCGCTCAGGAAGAAATCTTCGGCCCGGTGCTGTGCCTGATTCCCTATGCCGATGAGGCACAGGCGATTCAGATCGCCAACGACTCGCCGTTCGGTCTGTCCAGCGGTGTTTGGGCCGGCAGCGCTGACCGCGCCTTGCAGCTCGCCCGGCAATTGCGGGCGGGCCAGTGTTTCCTCAATGGTGCGGCGTTCAATTATCAGGCGCCGTTCGGTGGTTACAAACAATCAGGCAACGGCCGCGAATGGGGGGAGGAAGGGCTCAACGAATTTGTCGAAGTGAAGGCGATCCAGGTGTGATCTCGCGATGAGTCCACGTACCCTTTACTGCCTTCGAACACACAGCGTGCAAACCTCCAAGGAATTGCCATGAAAGTACTGATCGTCCACGCCCATCCGGAGCCGAAATCCTTTACCGCTGCGCTGCGTGACCAGGCTGTCGCCACCCTTGAAGCCCAAGGGCATGAGGTCCAGGTCAGTGACCTGTACGCAATGAACTGGAACCCCGTAGCTAGCGCCGATGACTTTTCTTCGCGGGAGAACCCGGAGTATCTGGTCTATGCGCTGGAGCAACGCTTGGGCGTGAAGAGCCAGTCGCTGGCGGCGGATATCCAGTCGGAACTCGACAAACTGCTGTGGGCGGACTTGCTGATCCTCAACTTCCCGATTTTCTGGTTCTCCGCCCCGGCCATGCTCAAGGGCTGGATCGACCGGGTGCTGGTGTCCGGTGTCTGCTACGGCGGCAAGCGTTTTTACGATCAGGGCGGGTTGAGCGGCAAGAAAGCCTTGGTGGGCGTGACCCTTGGCGGTCGCGAGCATATGTTCGGCGAGGATGCGATTCACGGCCCCCTGCAGGACATGCTGCGGCCGATCCTGCGCGGCACGCTGGCCTACGTCGGGTTTGAAGTGCTGGAACCGTTCGTGGCCTGGCATGTGCCTTACATCAGCGATGAGGCGCGCCAGGCGTTTCTGGAAGATTACCGCCTGCGCCTGGAGCACCTTGACGATGAACAACCGCTGGAATTCCCGCGGTTGTCGCAGTTCGACGAACAGCTGTATCCGTTGCGCATAAATCACTGACGTGAGGACATCTCCGCTTCAAGGTGTCCAGGACGGACACTCGGAAATTTCCTACAGATCAAGGAGATAAATCCTTCGCTTGCAGTTAGATGAAGTTGCCAAAATTTCTGCCTCACGTAATCGGCAGGGTAACTGGCAAGATGGACTCCCCTAGCGTTCTCGTTTTAGAAAAACACTCGTTTCGACGGGGGGTGTTGGTCACAGCTCTGCAACGTCTGGGCATCAACGACATATTGCAGGCTGATAACAGCGAAGTGGCGATGGCGCAAATACACCAGATGGGGGGCGTTGATATTGTGCTCTGCGACCTTAACTGCCTGGACTTTCTACACAGTGTCGGGCAGAACGGCATGGTTCGCGCTGTCGCCCTGTGCAGTGAATTGCAGCCAGAGTTGCACCGCGCAGTCGAACATATGACCTGCTTTTCGGGGTTGCAGTTACTCGGTGTCCTGAGCAAGCCTACGCAGTTGTATAAGCTGCAAAGCATCTTGCACCAATATGGTCAACGGTCCCTGTCGCCGGAAGCCGATCCGTCACCGCTGTACCGACTACCCAGCGAAAGGGATGTCCGTCGGGGCCTGGCTTTGGGTGAGTTCAAAGCCTGGTTCCAACCCAAGTTCGAGATGAACAGCGCCGCATTGGCCGGGGCTGAAGCGTTAGCGCGTTGGKAACACCCGATCAGAGGTCTGCTATTGCCCAAAGACTTTCTGGCAGCTGTGCTGGCCTATGACCTGATCGATGAAATGCTCAAACAAATGCTAGAACAAGGGATGAGTCTGCTGCGTGTCTTGCGCCAGTCGGGCCTGGAACTGGAACTGGCGTTCAATCTTCATGCCTCGCAACTGGCCCGCAATGACCTGATTGACCACATTCATCACGTTTTGAAGTGCCATGACTTCCCGGGATCGACGTTGTTGTTCGAAGTCGCTGAAAACGGTTTGCTCGACATCCCTCGGGTGACCCGAAAAAATCTGCTGCGCCTGCGCATGATGGGGTGCCGCCTTTCGATCGATGATTTCGGCATGGGTTTTTCCTCGCTGACACTGCTCTGCCAACTGCCGTTCAACCAACTCAAACTCGATGGGCAACTCGTACGGTCCATTGGTGATCCGCGCACCAGGGCGATGGTCACCAGCACCGTGGCGCTGGCCCGGGTGCTGAACAAGAGTCTGGTGATCGAGGGCGTCAGCAGCCAGGTTATCCGGGATGGGTTAGTGGAGATGGGCTGCTCATTTGGTCAGGGTTTTCACTTGGCTCGTCCAATGGATCCCCAACGGTTCATACAGTGGTTACAAAACCCTGAATTACCTGCTTAAAAACGTCGGTCGCAGGGTCTGAAATATTTCGATATGGCTGCTGGATTACGTAGTGATGTCGGCTACATCAGTTGGTGATTTGATCCATACTCTTTCGACGCATGACCCTTCCGTCACCAGTATTTTCCGGTGCGTATTACAGAGAGGTTCAAATGCATAAAGCGTTGGTCGTAGACGATCACCCGTTCATTCGGGCGACTGTGAAAGTGCTGCTTGAACGGGAGCAATTCGAAGTTATCGCCGAGGCTGATAATGGTGTGGATGCGGTGCAACTGGCTCGCCTGCATACCCCTGAACTTATCCTGCTGGACATTGCCATTCCAAGCCTGGACGGGCTGGAAGTCATCAACCGAATTAGCGCGCTGAAGCTATCCAGCAAGATTCTGGTATTGACCTCCCAGTCCGCGGCCTTTTATGCCATGCGCTGCATGAAGGCGGGCGCTGCCGGCTACATCTCGAAAACCGATGAATTGAGCGAATTGAGCAAAGCGATCAAGGCGCTTATGGCTGGCTATACGTTTTTTCCAAACCTGGCAGGCAATTCCGTACGCCGAAGCGATATTGATTCCACTGAACTGGAGATGATTCGGGGGCTGTCCGATCGTGAACTAATGATTTTGCAGCAACTTGCCCGAGGCCTGAGTAACAAGGAAATCGGCGATGCCATGTTGTTAAGCAACAAGACCGTCAGTACGTATAAAACCCGTCTGATTGAAAAGCTCAATGTGAAGTCGGTGGTTTATCTAGCCGACTTTGCCAAGCGCAATAATCTGATCTAAATGAAAACTCTTCTGCGTCACCATCTGCTTGCAGTCATTTTGCTCGGTCAGTTGGGGAGTGTTTCGACAGCACAGGCTGAGGTGCAATCGCTGAACCTCTTCGGCCGTTCAAATGGCGAGAGCTATGCCGTCGTTCTGGACGATACGGACTGGCGTTGGTTGCGCAACAAGAGATCACTGCGCCTGGGCGTGTCGGCTCCGGACTATGCGCCTTTTGATATGATCAACAGTGGTCAGGATTACGGGGGAATCACGGCGGATTATGCCGAACTGCTGGCCACTATTTTGCACACGAAAATCGAGGTTCGTCTTTATGAGTCTCGAGCCGAGATGATACAAGCACTCAGGCTCGGTGAGCTGGATCTGGTGGGCACTGCCAATAGTTGCGATGCGGCAGATCCAGAGGTTGCTCTGACCAGTGCCTATGCGGATGCGCCGTCGGCGCTGGTAACCCGTAATGGCGTCGGCCAGGTGTTGGCGCCAGACTTGGCGGGCAGTCGCCTGGGCCTGCTTGAGCACTATCAGCCAACGGCAACAGTCACTGCGGTCTATCCCGGGGCTGAGCTAAAGTTTTACCCTGCAGCCCAGAGCGCAATCGGTGCCGTGGCGTTTGGTCAGGCGGATGCCTACTTGGGTGATGCCATCAGTACCCACTATCTGGTCAATAAATACTTCCTGAATGATGTCCGCCTGACGACGTTGCCGGATGGGCACACCACGCATTTCTCCTTCGCCGTGCGTCAGAGCAATCATCGTTTGCTGCACATCGTCAATACCGCGTTGGCGGTGATCCCAATAACAGATCGCACGACAATCCTGGGTCGCTGGAGTGCGGGTGACATGAGCATCTCCAACCATCACCCACTTCAGTTCAGTGCGGCTGAACAACGTTGGCTGAATAAACACCCTCGTCTGAGAGTGGCGGTCAACGATACCCTTGCCCCCATCTCTTTCTTCGATGAGCAGGGTGAGTTCCGGGGCATCAGTGCCGAGGTTTTGGCCAAGGTCAGCCAGCGAACCGGTTTGAAATTCGATGTGCTGCGCGATAACTCGATGGAAAGGTTAATCGAGCAGATCAGGGGCGGTAATGCCGATCTGATGGCGGCGTTCAATCCCAGTACTGAACGAGAAAGCGAGCTGCGATTCACTCGGCCTTATCTGACCAACCCGTTTGTCCTGATCACTCGGGACGAGTTCGGCAATCCAGAAAAACTGGAGGACATGGTCGGAAAAAAACTGGCACTCAGGCGCGGTAATGCGCTTCGTGATTTCGTCAGCAAAAACTTCCCGGGCATTGAGGTGATCGAGACAACGACTTCAGCCGAGGCCATGGCGTTGGTGGCGAGGGGGGAGGTGGACGGTGCCATCAATTCGCTGGTCAACGGACGTTACTTGATCCTGCGCAAATACCGCGACCGCTTGCGTGCGGCCGGTATCGTCGGTTTGCAGTCGTCCCAGACAGGCTTCGCCACCGACCGAGGGGCGCTGGAACTATATTCGATCCTTGATAAAGCCCTACAAAGCATTCCTCCGGAAGAAATGGATGAGTTAACAAGCCGTTGGCACCGCGACGTGGTGATCGATAGTGAAAACTGGAAGCAACATAGATCAGCGGTCATTCAGGGTTTTATCCTTTTCACATTGTTGTTGATGGTGGCCGTGGGTTGGATCGTGTACTTGCGGCAATTGATATCCAAGCGCGAAAAGGCCGAGTTAGCGCTCAATGATCAGATGGCGTTCATGCGCGCCTTGATCGACGGCACCCCTCACCCGATTTATGTACGTGACCGTCAAGGGCGACTGGTGAGTTGCAATACTGCTTATCTCGACGTGCTCGGGGTCTCACTCGATACGGTCATGGGCAAGCAGATTACCGACAGCGTATTGCTCAGTAATGCCGACGCTCAGGCCTATCAGGACGAATACATGAAGGTGATGGAAAACGGTACGCGATGGATCCAGGATCGCGTCATCACCCGAAAAAACGGAACAACACACGCGGTGTATCACTGGATGTTGCCGTATCACACAAGTGACGGCGTGGTCGCCGGTATCATTGCCGGCTGGATCGATATCAGCGATCGCCAGCGTCTGTTGGAGCAACTGCAGAATGCCAAGAAAAATGCCGATGACGCCAACCGGGCGAAGACCACCTTCCTGGCAACCATGAGCCATGAAATCCGTACCCCGATGAATGCCGTGATCGGCATGCTCGAGCTGGCGATGAAGAGGGCGGACCAAGGCGTTATGGACCGGTTCGCGATCGAAGTCGCCTCTGGCGCTGCGCGGGGGCTGCTGGACCTGATCGGCGACATTCTCGATATCGCACGTATTGAGTCCGGTCGCCTGTCTTTGGCCCCGCAACGAGCCAGCTTGCGGGAGTTGGTCGAATCGGTGGTGCGTATGTTCGAAGGGGTGGCACGACAAAAAGGTTTGCGGCTATTGCTGGATTTCGACCTCAAGGCCAATCTCGATGTGTTGATCGATCCGCTGCGCTTCAAACAGATTCTTTCCAACCTGCTGAGCAACGCGATCAAGTTTACCGACGAAGGCGAGGTGCGGTTGAGCGTGCAGGCTGCGCCCGGCGTGTGCGGCGAGCGGTTGGCGATTCATGTGCAAGTCAAGGATTCCGGCATCGGTATTTCCGCTGCGGATCTGAAGCTTTTGTTCAACCCTTTCGGCCAGGCCAGCAATAATCACCAGTCGGCGCGGGGCGGTTCTGGGCTGGGCCTGGTTATCAGTCGTACTCTGTGTGAAATGATGCAAGGTCAATTGCAACTGACCAGTGCACTGGGCAAGGGCACGCAGATTGATATATGCCTCGACCTGCTTGTCTTGCAACCCGTGCCTGCTGCCGAGTTGCCGGCGGCCGAACTGGTGTCGCCGGCGTGGCTGCTCAACATCCTGGTGATCGACGATTATCCGGCGAACCGTTTGCTGCTCTCCCAACAATTGAGTTACCTCGGTCACAGTGTCAGCGACGCCGAAGACGGTGCCCACGGTCTGCGTGCCTGGCGCAACGGCAACTTTGATGTGGTTATCACCGATTGCAACATGCCCGTCATGAACGGTTACGAGCTGACGCGGGCCATTCGTGACGAGGAAAAAGCTTCGGGCGCTGAACCTTGCTTGATCCTGGGGTTCACTGCCAATGCCCAGTCCGAGGAAAAGGAACGCTGCCTGGCAGAAGGTATGGATGATTGTTTGTTCAAACCTATCGGCCTCAGTGATTTGAGTGCCCGACTTGCCTTGGTACAGCCCGGCGCTGACTCATTGCCGCTTGGCGCAAAGGTGCTTGAGATCGAGGGCGACATCGATCTGAGCAGTTTGCAGCAACTGACCCGTGGCGATCGCACCGCGATCAATACGTTGCTTGGCAATCTAGTCAGCAGCAACGAAGGGGACATGTTGCGGCTGATCAAACTGTTCGGCGAGCACGACTTGTCGGCTCTTTCCGATCTGGCCCATCGGGTCAAAGGCGGCGCGCGAATCATCAAGGCGTGCAATTTGATTTTGTGCTGCGAGCAGTTGGAAGCAGCCTGTATACGAGCGGACGCTGTCGAGTTGACGGAGGTGGTGGATGCGTTACTGCAGGCGATGGAATGTTTGGCACAAACGCTGGCGCAGTGCATCGCTGATCCGACAATGTAGATCTGGATGTGAGTGGGGCGATCCCGACTCTTCGTGTTATCGCAGTTGATTGCAGATGTTGATAGCCAGTGAGAGGTTTGCGGGAAGTACCTGATGCCCAGTCATTTGCTATGCGCCGCTGAAAACAATGCCATTTTCTTTCGCGATCAGCTGCGCGCGATCGACTCTCAACTTCATGGCGATGGCAGCCGCCCGGAGGGTCCGCCCGGCGTAAGCATGCTCGCGCAGGGCAGGTGCGAGTTTTGCCCGTCCGGCTTGTTGCGTTTTTTGATGACCCGTGACATGCCGTACTGAATAAACCCCGCTGACGCCCGTCGGAATGTTCTGGATAGAATTACCCGCTGCAAGAAACTGCGCCTTGGACTTTTCCAAGTCATAAATAATGGCTTCGCGAGGGTCGAGCATAGGTTCGCCAATCACTGCAAATTTCCTGTTAGTTGTTGTGTGCTGCTTTGGGGGAGATAAAAACTGGATCATCTCGGCCGGGTTGAGTTTTGACAAAAGTAACTATTGCAGAACACGGGGCAGCATCACTCCGCTAGTTTAGCCCCCTTCGCTTGTTCAGTTGCTTCAACAATTTTTCCATTTGCAGCGTCAGGTGCTGGAGGGTTACGGTGCCTCTGACGCGATCTTCACCTCGCCACGAATCACTATGCGCGGTCAGTAGCTTGATATTGTCTTCGTATCGCCTGAGTAGTATCCGTAGTTGTTTTCGTTCTTTCGTCATGTCGGATCTGTCTTGGAGGAGTGGGCCGATAGTTGCATTCAATGATGTGCTGAACATTAGTGAAGGATGCGATCCAATGTCTGTAGGAAATTTCGCAAAGAACAAACATGGCCTGGCGGTATGTCGCTATGCCCGAAGTGTCGTGACGCTGGGAAATTTCCTACATTTAAGGAGAAATTTCCTAACGATACCCAGCGTCCAAGCCCGGACAATTGGCTCATTCCTTTTTTGTGAGCCGCTTCCATGCCCATGCTCCCATTGCGCGTTCTGGTTCTTGGCGCCAACGCCTTCCATCGCTCGATTGCGGTCAACATGCTTTGGCAGTCTGGGTGCCAGGAGGTGTTCGTTGCCGGCAATAGCGCACAAGCCCTCGCGATTCTCGAACAGGTCGGTCCGGTGGATATCACCCTGTGTGACCTGCGCATGGACGGTGTGGACAGCCTGGAACTTTTACAGGGCGTGGGCGGATCCCGTCTTGCTGGGTCGATAATCATCAGCAGTTCGCTGTCGCTGGATGTTCGTCGGGCGGTGGGGCAGTGGGTTTCGTTGTTGGGGATGGTGTTGCTGGGCAATATCAGCAAGCCTTTGCAATTCGGCGCACTGCAGCTATTGCTGGCAAAACACATGAATGAGGCTATTGACGTGCCAGTCGTGCCTCCTGTTGCTGCGTTGGCCACTGAAGAGGAGGTACGTCGGGCGCTTGCCGACCAACAGTTGCAAACCTACTTTCAGCCCAAATTCAACCTGCTGACCGGTGAAGTGTGCAGTGTCGAAGCCTTGGCCCGTTGGCATCATCCATTCAAAGGCGTACTGCCGCCCTCGGTGTTCATGCCGATTGTCGAGCGTTGCGGGTTGATGGATGACTTGCTGTTCTTTCAATTGGAACAAGGCTTGAGGCTTCAGCGGCAGGCACTTCAGCAGGGATTTGCGCTAAACATTGCCTTCAATCTGCACGCTGTGCAACTGGTCAATGCCGAACTCACGTGCAGGATCAAGACGATGCTAGGCGCCCATGAACTGCCCGGCTCAGGGCTGGCGTTCGAGCTGACCGAAACGGGGTTGCTTGAGGCGCCAGCGTCGAGTCTGGAAAGCCTGGTGCGCCTGCGAATGATGGGTTGCAGTCTGTCTATCGATGATTTCGGCGCGGGTTTTTCGTCGCTGCAACGCCTGTGTCAGTTGCCATTCAATGAAATCAAACTCGACGCCGAGTTCGTTCGCGGGCTCAAGCAGGAGCCGCGTTGCCGCGCGGTGATCAGCAGCACCCTGGCACTTGGCGAAGCGTTGGGCATGAGGGTGGTGGTTGAAGGGATCGAAACTGAAGAGCAGCGTCAGGTATTACTGGAGCTTGGGTGTACGCAAGGGCAGGGGTACTTGTGTGCACGGCCAATGACGGCGGCGGGTTTATTGAATTGGCTGGATCTTCAGCAAATGGCTGCCGTTAATTACTGGTAACTCGTTGATCGACTTCATCGAGTACGTGTCTTGTAAGTTTTCAGGACCGTTCATGCATGAAACCCATCAGGCCTCGCATTACGCGCACATGCTTAGTCAGCTCTCTTGCCAGAGGCACGTCTTGAAAATTTAAAGTGATAGTGATTAACAATGCCGAATCGTTATTTACGAATTTTTGTCGCCGACGATCAACGCTTTCAGCGTTTGAGTATAGAGAAGATGCTTAATCAATTGGGCTATCGCCGGATCGCACCGGTGGAGTCACTTGGGGACGTTGTCATTCTGATGGGCAATGCTTTTGAGCCCTTCGACCTGTTGATTATCAGCAGCGCGTTGGCTATAGCGGTTGACGTCGATATCGACGGCTTCTGCCGGAGTAATCCGCAGATTCGCCACGCATTGATTTATGACGGGCAAGGTGCGCAATTTTTGCCGATTTCTTTACCACTCGCCGTCGTGGTACAGGCATCTCTTTTACGAATGACTGATAGCGAGTCGATCAGGCCTTTCATGGAAGTCACTGATCTGCAGTCCGATGGTTTACATCTGTACATCGTCGAGACTCGCTAGGGGTAGCGCTGATGGTGCGCGACGTCTGATCCATACAATTGAATTTTACATTCGTGGTTTCATGGAAATCATTCTGTTGGTGTTTAAACGTGGCTGTATGGCTTTCATCAGGTAGGAAATTTCCTACAAACAGCAGGAAATTTCCTAACTTAATCCCCGTGGGATGTCGAGACAATACGATCTATTAATTTCTTGGTGATTACTGTTGCTTGCGTAAAACGAAGATCGAATCCTGGCTGTTTTAGAGGCGAGGCGTCGTTTGCAAGCCGGTTTTTATATCGACTATTGAGAATTAAAAACAGACGTCATCACGCCATGGATGATGCGATTTCGGAGGTTGGCTCGACGCCAGTTCATTGATGAATAAAATATTTTCGGTTGTCTGGAACACGTCAATGTGTTGCTGGGTAGTTGCTTCGGAACTTGCTAATAAGAAAACCAAGGGTGGGCCGACAAGGCAGCGTAAGCGGGGATTTAACCCACTTCGTGCATTGAAGGGAAAATCGCGTGCACTGAGTGTGCTTGCGGTTGCTTTGAGTCTGACTGTTGGATGGTCCGAGCCAGGGTACGCATTCCTGTATTTTCCTAATTCTTCTTCTAGCTCATGTACGGGCACCGCTACCGATACAGTGGGTCGGACCACCCTCAATGCGACAATTACAGATCCAACTTTCGGCGGCGGCGCTTATTCATCAAACATTCTCGGTTGTAACGCAACCGGTGGGTCCAGTGGGAGTGGGTACCTTGGAGCCAGTGCTTTCGGCGCTTTTTCCGCTGTGAGCGGGGAAGGTGGAGCAGCATTCGGCTTTTATGCCAGCGCCGGGCGGTGGGCCACTGCTATAGGGATGGAGACCACTGCGACGGGTATTGCAAGCACCGCTTTGGGTTACGGTAGCGTTGCGACGGGTCTCAATGGCGTGGCCATCGGTGGTGCGGCCTCTAATGCGGCCGGCTCTACTTCGCTTACAGCGGCCCAGTCCACCACAGCGTCCGGTGCGGGTGCCGTTGCCATTGGGAGTAACACAACCCGTGGGGCCCAGGCCGGGGCTGCTGATTCTATCGCTGTTGGTGGCCAATCAACGGTGTCGGCGACTGCTACGTCCGGTGTTGCAATCGGGCTTCTTGCATCCGTAACCGCCGCCAATAGCGTGGCGCTAGGCTCTAACTCATCCGCTACTGGCACTACTCTGGCTACCGCCGCTTATGGTGTCGGCGGCACGGCAACGACAGGCGGCGAAGTGAACATCGCCAACGGCGCCAACGGTCGTCGGATTACCGGACTGGCCGCTGGTGCCAATGCGACTGACGCCGTCAACGTCAGTCAACTGAATAAAGTGGGACAGGACACGGCGACTGCCCTTGGCGGCGGCGCGGCACTGAATGCGGCCACCGGGGCATGGACGGCGCCCACTTATTCCACCAACACCATTAGTGCAACGGGTGCCAGCACCGGCTTACTGCCCAGCACCAACGTCGGCGCGGCACTGACCAATCTCAGCACTAGCGTGACCAATACCGCCGCCGTCGCGGTGAAATATGATGCGGTCGGCGGCAACGCCATCACCTTGGGGGCGACCGGTGGTGCAGGTGCACCGGCCGGCGGGGTGAAAATCACCAACCTGAGTGCCGGCGCCTTGAACGGCACCAGCACCGACGCGGTGAATGGCAGCCAACTCTTTGCCACCAATACTGCCGTGAATAATCTGGGGACCCAGACCACTACTCTGGGTAACACCTCGGCCAACACCCTGGGTGGCGGCGCCACTTACTCGTCGGCCACGGGGATTACTGGCTTTAGTCAGCCGATCAACGCGATCAGCAGCACCGGGGCGGTAGCGGCAGCCACTGCACAAACCAGCGTAGCGGGTGCGTTGACGGCGCTGAAYACCGACACGGTCAACACCGCCAATATTGCGGTGAAATATGATGCGGGTCGGC
>NZ_JBFTMM010000012.1:0-188467 GCF_056396945.1 Pseudomonas sp. 05N432 | reverse complement strand
GATGGTCGAACCGTTGGACAGGGTCACGGTGACCGGCGTTTGCGCCGGATTGGTCAAGGTGGCGGTGTAGGTGATCTGGCCACCTTCGGTAACCGAACCGGTCGCCGTCAGGCTCAACCCGGTGTTGTCGATCGAGTCGGTAATCGTCGTAACGGCTGGCGTGGTGCTTGGCACCAGGTTTTCAAAGTTGCCACCGGTAGCCCCGGTGATGGTGGTGCTGACCGTACTGCCGTTTTTGTAGACGTCGTTGGCCGGGGTGTCGACGTTCACCGTGCCGGTGGTTTTGCCGGCTTCGATGATGATGGTCGAACCGTTGGACAGGGTCACGGTGACCGGCGTTTGCGCCGGATTGGTCAAGGTGGCGATGTAGGTGATCTGACCGCCTTCGGTGACAGTCGAGCCTGCCGTCAGGGTGACGGTGGTGGTATCAATCGTGTCAGTGACCTGTGTGACGGCCGGTGTCGGATCGACAGTCAGCACCAGGCCGCCACCCCCGGTGGTGCCAGTGACATTGACGGTGATCTGATGCGGGTCGTTGTAGACGCTGTCATTCGGTGCCAGCGGAACATTGACGCTGCCACTGACCTGGCCGGCCGGGATGACGATGACCGAGCCATTGGACAGGGTGATGCTCAGGTCAGTCAGCGGCGCCCGGGTGACATTCGCGGTGTAGACCAGCACGCCGCCGGCTTCGGTGATGCTCGATGTAGCACTGAGGCTCAGGGTCGAACCAACCAGTACGTTGGTGCCGTTATTGGTGTTCTGGCCACCCGTAGTGACGTCGGCGGCGGAAGTACTCGTGCCGATGCCTGCAGTCGGGAAACCAATGGTGGGGGCTACACGGGCCGCTGTTTCGTCCAGTGCCACGAAGCTGTGGCCTCCGCCGGCAGCACCGCCCGAGCCTGTTGCGGTCGGGCCTGCGGCGGCGGCTTCGATATCAGTGGTCGGGTCGGCGCCCGCGAGGATGGCTTGTTGCAGTTCGGCTACCGAAGGTGCGGCTTGCGCAGTGGCCTCTGCCAGGTCAGTGCTGGAGTCCGGAGCGCTGCCGCTCCACTGGGTATCGCGGCCCAGGTCCAGCGTGCGGCCGTCGGCCAGTTCAAGCGTCACCGCGCCCGCCGGCCCGGTATCGAGCTGGTCGCCCGTGAACAGTCGGTCACCCTCAATCAGCACACGCCTGATGCCCTCCGGGGACACCGCGAAAACTTGACCAACAATGCTTTTGACGATGGCAACAACACTGCTCATTGAGGACTCTCCGGTGTTCCGTTCAGTAGGCTTCCATTGACCTGAAGAGGCTGTTTGCCAAATTCAGTCTGGACGTACTTTATAGTGGGTCGTGCATTAACTTGACGCTATTTGTGTCAATAATTTGGCTGTATTTTTTCGTTATTAACTTTATGCCAAACTATTGACCTTCTGGGTGCCATCCTAAACAATCGCCCCATTAATGTCACATTGATATTTATGTGGCGACCTGCCTGCAGTGTGTGACCCAGTTCTGATTTTTAACTTTCCGACATACGGTCATTCCGGTTGCCATTTTCCGTCGCAGCACTGCGATCTGCTGTGATTTGAGACAAGAAGTCCAGGGAAATTCTTATATGCGCTCACACCTGTTCAAGGCTCTACCCTTTGTTTTTGCTGCCAGTTTTGTACAAGCCCAAACCCTGCCTCAAGCCATGCAACAAGCACTGGATGTCCACCCGGAAGTCCAGGCTGGCGTGAACAGTCGTCTTTCTGCGGACCATCAGCTTAGAGCGGCTCAGGGCGGCTACCTGCCAAAGGTCGATCTGCTCGGCGGTTATGGCCGTGAAGGCACTGACAACCCGACCACTCGTGCTGGCGCCGGCAACAATCATTGGGAAACCTTGAACCGCGGCGAGTCGAGCGTGCGCTTGCAGCAAATGGTGTTTGACGGTTTTGCGACATCCAGCGAAGTCGGGCGTCAACAAGCCACCGTCAACTCCCGCGCCTATTCATTGCTGGGGACTTCCGAGCGCACGGCACTGACTGTGGCCCAAGTTTACCTCGACGTGCTGACCCGCCGCGAGTTCGTGCACTTGGCCGAAGAGAACCTGAAAAGCCACGAACGGATTTTTGACCAGATCAAACTGCGCACCTCACGTGGCGTGGGCAGCGGTGCTGACCTCGATCAGGCCGAAGCGCGTATGGCCCAGGCCCGCAACAACCTGATCACCGAGCAGACCAATCTTGCGGACGCCGAGACCAACTTCCTCAGCGCCGTGGGTCAGATGCCCGATCAACTGGAGCGTCCGGCCCCTTTCCTAGCGTTGCTGCCGGCGAACCTGAATGAAGCCCGCCAGCAAATGCTTGAGAACAGCCCGGTGCTGCGTTCTGCCGAGTCTGATATTGCCGCGGCCGAGAAGCAGTACGATGCTGCCAAGTCGACGTTCTACCCACGTTTCGATGCCGAACTGGGCCGCACCGCCGACAATAATCTGGATGGTACGGTCGGTCATAACAATGAATGGCAGGCCATGTTGCGCATGCGCTTCAACCTGTATTCCGGCGGCAGCAACAAAGCCGATCTGGAATCCAAGTCCTATCTGTCGAACCAGGCACTGGATATCCGCAACAACGCTTTGCGCGTGTTGAACGAAGAGTTGGGCCTGGCCTGGAATGCCCTGAACAACGCTAACGCCCAAGTGCCAATTGCTCAGCAATATGTCGATCGCAGCGCTTCCGTGCGCACCGCGTATCAACAACAGTTCAGCTTGGGCCAACGCACCTTGCTCGACTTGCTCGACAGCGAGAACGAACTGTTCACCGCTTCCCGTCGCCTGGCGGATATCAAGAACATTCAGTTATTTACTCAATATCGAATCAAGGCGACCATGGGCGAATTGCTCAAAAGTCAGGGCGTAGTTGCACCCATGGCCTCCGTCGTGTCGAACGATGTGAAGCCCAAGGTCCAACTGCCCGGCATGAATTGAGCAGATCCTTCTAGTTAGTTAGCCAAGAGTGCCAAGCGTGGAATCAGAAGCCAGTCGAGTTCACCTCCGTCATGATCCACGCGCGTTGCACGACGATCCGTTACTGGACGGCCTGCTAGCCCTCTGCACGCTGCACCAGAAACCAGCGAGCGCGGCGATGCTGACCACCGGTCTGCCATTGCCCAAGCAGCGTTTGAGCGTCGAGTTGCTCCCGCGTGCGGCGGCCCGCGCCGGCCTGCAAGGACGGGTGCTGCAACGCAAGCTGGCGCAAATTCCGGCGATTGCCATGCCGGCACTGTTGCTGCTCAAGGATGGTCGCAGTGCCGTGCTGCTGGGCTGGCTCGGCGATGACCAGGCGCGCCTGCTGCTCAGTGAAAGCGATGGCGGTGAAGTTCACGTCAGTCGCGAACTGCTGGCTGACGATTACACCGGGCAAGCGTTTTTCGCCCAGCCCCAACACAAATTCGATGTGAACCACGGCACGCTGATCCCGCGTGCGCGCTCCTGGTTCCGCGACACCCTCAAGCGCTCGCGCTGGTTGTACGCCGACGCCATCGCTGCCAGTTTCCTGATCAACATCATCGCCATGGCCGCGCCGCTGTTCGTGATGAACGTCTATGACCGCGTGGTGCCGAACCAGGCCGAGGCGACCCTGTGGGTGCTGGCCCTCGGCATCACCGGGGCTTACCTGTTCGACCTGATCCTTAAAAGCCTGCGCAGTCTGTGCCTGGACCTGGCCGGCAAAAAAACCGACCTGATCATCTCCGCGACGCTGTTCGAGCGGATCGTCGGCATGGCCATGAAGTACCGCCCGGCACGGGTCGGCAGCTTTGCCCAGAACATCCACGAGTTTCAGAGCCTGCGCGACTTCCTCGCCTCGCTGACCCTGACCAGCCTGATCGACCTGCCGTTCACCTTGCTGATTTTCCTGGTGATCGCCCTGCTGGGCGGGCACCTGGTGTGGATTCCGGTGCTGGCGTTCCCGATTGCCCTGCTGATCGGCTACGCCTTGCAGAAGCCGCTGGTGGCGACCATGGAGCGAACCATGGCGCTGGGGGCCGAGCGCCAGTCGAGCCTGATCGAAACCCTCGCCGGGCTTGATGCGGTGAAGGTCAACAACGCTGAAAGCGAGCGTCAGTATCAGTGGGAGCAGACCATCGGCACCCTCAGCCGCCTCGAGCTGCGGGTGAAAATGCTTTCCGGCCTGGCGATGAACATCACCCTGCTGATCCAGCAACTGGCCGGGGTGATCATGATCGTCTTCGGCGTTTACCAGATCATTGCCGGCAACCTCAGCATGGGTGGCCTGATCGCCTGCTACATGCTCAGTGGTCGGGCCCTCAGCCCGCTGGCGTCGTTGTCAGGTCTGTTGACCCGTTATCAGCAGGCGCGGGTCACCATGACCTCGGTCGACCAGATGATGGAGCTGCCGCAAGAGCGCAACTTCGAAGAGCGCCCGCTGAGCCGTAAAGTCCTGCAGGGTGGCATCGAGTGCCGTCAGTTGAACTTCACCTACCCGGGTCAGCAGAACCCGGCGCTGAAGAACATCAACCTGATCATCAAGCCGGGTGAAAAGATCGGCATCATCGGCCGCAGTGGCTCGGGCAAGAGCTCGCTGGCCAAACTGCTGGTCGGCCTGTATCAGCCGGACGATGGCGCGTTGCTGGTGGATGGTGTGGATATCCGTCAGATCGACGTCAGTGAATTGCGCCACAACATCGGCTATGTACCGCAGGACATCCAGTTGCTCGCCGGTACGTTGCGCGACAACCTGGTGTCCGGCGCCCGCTACATGGAAGACGAGCTGGTACTGCAATCCGCCGAACTGGCCGGCGTGCACGAATTCGCCCGATTGCACCCGCAAGGCTACGAATTGCAAGTCGGCGAGCGCGGGCAAAACCTCTCCGGCGGCCAGCGTCAGAACGTGGCCCTGGCCCGTGCCCTGTTGCTCAATCCGCCGATCCTGCTGCTCGACGAACCGACCAGCGCCATGGATAACACCGGTGAAGAGCGCTTGAAACAACGCCTGCAAGCCGTTGTAGAGAACAAGACCGTGGTGCTGGTGACGCACCGGGCATCGTTGTTGTCGCTGGTCGATCGGTTGCTGGTGATCGATCGCGGGCAAATTCTGGCCGATGGTCCAAAAGCCTCGGTGATGGAAGCGTTGAAGAAGGGGCAGATCAGTGTTGCTTAAGTCCGGAATGCGCGACTCGATCCGCCGTTACTTCAAAGGCTCCGAATCACTGCAAGGCCAACCCTTGCCCGAGGTGAACAAGGCGCTGATCGAAGACGCCCCGCGGGTGGTCCGCCTGACCATCTGGGCCATCATCGGCTTCTTTCTGTTCCTGCTGTTGTGGGCCAACTTTGCGGTGATCGATGAGGTCACGAAAGGCGATGGCAAGGCGATTCCATCCTCCAAACTTCAGAAAATCCAGAACCTGGAGGGCGGTATCGTCGCTGAACTCTTCGTTCGCGAAGGGCAAATCGTCGAGGCCGGTGCGCCGTTGATTCGTCTGGATGACACGCGCTTTCAGTCCAACGTCGGCGAAACCGAAGCCGACCGTTTGTCGATGTTGCTGCGCGTGGAACGCTTGAGCGCGGAAGTCGACGACCGCCCGCTGAGTTTTCCTGACGATGTGATGAAAGCTGTGCCCGGTCAGGCCGCCAGCGAAAAATCACTCTATGAGAGCCGTCGCCAGCAATTGCACGATGAAGTCGGCGGCCTGCAGGAGCAACTAATCCAGAAACAACAGGAGCTGCGTGAATTCACCTCCAAGCAGGCGCAGTACCGCAGCGGTCTGGCGTTGCAACGTCAGGAAATCAACATGTCCGAGCCGCTGGTGGCTCAAGGCGCGGTGTCGCCGGTGGAAGTGCTGCGACTCAAGCGCGCCGAAGTCGAAACCCGCGGTCAACTGGACGCCACCACCCTGGCGATCCCGCGTGCCGAGTCGGCGATCAAGGAAGTGCAGCGCAAGATCGACGAGACCCGTGGCAAGTTCCGCAGTGAGGCGCTGACCCAGCTCAACGAGGCCCGTACCGACCTGAACAAGGCGAAGGCGACCGGCAAGGCACTGGAAGACCGTGTCAGCCGGACCCTGGTGACCTCGCCGGTGCGCGGCATTGTCAAGCAGCTGCTGGTCAATACCATCGGTGGCGTGATCCAGCCCGGCAGTGACATGGTCGAAATCGTCCCGCTGGATGACACCCTGTTGGTGGAAGCGAAAATTCGTCCGCAAGACATCGCGTTCTTGCACCCGGGCCAGGAAGCCATCGTCAAGTTCACCGCCTATGACTACACCATCTATGGTGGCCTGAAAGCCAAGCTGGAGCAGATCGGCGCCGACACCATCACCGACGAAGACAAGAAAACCACCTACTACATGATCAAGCTGCGCACCGAGCGCAGCCACCTGGGCACCGACGAAAAACCCTTGCTGATCATTCCGGGCATGGTCGCCTCGGTGGATATCATCACCGGCAAGAAGACCATCCTCAGCTACCTGCTCAAGCCAATCATCAAGGCGCGGGCAGAGGCGCTGCACGAGCGCTAGTCTTTGGCAGGGCTGGTGGCCTCATCGCGAGCAGGCTCGCTCCCACAGGGGATTTGCTGCGCACACAAAATATGTGCCTGGCACGATCCAGTGTGGGAGCGAGCCTGCTCGCGATGAGTGCCTCAATAGCGGCGCATTTCAAAAGCCATATCGTTATTCATTAACGGTATTTAAATTCTCGTTCTTATATCTATAAAGTCAAACCCCTGCGTACCCACCGACCAATCGGCGTGCCGCACGAAATGAACCCACACGGGCCCCCGTGAGTTTCTGATCGACGCGCACGCCATTGAGCGTGCTCTGCGTGGGAGTGATGTATGCCTGTACTGTCCGCTTTGCCCAGCGCCGCGACCCTTGCGCCGCAATCGTTCGAGATTCGCCCGTTCAGCGGCGCCGTCGGTGCCGAAATCATTGGCCTGAACCTCGCCTTGCAGGTCAACGACCAAGACTTCGCACGGATCCACCGCGCGCACCTGGATCACCATGTCGTGGTGTTCCGAAATCAGCGCATCAGCCCCGAACAACAGATCGCCTTCAGCCGCCGTTTCGGCGTGCTGCAGATCCATGTACTCAAGCAGTTTCTGCTGGCCCATCACCCGGAAATCCTCATCGTTTCCAACATCATCGAAAACGGCCAGGCCATCGGCCTCGGTGACGCCGGCAAGTTCTGGCACTCCGACCTGTCCTATAAAGAACTGCCGAGCCTGGGCTCGATGCTCCATGCCCAGGAGCTGCCGTCCGAAGGCGGCGACACGCTGTTTGCCGACCAGCACAAAGCCTGGGACACCCTGCCCGAAGCCTTGCGCAAAGCGGTCGAAGGACGCTCTGCCGCGCATTCCTATACCGCACGTTACAGCGAGAGCAAATTCGAAGGTAACTGGCGCCCGACCCTGACCCCGGAGCAACTCGCTCAGGTCAACGAAGTGGTGCATCCGGTGGTTCGCACTCACCCGGAAAACGGCCGCAAGGCGCTGTTTGTCAGCGAAGGCTTCACCACCCGCATCGTTGGCTTGCCGGAAGACGAAAGCCGGCAACTGCTGGCCGAGCTCTACGCCCACAGCGTGTTGCCGGAAAACATCTACCGCCATCAATGGCAACCCCACGACCTGGTGTTCTGGGATAACCGCTCGCTGATTCACCTGGCCGCCGGTTGCCCGAGTCATCTGCGCCGCAAGCTCTACCGCACCACCATTCAGGGTGACGCGCCTTTCTGATCGGCTGCATTTCGGAGATACCTGCCATGTCCAAACGTATTCCATTCGCGCCGCTGGCCGCCGCCATCGGTCTGGGTTTCAGCCTGCTCGCCGGCAGTCTGGTCGCACCGCCTGTGGCGCACGCCGAAGGCGAAATTCGCATCGCCGAGCAGTTCGGCATCGTTTACCTGTTGCTCAACGTGGTCCGCGACCAGCACCTGATCGAGAAGCACGGCAAGGAAGAGGGCATCGACATCAAGGTCGACTGGACCCAGCTCTCCGGCGGCGCGGCCGTCAACGATGCGTTGCTCTCAGGGTCCATCGACATTGCCGGTGCTGGCGTTGGTCCGTTGCTGACCATCTGGGACCGCACTCACGGCAAGCAGAACGTCAAGGCCGTGGCCTCGCTCGGCAACTTCCCGTACTACCTGGTGAGCAACAATCCGAAGGTCAAGACCATCGCGGACTTCACAGAGAAGGACCGCATTGCGGTGCCGGCGGTCGGGGTTTCCGTGCAGTCACGGTTCCTCCAGTACGCCGCTGCCAAGCAGTGGGGTGACAAGGAATTCAATCGCCTCGACAAGTACACCATCGCCGTCCCGCACCCGGACGCCACGGCTGCGTTGATCGCTGGCGGCACTGAATTGACCGGGCACTTTTCCAACCCGCCGTTCCAGGATCAGGCGCTGGAAAACCCTAACGTCCACGTCGTGCTCAACACCTTTGACCTACTGGGCCCTAACTCGCCGACCGTGCTGTTCGCCACCGAGAAATTTCGCAACGAGAACCCGAAAACCTACAAGGCCTTCGTCGAAGCCCTGACCGAAGCCGCCGAGTTCGCCCAGAAGGACAAGGGCGCGGCGGCGGACACTTACCTGCGGGTGACCAAAGCGAAAATCGACCGCGCCGCGTTGCTGAAAATCATCGACAACCCGCAGTTCGAATTCAGCGTCACGCCGAAAAACACGTATCCGTTGGCCGAATTCCTCTACCGCGTCGGCGCGATCAAGAACAAGCCGGACTCGTGGAAGGACTACTTCTTCCAGGACGCCAAGCCGCTGCAAGGGAGCTGATTGCCATGAACGCTCTCTTGCAAGGCCACACGGCCAGCAACCCGATCGCCAGCACCCAGTCGTTGCTCGCGGTCGATCACGTCAGCCTTGAATACCGCACGCCGCAACGGGTGGTGCGGGCAACGCATCAGGTCAGTTTCGAGGTCGATCCCGCCGATCGTTTTGTGCTGCTTGGCCCGTCCGGCTGCGGCAAGTCGACCTTGCTCAAGGCCGTCGCGGGGTTCATCCAGCCCTGTGAAGGGCAGATCCGCCTGCAAGGTCAGGCGGTCAGTGCGCCGGGGCCTGACCGGATTGTGGTGTTTCAGGAGTTCGATCAACTGCCACCGTGGAAAACCGTCAAACAGAACGTGATGTTCCCGCTGTTGGCCTCGCAAACCCTCAAGCGTCGCGAGGCTGAAGAACGGGCGTTGCACTACCTCGACAAGGTCGGGCTGGCGGCATTTGCCGATGCCTATCCACATACCTTGTCCGGTGGCATGAAGGCGCGGGTGGCGATTGCCCGGGCCTTGGCCATGCAACCAAAAATCCTGCTGATGGATGAACCATTCGCCGCGCTCGACGCGCTGACCCGACGCAAGATGCAGGAAGAGTTGTTGCTGTTGTGGGAGGAGGTGCGTTTCACCCTGTTGTTCGTTACCCATTCCATCGAAGAGGCGCTGGTGGTGGGTAACCGGATTCTGTTGCTGTCGCCTCATCCCGGTCGGGTGCGAGCGGAAATCCACAGCCATCAATACGATTTGCACAGCCTTGGCGGCGTGGCGTTTCAGCAGTCGGCACGACGCATTCATCGGCTGTTGTTCGATGAAGGCCAGTCTGCCGAGAGCGAACTCGAACTGGATTTCAACGATATCCGCATCGCTTATTGAGCGGCTGGAGGAGTGCCCGATGAGCCATTCATCACCTGTGCGTCAAGAATACGAAGTTGAGTTGCAACCCCTGTCGAGCGTTGCGCTGGAGCGCGAATTGCCCCTTGGCCAGCGCCTCTGGCAGCAGGGCTGGTTGCGTAAAAGCCTGATCCTGATACTGCTGGCGGTGCTCTGGGAAGCCGTCGCCCGCTATCAGAACAATGACCTGTTACTGCCGAGCTTCCTGCAAACCAGCAGTGCACTGTACGACGGACTGCTCAGCGGAGAATTGTTGGGCAAGGTCGGGATTTCGCTGGTGGTGCTGCTCAAGGGGTATCTGGTCGGTATCGTCCTGGCGTTTGCCCTGACCACGTTGGCCGTGTCGACCCAGTTCGGCCGCGACCTGCTGAGCACCCTGACCTCGATGTTCAACCCATTGCCGGCGATTGCCTTGTTGCCGTTGGCACTGCTGTGGTTCGGGTTGGGGCAGAACAGCCTGATTTTCGTGCTGGTGCATTCGGTGCTCTGGGCGCTGGCCCTGAACACTTATGCGGGATTTCTCGGGGTCTCGGAAACCTTGCGCATGGCCGGCCGAAACTACGGCTTGAGGGGGATCCGGTTTGTGCTGTTCATCCTGATTCCCGCCGCGCTGCCGTCGATCCTTGCCGGGCTGAAAATCGGCTGGGCCTTCGCCTGGCGCACGCTGATCGCCGCCGAGCTGGTGTTTGGCGCTACCAGCGGCAAGGGCGGCCTGGGCTGGTACATCTTCCAGAACCGCAACGAGCTGTACACCGACAAGGTGTTCGCCGGGTTGGCGGTGGTGATCCTTATCGGTTTGCTGGTGGAGAACCTGGTGTTCGACACGCTGGAGCGAGTGACGGTGAAGCGCTGGGGGATGCAGCGTTAGGCTACCGATTCTGCAAAAACACCACATACCCGCGAAACCACTCGCTGTCCTTCAAATACCCCGGCGCCTCCCATTCGCCGCCCTGAATCAGTCCGACCTTGAACGGCAGGCCGAGCCTGTTCAGCCTTGGCAGGTAGGCGGCGTAGTTGGGGATGCTGTGGCGGCCCTGGTAGGTTTGCACCACCACTTCGTCGACCACGCCTTTGAGCTGGCCGATCACCTGCGGATCGGCGTGGCTGCTCCAGTCCATCAGGCCGGTGATGCTCAGGCGATACTGGGCGGGCAGGCGTTGGCGCAGGTCTTTGAGGAAGCTGACGTATTCGTCGAGGTAGCGGGTGCGGGCGTCGAAGTCGATCTGGATGCCGACCACCGGATTACCCGCCTGTTGCCAGCGCTGCACCTGCCCCAGCAATTGCTGATAGACCGGCTCCGGCCAGCGTAGCGTGTGGGCGCGGTAGGTGACCCAGACTTCGCCCTGGGTCAGGCGCGGGATGGTGATGCCTTGGGCGATGAAGCGCACACCGCGCTGTGGCATGCGGCGTGATTCGCTGATTTGCCCTTGCAGGACGTACAGGGTTTTCGCCTGGGCCAGCACCGGTTGCGTGCTGACCCCGCTCCACAGCCAAAAGGCGTCGTACTCGCCAGCGTCGACGGCCGCAAGGGCCGGGGCGCTGACCAGCAGTGCGAGCAGCGCCAGGCCTTTGAGGAAATCTCTCATGGCTTACCAGTAATACTGCAGCGACTTGCCCCATTGAGTATCGGCAAAGCCGCTTTTCAGCTGGCGGAACCAGGCCTTGCGCACAGCCGGCTCGACGTCTTTGCCACCGCAGCTGTTATTGCCAGAAGGCGCATAGCAGTTGATGGCGCGGAACAGTGCGTAAGCGCGGTCTTCCTTCGGCGCTTTGGCGTTGTCGATGACCTGGCGATAACCTTCGTGCCGGGAATAGATTTCGCCTTTGAACGCCGATCCTGTCGCGCCGAGTTCGGACTTGTTGGGTTTGGCTTCCAGCGGTGTACTGTCGAGGCCATTGCGCAGGATGAACTCACCCAGGCAGTTCAGGCCTTTGGGGTTCTTGCCGTCCGCCTGAAGGGTCGCGGCAATCTCGGCGATGCTCGGGCAGTGGTAACCCGATTCAGCCTTGTCGCCCTGCCAGCGGAACATCGTCAGCGGTTGGCCGGTGCTGTAAAAATAGCCAATGCTCACACCGAGTTTGTCCGTCGACGGCTCGGCCGGCAGTTGTTTGAAGTCTTCGGCAAACTCGGCGTACTGACTGCGCAGCAACTCTTTGTGGAGCAGCACGAACAGCGCGCTGTTGCGCTCGGTGGCGTCTACGCCCTGGCTGAATTGCTGACGCAGCAGTGGGGCGTCGGCCACCAGCCGTTGCAGGCGATAACGCACGGCAGGTGTCTTGATCGGTGAGTCGGCGGCGAACACTTTGCCGAGCCGCTGGCTGAGTTCGTAGTTGAAGGCCAGCGCCAGTTCGACCTGCTCGCGCTGCAACGGTTGTTTGACCTTGGCCAGCAACTCCAGCCACAGCGCTTCGGCTTCCGGCCATTTGTGCTGCTCATGCAGGGCAATGCCGCGCAGCATCTGTTGGCTGAAGGCAAGGTAGTCGAGCTTGTCCGGGACGCTGCTCGGGAGGACGTTCAATGCCTGCTCGGGATTTTTCTCGAGGTACACCAGCACCGCCGCTTGCAGGTAGTCATAGAGCGCCGGTTGCTGGGCGAACGAGGCTTTCTGCGCTTGCAGCGCCTTGAGGTTGAACGGCGTCTGGTAGGTGCCGATGCTCAACAAGTCTTTGACCGCCAGCAGCAGCGGCGCCTGAATACCGTTGTCCGGCTGGGTCAACAGTTTGCTGTCGACCTCTTCCACCAGTTCCGGCAGGGTTTTGTTGCGCTGGGCGTCAGTGGCCTGGGTGAGTTGCCAGGCGTAGTCATCGGCAAGTTTCTGATCTTCACCGGCCAGCCAGTGCACACGGCGGATCAGGCCTTTGGCCGACGCGCTGTACTCGCCCTGTGGATAAGTTTTCAGATAGGTCTCGAAACCGCTTTCGGCCAATTGCAGGTTCGCGTTATCCACATGCTCGAGCGTCGGCAGGCCCATCTCGTCGAAAGCGTTTTGCTGGGCTGCGTTGAGCGCAATGCGCGCGGCCATGTACAGCGCGGTTTCCTTGAGCCAAGGCTGTTCGCTGGTGTTCAGGCTGGCGAAGGTTTGCGTGGCCTCGGCGAACTGGCCGCCATAGAACTGCGCCGCGCCACGCAGGTACGTGAGGAAGGCTTTACCCGGTTCCGAGGTGATTGAAGCGGGCAGCAGGCTGTTCAGTTGATCGGCTTCCCAACTGCACGCGGCAAGCATCTGGAGGCGACTTTGCGCCAGGCTTTGGCGTTCTTCGGCAGGCAGTTGAGTGGTTTTCAGCAGTTGCGCGAGGAACGCGGCGGCGCTCTCTTCACTGTTGCTGCGGCAGCGGCTGCCTTCGCCTTCGATGAATTGATTGCCGGCAATGGTCGAGGCCTCGTGGCTGATGCCGAGTTGGCGCAGTGGCTCATCAAGTACTGAAACCGGGGCCGATTCAGGGGGTGGTATCGGTGTAGGCGCAGACGGTGAGTCGAGACGTGCAAGGTCGAACGGCACCGGGCCGTAGCCGGCCTCACGGTCAAAATCACTCAATGGCGCCGGGTTCAGCGCTAGCGCGCCCTGATCGGAGAGCAACAAGCGCAAGTTGGCGCGGCTGTCGTTGCCAGGGTTGAGGAAAGCCACATTGTTGCAGCGTCCGTCACCGCTGAGCGACAGTTCAGGCGTACAGGCATCCTGATCGAAGCTTGCGTGGGCCGGGAGTGCGCAGGTTGTGGCAAGTGCTAGAGCGAGGGGCGACAGAAGACCGATACGCATGAATTGTCCTTAATCCGCAAACGCTGAAATCGAGACTGCGATCATACCTTGCGCTGATCTCGATTTAGCAGTGGCGAGCCGCAATTTCGGGCAGTGATGGCTAATTGCTTGACGCTTGTTGAAGCTGTCGTAGACTCCGACCATCTGTCAGGGAGACACGGCTATGCAGCGCTTTCGTGGTTTGGCTTTAGGTTTGATCGGGCTGGCAGGCGTGGCCCAGGCGCAAACGCCCGTGCCAGACGATCCGCTGCTGGAAAGCAGCACCGCAGGCAGTCATGCCACAACCAGCAGCGAAGCCCGCGGTGTATTGCGCGCTCGCGATCAAGCGGTGCTTGCCAGTGAACTGCCCGGCAGAGTTGTCGAGTTGCCGTTCAGTGAAGGCGAGTCCTTCAAGAAGGGCGACACCCTGGCGCGTTTCGACTGCTCGGCTTTTCAGGCGCAGCTCAACGCCGCGCAGGCCGCCAGCCGTGGTGCGGGTGAAGAGTTGGCGCACAACAAACAACTGGCTTCGTTGAACTCGGTCGGGCGTTTCGAAGTGGCGCGAGCCGAAGCCAAACTCAGCGAAATCCAGGCGCAATCTCAGGTGTATCAGGTCCAGGTCAAACGCTGCAGCGTCGTCGCGCCGTTTGACGGCCAGGTCGTCGAACGCAAGGTTCAGCGTTATGAAAGCGTCGCCGCCGGGGCGCCGCTGTTGGACATCGTCGACAACCGTAGCCTGGAAATCCACCTGCTGGTGCCCTCGCGCTGGATGGGCAAACTCAAGCCCGGACAGACCTTCAGCTTCGTTCCCGATGAAACCGGCCAGCCCATCGACGCCACGGTCAAACGCCTCGGTGCGCGAATCGACGAAGGCAGCCAGACCTTGCTGCTGGTCGCAACGGTGCCCAACGCCAGCGGCTTGCTGGCCGGGATGAGCGGCACGGCGCGCTTCGCGGAGCTCAAATGAACGCGCCCGTCACGGGGGGCGCCGAGCAGGTCTTCGCGCGCTTTCTGGAGCTGGAGCGCCAGACCCGCGCCGCGCGCACTACCGAACAACTGGCCTACAGCCTGGCCAACGACGGTCAATCCTTGTTCGGTTTTCGTCACGCGGCGCTGTTGATCGCCGGCAAGGTGCGGGCGATCACCGGTGTCAGTGCCGTGGAGCCGAATGCGCCGTTTGTAGCATTCGTCGAGCAAGCGGTGGCGCAGTTGTTCAAGCTCGACCTGGTGAAACAGGCGCGGGTTATACCGGCCTCTGCGTTAAGCGGTCCGATTCAGGCCGACTGGCAAAGTCTTTCTGCCGCCCAGGTGTTCTGGCTGCCGCTGATTGATCGCCAGGGCCAGGTATTCGGCGGTTTGTGGCTGGCTCGCGATGTGCTGTGGAATCCTTCCGAGCAAGTGCTGTTGTCGCAACTGGGCGACACCTACAGTCACGCCTGGCTGGCGCTGCAACCGCGTCAACCGTGGCGCTTGCGCTGGACTCGCAAACGTCAGGTCGCCTTGGCGGCGGTGCTGGTGCTGGGCTTGTTGATTCCGGTACGCCAGTCGGTGCTGGCGCCGGCCGAAGTCGTGCCGCTCGGCGGTCGGGTGGTGGCGGCACCGTTGGACGGGGTGATCGCCGAGTTCCTGGTCAAACCCAACCAGAATGTGAAAACCGGCGACCTGTTGCTGCGCTTCGAGGGCACCACGCTCAAAGCCCAGGCCGATGTCGCCGATCGGGCCTTGGGTGTGGCAGAAGCCGAGCTCAAGGCTAATGCCCAGCGCGCCTTTGCCGACGCCGAGTCGAGTTCGAAAATTGATTTGCTGGCCGCACGGGTCGAGCAGAAGCGTGCCGAACGCGATTACGCCCGTGAACTGCTCAAACGCAGCGAAGTGCGTGCCGAACGCGACGGCATTGCGGTGTTCGCCGACGCCGAACGCTGGACCGGCAAACCGGTGCAGACTGGTGAGCGGCTGATGGAAATCGCCGACCCGAACCAGGCGGAGCTGCGCATCGAACTGGCGGTGGGTGATGCGATTGCACTGGAGCCGGGCGCGCAGGTGGCGCTGTTTCTCGACAGCGATCCGTTGCAACGGCATTTGGCCAGACTCGAACGCTCGGCCTATGAAGCGCAACCGACGGCCGGTGGCCAGTTGGCGTATCGGCTCGACGCCAGTTTCGAGGCCGCGCCGCCGCGTATCGGCTTGCGCGGTACGGCGAAAATCTTCGGCGATCGCGCGCCGCTGGCGCTGTACCTGTTGCGCAAGCCGCTGGCCGGCTTGCGCCAAAGCGTAGGTCTCTAGATGACATTGCCCAGCCTGCGTGCCGATTTACAGTTGCAGATGGCCGCCCCGGCGCTGGACGGATCGCCGCGCTGGACCTTGGCCGACCCGCTGCGCGGGCGCTACTTCAAGCTCGGTGCCGCGGCCATGCGCTTGTTGCGTCATTGGTCGTTGGGCGATCCCGAGCAAGTGCTGCGCGCCGCCAATCGCGAACCGGGCTTGCCGCTGGACGTCGCTGAGCTTGAGCAGTTGCTGAGTTTTCTGCGCGCCCACGACCTGATTTCCGCCCTCGACCCGCAACAGCGCGACAGTTATGGCCTCAAGGCTGCGGCGCAACGTCAGAGTGTGTGGCAGATCTTGCTGCACCAATACCTGTTCTTCCGGATTCCACTGTGGCGCCCCGACGCGTTCCTCAATCGTGCCTGGCCGTGGCTCGCGCGTTTTGGTCCTGGAGCGCTGCGTTATGGTTTACCGCTGACCCTGGGTCTGGGGGTATTTCTGGTATCGCGGGACTGGCAGCGCTTTATCGCGACCTTCCCGCACTTGTTCAGTCTTGGCGGTGCGCTGGCGTTCGGGGTGGCATTGTTCTTCGCCAAGCTCTGTCACGAGTTCGGCCACGCCTTCATGGCCAAACGCGCCGGTTGTCGGGTGCAGAGCATGGGGGTGGCGTTCATGGTGCTGCTGCCGATGTTTTACACCGACGTCAGTGACGCCTGGCGGGTCAATGATCGGCGCGCGCGGTTGCTGATCGGCGCGGGCGGGGTGCTCGCCGAGTTGCTGCTGGCATGTATCGCCTTGCTCGCCTGGTCGCTGTTGCCGGACGGGCCGGCGCGGACGGCGGCGTTCATGCTCGCCAGCGCGACCTGGCTCACTACGCTTGCGGTCAACCTGAACCCGTTCATGCGTTTCGATGGTTATTTTCTGCTCAGCGACTTCTGGGAAGTAGACAACCTTCAGGGCCGGGCATTTGCCTTGTGTCGTTGGCGATTGCGCGAGGCGCTGTTCGGTTACGGCGCGCCGGCACCGGAGCCTTGGTCGCCGTCGATGCAGCGGCGTTTGCTGTGGTGGGGATACGGCTCGTGGCTGTGGCGCGCGGTGCTGTTTTTCGGGATTGCGCTGGCGGTGTATCACCTGTTCTTCAAATTGTTGGGGATCTTCCTGATGATGGTCGAGCTGGTGTGGTTCATCTTTTTGCCGATTGCGCGCGAATGGCGCGAATGGTGGAGCCGCCGCGAACAGGCCCATGCACCGCGGGCATTGCTCAGTGGCCTGGGGTTGCTGGCGGTGATTGCCGTGTTGGTGTTGCCGTGGCGCAGCGCGGTGGAACTGCCGAGCATGCTGGAAGCTGGCCGGGTCAGTGCCTTGCATGCGCCGGTGGCGGCACGGGTCAAACAGCTGAATGTCCGCGACGGGCAGATCGTCGCCCAGGGCGATGTGTTGATTGAGCTGGAGTCGCCGGACCTGGATTCGCGTCAGGCCATTGCGCGCCGGGAAATCGAGATCCAGCAATTGCAGATGCGCCGTCAGGCCGGACGCAGCGAAACCGCCGCCGATGCCGGCATCGTCGAACAGCGGCTGGCGGAGGCGGTGGCCGAATATCGCGGTTTGGCGGCGCAACGCGAGCGCCTGCTGCTGCGGGCGCCCCAGGCCGGTCAGGTGCGTGATTTGCTGCCGCAACTGACCGTTGGCCGCTGGTTGTCGCCCAAGGAGACGCTGGCCCGGGTTGTCGAAGAGGGCGCGCGACTGCGCGGTTATCTGGCCGAAGCCGAGTTGTGGCGGGTTGCACCCGGTGCGACGGGGCGGTTTATCGCCGAGGATCCGATGCACCCGGCGGTGGCGGTCGAGTTGACTGAAATCGACACCAACGGCGCGGCGGTTGTCGATCAGGAAGCGCTGACCTCCGACCACCACGGGCCGATTGCCGTGCGCCGCGATCAGAGCCAGCGCGCCGAGCCTGTGCAAGCGCAATACGCGGTGCGGCTCAAAGTCCTCGACAGCATTGCCACCCCGGTGCAGCCGTTGCGGGGGCTGGTGGTGTTGCAGGGCGGCAGTGAGTCATTGCTGGGGACGGCCTGGCGCCGGTTGGCGGCGTTGGGCGTGAGGGAGAGTGGTTTTTAGCGCAAGGAGCATCACGATGCTGAACAACAATGCCAATGCCGCGGACGGTCTGGTAGTGCGCCCGTCACGGGCGACCGACGGACCGTTTCTGGAAAGCCTCTATCACGCGGCGCGCCCCGATCTGCAATGGATCGACGGCGAACGCGAGCTGATCGAGGAAGTCATCGCCCAGCAGTTTCGGGTGCAGGAGCAGGGGACCGGGGAGCGTTTCCCCAACGCGATGCACTATGTGGTCGAGAAGCTCGACACCCCGATTGGCGCCTTGAGCGCCGAGTTTGGCAGCAACGAAATTCGCGTTTTGTACCTGGCGTTCATTCCGGCGGCCCGCGGCAAGGGCTATGGCCGTACGGTGCTGCAAGGCGTGCAAAAAGCCGCCGAACAGGTGCGCTGCCCGGTGAGCACGGTGGTCTGGGCGAGCAACCCCCATGCGCGCCAGCATTATCTGGCGCTGGGGTTTCAGGTCGAGGAGCAAAGTGTCGCGGCCGAACGCCTGGTCTGGTATCCCGGCCAGCCGCAGATTCTGGTCAGTTGAAGGTGATGTAGAAATACGCCCGGCTTGCGTCGCGCCCCAGGGCCAGGGTGCGCGATACGAATATGCCTTCGATGCGGCCCAGCTCAGGCAAGTCGATCGCACAGAGTCCATCGACGAACGAAGTGAGGTCCGGGCTGCTCAAGGTCACGCCAAAAGGCATTCGGCTGCCCTCTGACAAGCGTGCCCTTGGTACGTCCTCTACCCATTCGATGATCACGGACAGTTCGCTGCCATCCTCCAGGTACAGCTTGGTGGGTGTTTCCAATAGCTGTCGAAAGTGATCGCTGTTGATCTGTTGCTGCATGGCCTGGCTCCAGAAAAGTGAAGAGCCGGGGCCTTGGGCCCCGGCGGCATGTTCAGTTGCGAGACGGGAAAAGACCGTTGAGGCACATGCTGAAGTTCAGCACCAGGAACGGGTTCATCGTGTCCATGGGAACGCCACCGCCGATGGGCGCCACGGAGACGGCGACGTTGACGGTGCCGCCAACGCTGGTACTGACACCTTGCAGCGGCACGGGCGCAGTGCCCTGTGCGGTGGAGTAAATATTGGCCGTACCCGGGCCGCCGCTGGAGGCACCGATAAAGGCATTGGTCGCTGAGGGCACGCTCGCGGGGGTGGCAGCGACACTGGCCAGGTTGACGGTGGTGGTGGCGGTCAGGTTCGGGGTGCCGACGGCGGTTGCGGTAGGTGTGTGGATGGGCAGGTTGCTCACCGTGGCGGCGGTTTTTTCGGCGCCGGAGGCGGTGCCGATCACCCGTGGAGTGAGGTTCAGGCCCAACCCCTGACACAGGGGCAGGCGACCACGCAGGTCCGGCAGCATGAAGTTTGTCGTGCCGTTGCCGCCGTAATTGGTGCCGAGCAAGGCGAACAGCGCCTGGAACTGGCCGACTTGCATGGTCTGCCCGTTGCACAACGCCCAGCCGCTGGGTGGATAGTTGAAAGCGAAGGTCTGGATGGTTCCGGTAAACACTTCCATGGTTGTTATCCCTGTGTTTTTTGGAGGAGGCCGGCGTGTCCACCGACCACCGATCAGCGTAGCCGCAAAGACGAATGCCGCTACATTGCGTGCGTGCAGGGAATGGGGCAGCATCCACACCCAATTCGAGGTCCAAGCCTTATAGGGCCTTATCAATCACCCAGGGGGACAGATGGAATACCGAAGAGAAACAGAGCTTGCCGGCAAGCCTGATGCGTGTGCTGCGCGCACTCGGCTGACGGCCTCGGCGCGTCTGTTTCAATGGCTGACCGATTACGGGATCTGGCCAATTTTGCTGTTGGCGGCGTTCGTGCGGTTTTACGACCTGACAGCCGCAGCGATTTGGGGCGATGAAGGCTCCAGCCTGCTGATGAGCCAGTACGATCTGGCCGGGATCTGGTTTCACGCGGCCCGTGATGTGCATCCACCGCTCTACTTCATGGTGCTGCACGGCTGGATCGAACTGTTTGGCGACAGCATGCTCTCGATTCGCGGCCTCAGCGCGCTGCCGGGGATCGCCACGGTGGCAATGGGCGTCTGGTTGGTACGGTTGATCGCCAACCCGCGGGTGGCGTTGCTGGCCGGGTTGTTGCTGGCGCTATTCCCCTCGGCGGTGCGTTACAGCCAGGAAGTGCGGATGTATTCGCTGCTCGGCGTGTTGCTGATCGGCGCGACGATTGCACTGGTGTATTGGGTCAAACAGCCCCAGCGCACACGGTATCTGGTGATCTATGCAGTGCTGATGGCTGCCGCGTTTTACACCCACTACTTCACGGCCCTGTGCGTGATTGCCCATTGGTTGTACCTGCTGGTGCTGCGGGTACAGCCAGGCGAGCGGTTGCGGCACATCAACCGCCCGGGCTGGTGGCTGACGAATGCGGCGATCGTGCTGCTGTTTCTGCCGTGGGTCCCGCAGTTGCTGAGCCTGGTTCAGCACATGCCGGAACTCAAGGCCAGCGGCGATGTGGGCTGGGAAGATCCGGTCACCCTCAGTTCCCTGCCGTCCATGGTCTGGACCTTCATGATCCAGAGCGATGATGACTTCCTGCCCAGGTCGGTGTTTTTCGCACTGCCGGTGCTGTTGCTGGGTGTGATCGTGCTGACGGTACTGCGTGATCGTAGCGTCTACCGCTGGAGTGCCTTGCTGGCGATTTACGCGGTGGTACCGCTGGTGCTGGTTTTCCTGGTGTCGTTCATTTCGCCGGTGTTTATCGAGCGCTACGTGACGGCCTACGCGCTGGGGCTGCCATTGATCATGGCCCTGAGCGTCGATGGCCTGAAAAAACGGGCTCGGGTGCTGGCCCTGGCATTTCTCGTGCTGTTTATCGGCATTGAAGGGGTGGGTCTGAAAAACAACGCGACGGTCGATCCGAATGACCAGCTCAATGTAACGGTCGAGTTCATCAATCAGCATTATGAGCTGGGTGATCAGGTCGTCATCAGCGATCTGCTCTGGTACATGCCGTACGTCTACTACGATCGCACCGTCGTCCAGCCGCGGCTCTTTACTCCGCCCTTGGCCAACGGCACGTCCAGTCGCCCGAATGCCTACGGTTTCGGTACGCTGGTAGAGGAAGCCGCCGACAAGATTTACCTCGATCGGCTCACCGATCTGCCGCCCGAAACGCACCGTGTGTGGTTGTTCAGCACCGCTGACCAACCTGATGAGTTCGCACCATTGCCCGCCGATTGGCAGAAGATCAGCGAAAAAGTCGCCGGAAATGCGCGGGCGCGGTTGTTTGTCATCAATAACCCAAAAAAATAACGGGTAGTACGGCGAAGAACGTCAGTTTTCCGCAAATCGAAAGATCGCAGCCTTCGGCAGCTCCTACGCCTAAACCGTGTAGGAGCTGCCGTAGGTTGTGATTTTTTGCCGTTCAAGGCATCAGATGAAGGCATCTATCAGCTTAAACGTTTCACTCTGTCCATTTTCGTTACAACCACACCTTCTGCAAGGTTTTAGTTCCAATTTGATATCAAAAGCCCACTAGTCGGATCCAAAATCGTAGGCTACGCTTTGTCCTACAAATGGACTTCCGACTACGGTGAAGGGATGCAGCGGTTCCACTTTATTTCCGGCTTGCCGCGCTCAGGCTCGACCCTGCTTTCTGCAATTCTTTTGCAGAACCCGCGTTTTCATGCCGGTATGACCAGCCCCGTCGGATCGCTGTTCACCAGTGTCCTGGAGCAATGCAGCGCCGGCAGCGAATTTGGCGCGGTGATCGATACCCCGCTGCGCCGTCGTCTATTGCGCGGTCTGTTCGACTCCTTCTATGCCGATCAGGCAGATACCCCCGTTATCTTCGATACCAATCGCCAATGGTGCTCGCGTCAGCCTGCGCTACGGGAACTGTTTCCCAAGGCCAAAACCATTGCCTGCGTGCGCAATGTCGCCTGGGTGATGGACAGCCTCGAACGTCTGTACCGCGCCAATCCGTTCGAGAACACCAAGCTGTTCAATGACGAAATCGAGCGCAATACCGTTTACAGCCGTTGTGAAACCCTGGCCCAGCGCAATCGTCTGGTGGGCTTTGCCTGGACTGCGCTGAAAGAGGCCTATTACGGCGAAAACGCCGACTCGCTGTTGATCGTCGATTACGACCTGTTGAGCCAGGCCCCTGACCGGGTCATGCGGTTGATCTACGACTTCATCGGTGAACCCTGGTTCGAGCACGATTTCAAAAACCTCGCCTACGATGCGCCGGAATTCGACCAGGCACTCGGGGTGTCGGGGCTGCACAAGGTCAAGCGCACGGTCACACTGGAACCCCGGCGCACGATCCTGCCACCGGACCTGTTCGACAAATACGCAGAGTTGTCCTTTTGGCACGATGGCTCAGCCAGTGCTGCCAATGTCATTCGTATGAAAGCCGACGCCGCGATCAGTTGATCGCGGCGTTTTTTATTTGCGCAGTCATAAAAGTTCGAGTCCAGGTGAGCAGCATGTGGTGGAGCAAAGGCAAGTCGCAGGTCACGGAGGGCGCACGCGTCCTGGCATCGCCAATGATCATGTCCCTGGAACCGCGAATGCTGTTCGACGGCGCAGTGGCGGCCACCGTTGCCGATACTGCCGCCCAAGCCGACACCCACGCCACTGCGGACGCTGCCAAGGCACCGGCTGCCGACCACCCGGTGGCCAGCAAGGACACCCACGGCCAGGCGGACAACACGTCAGCGGCTACGCCCGCGCCCGCTGCGACGCCTACCGCCGTGCCCGGTCAGAGCGTGGTGTTCGTCGATTCACGTATCAAGGACGCCGATAGCCTGCTCAAAGGCGTGGCGCCTGGCACCCAGGTGGTCCAGCTCGACCCGACCAAGGATGGCTTGCAGCAGATCGCCGATTATCTGGATACCCACCACGGCGTGAGTACTGTGGAAATCATCGCTCACGGCAATAGCGGCGACTTGTGGCTGGGCGACACTTACCTGTCGGCCGATAACGTGGCGGCTCGCAGCGCGGTGCTGGCCGAGATCGGCAAGGACATGAACGTCGGCGGCGACATTCTGATCTACGCCTGTAACACCGCCGCAGGTGACAAGGGCATCAGCTTTGTCGATTCGCTGGCGCAACTGACCGGGCGCGATATCGCCGCGTCGAACAACCGTACCGGTGTGAGCGGTGACTGGGATCTGGAAATCGCCACCGGCACCATCGAGAGCCATAACGTGCTGTCGGCCCAGTCCATGGCCGCGTATCAGTACAGCCTGGCGACCCTGACGGTCACCAACAACGGCGACAGTGGGGTCGGCTCACTGCGTCAGGCGCTGAGCGATGCCGTGGGGGGGGACACGGTGACGTTCAGCACCACCATGACGGTCAATCTGAACGCGCAGCTGACCATTACCAAGAACGTCACGGTGGAAGGTGACCTGAACCACGACGGCATTGCCGATGTGACCCTCAACGGTCAGTACAAGACCCGGGTGGTTCAGGTCGCTTCCGGGGTCACTGCGACTTTCGACGGGCTGATCATCAAGCAAGGCCTGGTGGCCGGCAATGGTGCTGCCGCCGGTACGGACGGCACGGCGTCCATGGGCGGCGGTATTTTCAACGCCGGCAACCTGACCCTCAAGAACGTCACCGTGACCAGCAACGCCGCTTCGGGCGGCGGTGGCGGTGGCGGGGTTACCTCACCTTACGTCGGTGGCGCGGTCGGTGGCGGTGGCGGCGGTGGTGGTGCCTTGGGCGGGCAAGCCGGCGGTCATGGCGGCACCTCCGGCTTCGGCACGGGTGTGTACGGCGGTACGAGTGGTAGTGCCAACACGGGCGGTAACGGTGGCGGCTACAACCCCAACTACATGGGCGGTCGCGGCGGTAGCAGCAGCGGTGGCGCGGGCGGCGTAGGGGCTGCCAACTACAGCAACGGTGGYGCGGGCGGTACGGCGAACAACGGCACGATTTCCATCGGCGGTGGCGGTGGCGGCTCCGGTTGGGACAAGCCCGGCAGGGCCGGGGCATCGGCTGCCGGTGGTATTTACAACGCCAGTAGCGGCACCCTGACGGTCATTGGCACCTCGGTGATTTCCGGCAACATCGCCGCCGGTGGTGGCGGTGGCGGCGGTGGTGGCCTGGGCGGTTCCGCCGACTCCGGTGGTGCGGCCGGTAAAGGCGTCGGTGCGATCTGGAACAAAGGTACGGTACTGATGACCGCCGCCAACTTCGCGGCGCTGTCCGGTAACGTCGGTGGCAGTGGCTCCGGCGGTCCGGCGCTGGGCGGCGGTAGTACCGGTGCCAGCGTGGCGGCCGTGAACAATATATTCAACGACGGCGGCACCGTGAACACCGCCTATGCACCGGCACCGAGCGCTACCATCGTGGTGGCGAACAGCGCCCTGCACATCGGCCAGACTTCGCTGGTGACCTTTACCTTCACTGAGGCGGTGACCGGTTTCACCAACGCCGACCTGACGATTGCCAACGGCACGTTGAGCGCGGTGAGCAGCAGTGATGGCGGGGTGACCTGGACGGCGACGCTCACCCCGGCCAGCGCCATTACTGACACCACTAACCTGATCACCCTGGATAACACCGGGGTCCAGGGTGTGTCGCTGGGCACAGTCGGGGTTGGCACCAGCACGTCCAACAATTACACCATCGACACCGTACGGCCGACGGCGACCATCGTGTTCACCGATACCGCGCTGAAAATCGGCGACACCTCACTGGTCACCTTCACGTTCTCTGAAGCGGTGAGCGGTTTCACCAACGCCGACCTGACGATTGCCAACGGCACGCTGACGGCGGTCAGCAGCAGTGATGGCGGCACCACCTGGACCGGGACCTTCACCCCGACCGCGAGCATCACCGACACCACCAACCTGATCACCCTGGACAACACCGGAATCGCCGATCTGGCCGGTAATGCGGGCAGCGGCACCACCGATTCGAACAACTATGCCATCGACACCGTGCGCCCGACCGCAACCATCGTGGTGGCTGACACTACCCTCACGGCCGGCGAAACATCGCTGGTAACCATCACCTTCTCCGAAGCAGTGAGCGGCTTCACCAATGCCGACCTGAGCATCGCCAATGGCACCTTGAGCGCGGTGAGCAGCAGCGACGGCGGGATCACCTGGACCGCGACCTTCACCCCGACTGACGGGGTGTCGGATGCCACCAACCTGATCACCCTGACGAACGCTGGTGTCAGTGACCTGGCAGGCAACGCTGGCAGTGGCACCACCGATTCGGGCAATTACGTGATCAACACCGCGCACCCGACCGCGACTATTGTGGTCGCGGACAACGTTTTGGCAATTGGTGAAACCTCGCTGGTGACCATCACCTTCAGCGAGGCGGTGACCGGCTTCACCAACGCCGACCTGGCGATTGCCAACGGTACGCTGACCGCGGTCAGCAGCAGCGATGGCGGCATCACCTGGACGGCGACTTTTACCCCGACCAACGCCATTACCGACGCCACCAACCTGATCACCCTGGACAATACCGGCGTGCAAAACGCGGTGGGCAACGTTGGCCTGGGCACCACCGATTCCAACAACTACGCCATCGACACCGTGCGGCCGACGGCGACTATCGTGGTCGCAGACAACGCCCTGAAAATCGGTGAAACCTCGCTGGTGACCATCACCTTCAGCGAGGCGGTGAGCGGTTTCACCAACGCCGACCTGACGATTGCCAACGGTACGCTGACCGCCGTCAGCAGCAGCGATGGCGGCATCACCTGGACGGCGACGTTCACCCCGAGCGCCAGCATCACCGATACGACCAACCTGATCACCCTGGACAACACCGGGATCGCCGATCTGGCCGGCAACGCCGGTAGCGGGACCACCGACTCGAACAACTATGCGATCGACACCGTGCGCCCGACCGCGACCATCGTGGTCGCGGACAGCGCGTTGAAAATCGGCGACACCTCGCTGGTGACCATCACCTTCAGCGAGGCGGTGACCGGCTTCACCAACGCTGACCTGACCATTACCAACGGCACGCTGAGCGCAGTCAGCAGCAGTGATGGCGGGATCACCTGGACCGCGACCTTTACGCCGAGCGCCAGCACCACCGACGCGACCAACCTGATCACCCTGGCCAATACCGGAATCGCCGATCTGTCGGGTAATGCGGGCACAGGTACGACAGATTCGAACAACTATGCCATCGACACCGCGCGCCCGACCGCGACCATCGTGGTGGCCGACAACGCGCTGAAGATTGGCGACACCTCGCTGGTGACCATCACCTTCAGCGAGGCGGTGACTGGATTCACCAACGCTGACCTGACCATTACCAACGGCACGCTGACCGCCGTGAGCAGCAGTGATGGCGGGATCACCTGGACGGCGACCTTTACCCCGACCGCCAGCACCACCGACGCGACCAACCTGATCACCCTGGACAATACCGGGATCGCCGATCTGGCCGGTAATGCGGGTAGCGGCACCACCGACTCGAACAACTACGCTATCGACACCCAACGTCCGACGGCAACCATCGTGGTGACAGACACCGCGCTGGGAATCGGTCAAACCTCGTTGGTGACCATCACCTTCTCCGAAGCGGTGACCGGTTTTACCAACGCCGACCTGACAATTGACAACGGTACGCTGAGCGCGGTGAGCAGCAGCGATGGCGGCGTGACCTGGACCGCCACGCTGACGCCGGTGAACGGCGTCACTCACAGCGGCAACGTGATCACCCTGGACAACACCGGGATTGCCGATCTGGCCGGTAATGCCGGTACCGCGACCACCGATTCCAATACTTACGCTATCGACAGCCAGCGCCCGACCGCGACCATTGTGCTGGCCGACCCGACGCTGGCCGCTGGTGAAACCTCGCTGGTGACCATCACCTTCTCCGAGGCAGTGACCGGTTTCGACAACAGTGACCTCAGCGTGCCCAACGGCACCCTGACCAGCGTCAGTTCCAGTGATGGCGGGATCACCTGGACCGCGACCTTCACCCCGACCGCGGGCATAAAAGACACCACTAACCTGATTACCCTGGCCAACACTGGTGTGGCTGACCTGGCCGGTAACGCCGGTAGCGGCACCACCGACTCCGGCAACTTCACCATCGACACCGTGCGTCCAACGGCGACTATTGTGGTGGCCGACAACGCCTTGAATATCGGTGAAACGTCACTGGTGACCATCACCTTCTCCGAGGCGGTCACCGGCTTCACCAACGCTGACCTGACCATTACCAACGGCACGCTGACCGCCGTCAGCAGCAGTGATGGCGGGATCACCTGGACGGCGACCTTTACCCCGAATGCCAGCACCACCGACGCCACCAACCTGATCACCCTGGACAATACTGGCGTGCAGAACGGCTCCGGTAACGTCGGCAGCGGCACCACCGATTCGAACAACTACGCCATCGACACCCAGCGTCCGACGGCAACCATCGTGGTGACGGACACCGCGCTGGGAATCGGTCAGACTTCGTTGGTGACCATCACCTTCAGTGAAGCGGTGACCGGTTTCACCAACGCCGACCTGACGATCGACAACGGTACGCTGAGTGCGGTGAGCAGCAGTGATGGCGGTATCACCTGGACCGCCACGCTGACGCCGGTGAACGGCGTCACCCACAGCGGCAACGTGATCACCCTGGACAACACCGGGATTGCCGACCTGGCCGGTAATGCCGGTGCCGCGACCACCGATTCCAATACTTACGCGATCGATAGTCAGCGCCCGACCGCGACCATCGTGGTCGCCTCGCCAACGCTGGCAGCCGGGCAGACGTCGCTGGTGACCATCACCTTCTCCGAGGCAGTGACCGGTTTCGACAACAGTGACCTCAGCGTGCCCAACGGCACCCTGACCAGCGTCAGTTCCAGTGATGGCGGGATCACCTGGACCGCCACCTTCACCCCGACTGCCGGCATAAAAGACACCACCAACCTGATTACCTTGGCCAACACCGGCGTGGCCGACCTGGCCGGTAACGCCGGTAGCGGCACCACCGATTCCGCCAACTTCACCATCGACACCGTGCGTCCGACGGCGACCATCGTGGTCGCGGACAACGCCTTGAATATCGGTGAAACGTCACTGGTGACCATCACCTTCAGCGAGGCGGTGACCGGCTTCACCAACGCCGACCTGACGATTGCCAACGGCACGCTGAGCGCCGTCAGCAGCAGCGATGGCGGCATCACCTGGACCGCGACCTTTACCCCGACCGCGAGCATCACTGACACCACCAATCTGATCACCCTGGACAATACCGGTGTGCAGAATGGCTCTGGTAACGTTGGCAGCGGCACCACCGATTCCAACAACTACGCGATCGATACCCAGCGTCCGACGGCGACCATCGTGGTCGCGGACAATGCCTTGAAAATCGGTGACACCTCGTTGGTGACCATCACCTTCTCCGAGGCGGTGACCGGCTTCACCAACGCCGACCTGACGATTGCCAACGGTACGCTGAGTGCGGTGAGCAGCAGCGATGGCGGGATCACCTGGACCGCGACCTTTACCCCGAGCGCCAGCACCACCGACGCGACCAACCTGATCACCCTGGACAACACCGGGATCGCCGATCTGGCCGGCAACGCCGGTAGCGGGACCACCGACTCGAACAACTACGTGATCGACACCGTGCGCCCGACCGCGACCATCGTTGTAGCTGACGGTACTCTCACGGCTGGTGAAACGTCGTTGGTGACCATCACCTTCAGCGAAGCGGTGACGGGGTTCGACAACAGCGACCTGAGCGTGCCCAACGGCACCCTGACCAACGTCAGCAGCAGCGACGGCGGCATCACCTGGACCGCCACCTTCACCCCGACCACCGGCATAAAAGACACGACCAACCTGATTACCCTGGCCAACACCGGCGTGGCTGACTTGGCCGGTAATGCGGGCAGCGGCACCACCGACTCGGGCAACTTCACCATCGATACCCAGCGGCCGACCGCGACCATCGTGGTGGCTGACAACGCCTTGAATATCGGTGAAACGTCACTGGTGACCATCACCTTCTCCGAGGCGGTCACCGGCTTCACCAACGCCGACCTGACGATTGCCAACGGTACGTTGAGCGCGGTCAGTTCAAGCGATGGCGGTATTACCTGGACGGCCACATTCACCCCGGCCGCGAATATCACCGACACCACCAACCTGATCACCCTGGACAACACGGGGGTGCAGAACGCCTCTGGCAACGTTGGTGTGGGCACCACCGACTCGAACAACTACGCCATCGACACGCAACGTCCAACGGCAAGCATTGTGGTGGCCAATCCGCTGCTGGGCATTGGCCAGACCTCACAGGTGACCATCACCTTCAGTGAGACGGTCACTGGTTTCGATCTGTCCGACCTCAGCGTGGCCAATGGCACATTGTCCAATTTGCTGAGCAGCGACGGCGGCAAGACCTGGACGGCGACCCTGACGCCGACCGCCGCGGTCAACGATGCCACCAACCAGATCGTGCTCGACACCGCCAATGTGCAGGACAGCGCCGGTAACGCGGGCAGCACCGTAAGCCTGTCCAATAACTACGTGCTCGATGCCGACCGGCCTACCGGGACCATCGTCGTTGCCAAACCGCTGCTGGGCATCGGCCAGACCTCGGGGGTGACCATCACCTTCAGCGAAGCGGTGACCGGTTTCGACCTGTCCGATCTGAGCGTGACCAACGGTACGCTGTCCAACCTGGCCAGCAGTGACGGAGGCAAGACCTGGACCGCGACGTTCACGCCGACGGCGAACGTGACCGACGCGACCAACCTGATTGTGCTCGACAACAGTAACGTCAATGACGCTGCGGGCAATGCCGGGACGGGACTGGCCATCTCCAACAACTACGCCCTGGACAGTGATCGCCCCACCGCGACCATCGTCGTCGCCAACCCGAACCTGGGCGTTGGCCAGACCTCGCAAGTGACCTTCAGCTTCAGCGAGGCGGTGAAGCATTTCGATTTGTCCGACCTCAGCGTGGCCAATGGCACCCTCACCAACCTGATCAGCAGCAACGGCGGCAAGACCTGGACCGCCACCCTGACCCCGGCGGCCAACATCAACGATGCGACCAATTTCATCGGGCTGGACACCCGCAACGTGACCGACCGCGCCGGGAACGCGGGCGCCAGTGTCGCGATCTCCAACAATTTCACCATCAACACGGTGCCGGCCGTCGTGGTCTCGGTCAGCGACCCGGCACTGCCGCAAAGTCCTCCGAACGTGCCGTTGCAGCCGATTGTCTTCACACCGCCGACCGGTAATCTCGGCTCGCCGCTGACCTTTGCGCCGCTGTTCGAACAGCGGGTATTGGGCGATGGCATCCGTCCACTGGGGGATATTTTCATCAATCGTGGCGCACTGAGCCCCAGCTATATCGCTCAGGTGTTCACCAGCAGCGACAGCGGCGGGAATGGTTCCGCTCACGGTTTCCTGGGTTTTGGCGGGGGTGATGGCGGGGTGTTTGGCAGCAGCACGCTGTCGAGTCTGTTCAGCCATGAGTCGGGCAATGGCGACAGTTCGTTCAATGCGTTCGGCGACAAGTCGATCCAGCACAGCGGCAATGCCGCTCAAGGCCTGCACGGTGGCTATGGTGCACTGACCTTGGGCGAGCAACTTCAACAACTTGAAAACGCCGAGAAGCAGCAGGTCCAGGCGTTGGCTGCAGCGTTGCAACAGGTCGGCATCAGCGAAATGCAGGCCTGATTAAAAACCTGAAATTGTGCGGTACCTAGGGGCGGTCCAAGGATGAAGAAAAGTCAGAAACTATTCGGCGCCAGCTTGCTGGCGCTGGCAATCAGCGGATGTGCGGTAACCAGTGAGCCGATTGAACGCAGTGTCAGCGAGCAGCGCGCCAGAAGCGATCTGGCGAGCATGTACAAGGATCAGGAGCCCCTTAGCGGCCCACTGACGCTGCATCAAGCCATGGCCCGTGCCGTGAAGTACAACCTTGAAGGCCGGTTGAAGATCATGGAAGAGGCGTTGGCCAAGCGCCAACTCGACCTCGCCAGCTTCGACATGCTGCCGCGCATGGCCCTGGACGCCGGTTACGTCGGGCGCAACAACACCAGCGGCTCCAGCAGCCAGAGCGTGCGCACCGGCACCCAGTCCCTCGAACCCTCGACCTCCCAGGACCGCGATCGCAGGGTCGCCGACCTGACCATGGTCTGGAACGTCCTCGACTTCGGCGTCAGCTACATCAATGCCAAGCAGCAGGGCGATCAACGGCTGATCGTTCAGGAACGCCGGCGCAAGGTCATCAACACCATCGTTCAGGACGTGCGCTCGGCTTATTGGCGAGCGGTGGCTGCTGAACGCCTGCTCAAGCAGATCGACAGCCTGATGGCCCGGGTCGATGCCGCGCGCAACAACAGCCAGAGCATGAGCGAGCAGCGCATCGGCGACCCGGTGCAGGCCTTGGGGTATCAGCGTTCGTTGATCGAAGCCACGCGCCAGCTTGAAGAACAGCGGCGGGCACTGTCGCTGGCGAAAACCGAACTGGCGACCCTGATCAACCTGCCGATGGGCACCGAGTTGACGTTGGCGACACCGGAGGATTATCCGATTCCGGAGCTCAAGGTCGGCATGGCCAGCCTTGAGCAAGAGGCCCTGGCCAGCCGTCCGGAACTGCGCGAGCAGGATTATCAGACGCGCATCAGCACCGCCGAAACCCGTAAAGCCATGCTGCGGCTGCTGCCGGGGCTGGAACTCTCGGCTGGCGGGCATTACGACAGCAACTCGTTTCTGGTCAACGACAAGTGGGCCGACTACGGGGTAAAAATCACCTGGAACCTGTTCAACGTGATTTCCGCCCCGGCGGCCATCGACGTGGCCAAGGCCGGTGAAGAAGTGGCCAAGGCACGCCGTCAGGCAATGTCGATCGCGGTGCTGGCGCAGCTCTACGTGGCCAACGCCAACTACCGCGAAGCGCTACGCCAGTTCGAGACCAACCAGCAGCTGTCGAACATCGACGGGCAGATTCTTGGCCAGTTGCGTAACCGTCATCAGGCCGCGGGCATCGGCGAACTGGAGCTGATCCAGGGCGAACTGAACACCCTGCAAGCCGACCTGCGTCGCGACCTGTCGTACGCCGATTTGCGTAACGCTTACGGGCAGATCTTCGCCAGCGCCGGGCTCGATCCGTTGCCGGATCAGGTGCAATCGACCCAGGTGCAGTCGATCGCCACCGCACTGGCCAGCCGCGAGGATGCGTGGGCCGCCGGCAACATCAGCGTGCCGCCAGCCCATGTCCAGCCCAAGTAATCTGCTGGCGCCCACAGCCAGCATCAGCCGGGCGCAACGCGAAGAGCGCCAGGGCCATCGCGGAGCGGCGATCCTGCTGACCGGTTTACCGGCGGCAGGCAAGTCGACCCTGGCCCAGGCGCTGCACGCCGCGTTGTTCGAACGCGGCGTGCACAGCCTGGTGCTCGATGGCGATGGACTGCGGGTCGGGCTCAATCGCGACCTCGGGTTTGCCGACAAGGATCGTCAGGAAAACATTCGCCGCGCCAGCGAGGTCGCAGCGTTGCTGGTGGAGAATGGGCAGATCGTTATTTTGGCGATGATTGCGCCGTTGGTTGAACTGCGAGAAGTCTTCGCCCAGCGCTTGGGTGAGGACTACCGCGAAGTCTGGTGCAGTGCTTCGCTCAACGTGTGCGAGCAGCGTGATCCGAAAGGTCATTACGCCCGTGCGCGCAGCGGTGAACTGCCGGGCTTCACCGGTATCTCCGCACCTTACGAGCCACCTGCGTCGGCGGCATTGGTGCTCGACACCGGCGTGCTGTCGGTGGACGCCTGCCTCGACCGCTTACTGACCTGGCTCGGCGAATCCGCGGTGCTTGCGAACCGATGACTCGGCCGGCGTTTTCCCGCCTGCCGGTGACGGTGTCTCTGTCGTTGCTGTTGCAGGCATTGGCGCAAATCAAAGACAGCGATTGGCATAGCCATTTCAACAGCCACTATTTCAGCGGCGACTGGAGCGGTGTGGCGCTGATCAGCGCGGTTGACGCGCTGACGGAGTTATCCCCTGGCCATGGAAAACCGGTGTTGCGAGCGCCGTGGCTGCTCGATGGTCGATGGCAGCGTGCATTGCAGGAATTATCGTTGGACATCGTCTCGGCAAGATTGCTGAAGCTGGGGCCCGGTAGTCGGATTCACGAGCACCGCGACTACGATCTTGAGGGGCCAGAGGCCGATCTGCGGTTGCATATTCCGTTGCTCAGCCCACCGAACGTCGACTTTCTGCTCGACGGTTTGCGTATGCCGATGGAGGCCGGCGAATGCTGGTTTCTCGACTTGTCGCGGCCCCACAGCGTCGACAATCGCGACCGCCGCGAGCGGGTGCATCTGGTGATCGATTGCAGGCCCAACCCTTGGTTGGAACAGGCGATTGTCGAGGGCGTTTCAACCACGCCGGCGCCTGGTGTCGGTCATGCAGCGCAAGCGCTGGCACAGTTTCGACGGCTGCTGGAAAGCGATCCGCAGCTTTGCCGGATCTTGCAAGGCGTGACCGACAGCGAAGTCTTTATCGCCACCACCCTGAAGCTGGCTGCCGAGCGCGGCCTGGCGTTTTCCCGTGAAGAGCTGCGTGCGGCGATGCGCAATGGCCGTCGCCAATGGAACGAACAATGGAGCGCCTGAACCTCGACGGCTGGTTGCCGATCCGGGTCTGGCAGCAGGCCGGGGAGTGGTGGGTCGATTGGTGCTGGTTTGGTGATCAGCCGTTGCGACAGCCGTTTTTCCGCGATGCGGTGGAGGAGGCGCTGCGCCTGCCATTCAACCAGGCCTTCCGCCGTCAAACGCCGCTGAGCGTGCTGAGTGATTGGCAGACGATCAGCCCGGGGCTGGCGCCGAGCGCATTCATTTTTCACGCCTCGCGCTGTGGCTCGACGCTGATCAGCCAGATGTTGGCGCAACTCGATAACCACATCGTCATTTCCGAACCACCGCCACTGGATACCCTGCTGCGCAGCGCACTGCCGCCTGCGGAACGCGACGCGGCGATTCGCGGTTTGCTCTCGGCCTATGGCCAGCCGCGCCGAGGTGTGGAACAACGCCTGGTGATCAAACTGGACGCCTGGAACATCGGTGAGCTGAAGCGGTTGCGCGAGTGCTTTCCTGAAACGCCCTGGCTGTTTGTCTACCGCGATCCGCTGGAAATCGCCGTTTCCCACCTGCGCCGCCCGGGCCTGCACATGGTGCCAGGGCTAATCGGCGCCAGCGCATTGGACGATGGGGCCGCATTCGAGGGGCGAGAAGACTTCATCGCTCGACGCTTGGGCAAACTGCTGCAACTGGGCGCTGAACATTGCCACGAATTTGCCGGGCTGGCGGTCAACTATCGTGAGTTGCCGGGCGCCATGGAGGGGCGTTTGGCCAGGTTTTTTGCGCTGAATGCCGAGCAGCGAACCCAAGTGTTCAGCGCCGTGAGTCAGCACGCCAAACAACCGGCCGAAACGTTTGTGGCCGACAGCGAAGGCAAACAACAAGAAGCCTCGGCGCAGCTCATAGCGGGCGTAGAGCGTTGGGCGCGAGGGCCTTACGAGACGCTTGAGAAATCAAGGCTCGCCGCCTATCCCCTGTAGCAGCTGCCGCAGGCTGCGTTCGAGTGCGCAGCGCTCGTAATCCGATTCACTCGGTCTACCTGAAGGAATGTTTACGACCGCTGCACGGCCGAACGCAGCCTGCGGCAGCTGCTACAGGGAGGAGCGTCATTTTCCTTCAGCATCATTCGCTCAGCTCTTCGACGACAAATCCGCCATGCCCTTGAGCAATTCGATCGGTAGCGGGAAGACAATGGTCGAACTCTTGTCGCCGGCAATCAAGCTCAGGGTCTGCATGTAACGCAACTGCATGGCGCCGGGCTGGCGACCGAGCATTTCGGCGGCTTGCATGAGTTTTTCCGAGGCCTGCAACTCACCTTCGGCGTGGATCACTTTCGCCCGCCGTTCACGTTCGGCTTCGGCCTGTTTGGCGATCGCGCGGATCATCGATTCGTTAAGGTCGACGTGCTTGATCTCGACGTTGGCGACCTTGATTCCCCAGGCATCCGTCTGGGCATCCAGCACTTGCTGGACGTCGAAGTTCAAGCGTTCGCGCTCGGCCAGTAATTCGTCCAGTTCATGTTTACCGAGCACTGCCCGCAAAGTGGTTTGCGCCAGTTGGCTGGTGGCCATGAGGAAGTCTTCGACCTGGATGATCGCTTTCTGCGAGTCAAGCACACGGAAGTACAACACGGCATTGACCTTCACCGAGACGTTGTCGCGGGTGATCACGTCTTGCGGCGGTACGTCGAGCACCACGGTCCGCAGATCGACCCGAACCATTTGCTGCACCACCGGAATCAACAGGATCAGCCCCGGGCCCTTGACCTGCCAGAAGCGTCCAAGCTGGAACACCACCCCACGCTCGTATTCGCGCAAGATGCGAAAGGTCGACCCTGCCAGTGCAATCAGCAGCACCAACAGCGCGGCAAAACCCAGTTGCAGACCCATGATCATTCTCCTTGCGGCGCCGCGTCAGCCGCGGCCACTTCCAGCAGCGTTCCCTTGCGTGCCACCACTCGCACCCGTTGCCCGGAATGCAAGGGTGTCTTGCAGTGCACCTGCCAGCGTTCACCTTGCAAATGCACCCAGCCCTTATGCGTATTGTGACCCTGCAACGCAGTCACCTGCGTGACGCTGCCAAGCAGCCCGGCATCGCCACTGACAATATGGCGCGGTCGGGTTTTCAGCGCGTGGAACAGCAGGGCGATCAACAGCAGGGCGCTGATCAGTCCAAGACCGATGATCAGTGGCGCAGGGACATCGGCATTGCTCACCATCACCGCGCCGATCACGAACATGGTGATGCCGCCCAGCCCGACCACACCGTAATTGGGCAGCACCACCTCCGCCACGAGCAGCGCAATACCCACCATCATCAGCCAGACGCCGAGCGGGTTGGGGACGACCACCACAACCGTATCTGTCGCGAAAGCCGATCCGCTCAAACCCAACAACAATGCAACCACATACCACCAGCGAGTGTTCACTTGACCCTCCAGGAGAGTCATCCGTCCGCGAGCCACACGGTGGCCCTGCTTATAGTCTAGTTGAGCCTTTGGCTGGATGATTCTTGATCAATTTTTGCGAGTTTCCAGTGGGCAGATTTATCAACGGGTACCGGCAGCAGGCCTAGACTTTAGAGGAGACGCCAACCTGTTTAATCATCGTCCGCCCGCCTTGCGACGGACACCGAGGTGCATCATGCGTATGGCAAGAACCGTGCAGCGCAGCCTGGAAGAGGCGCACTGCGAATTCGACGTAGTCTCTCACCCGCATTCGGCCAGCAGCCTGGAAACCGCCAGGGTGGCGGGCATTCCCGCTGAGCGCGTGGCGAAATCGGTGATCCTCGACGACCATCACGGCCACTACCTGATGGCCGTGTTGCCCGCCAGCCGACATCTGGACCTGACCAAAGTGCGTGGCAGCGGTGAATGGCAAGTCACCCGCGAAAGCACCCTGGCCCACCTGTTCAACGACTGTGAACGCGGCGCTGTTCCGGCCCTGGGCGAATCCTATGGCCTGGACATGGTCATCGACCCGATGCTGACCCGTCAGAAAGAGATCTACGTCGAAGCCGGCAACCACAACAACCTCGTGCACTTGAGCATGGACCAGTACCTGAAAATGGTGCCTCATGCCGAGGTGTGCGAACTGAGTCAGTAGCCATTATTGGCGGTGAATGCACCGCCGCCATCGCGGGCACCAGGCTCCCACAGGAACCGCCGTGTGTGGGAGCGTGGCTTGCCCGCGATGGACTGCGCAGCACTCCCCCGACCCTCTAAAAACCCAGGAGCCAATTCCCATGGAATCACCTACCCACAGCCTCCCCAACCTGTTCAAACAACTCGGCCTGCCCGACGACGCCGAAAGCATCGACAAATTCATCGCCACCCACTCACCGCTCAAACCCGAGTTGCACCTGGCCGATGCGTTTTTCTGGACCAAGAGCCAGGCGGATTTCCTGCGCGAGGACATCCTCGACGATGCCGACTGGGCGGAAGTGGTGGATCAGCTGGATGTGTTGTTGAGGAAGGGGCGGGGGGTGTAAAAAAATCTGACAGTTCGCAGAATGCCTGAATCCTTTGCACTCAAGGCTATCCAGGCTTTCGGCGTACGAATGGGCTAATAGGCCTGAAGAAAATTCCGAAGCTCGTCCGCTCGGTTGCGAACACCGAAACGCCCCCCCTATAGTTCGACCTGTCGCCGCGCATCGGCACCGATCTGCTGGAAACCCTCACCTCGATCACCCTTCGCGATCTCAATGACAAAGACTTCTACCGCTTGATCAACGCCGCGTACGTGTCATTGCGCGATGGGCTGGAAAGGTGGTCCTGAGGGCAAGTGCAAAACCTGTGGTTGCCCGCAATCCATGTGGGAGCGAGCCTGCTCGCGATGACGACACTCCATTCAACATCAACGTTGACTGACACACCGCTATCGCGAGCAGGCTCGCTCCCACAGGTGTCATGTGCGGCACCAATTTGTTTCAAAACTTGACTGAATTTCCCCTCCAATGCGATATTGATAGTTAGCAAACTAACAGTGTGCGAATTCTCCTGTGTCCCAGACCCTCGACGCCCTTCAGATGAACATCAGCAGTGCCATGGTGGTGGCCGCGCGGCATTGGCGGAAAATCTGCCAGACCACGCTGGTCAACTACGGCATTTCCGAAGCCTGCGCGGTCCCGTTGTTGATGATCGGGCGGCTGGGCGAGGGTGTGCGGCAGGTGACGGTGGCGCAGGCGGCGGGGATGGAGAGCCCGTCGCTGGTGCGTTTGCTCGATCAGTTGTGCCAGTCCGGGTATGTCTGCCGCACTGAAGATCCTCTTGATCGTCGCGCCAAGTGCCTGAGTCTGACCGAGACCGGCCGTGAGTTGGTGCAAGCGGTGGAAGCCGAGTTGGTGCGCTTGCGCCGTGTGGTGCTTGAAGGCATCGATCCAGCGGATCTTGAAGCCGCGCTGCGGGTGATTCGCGCATTCGAGACGGCAGAGCAGCAGTTACCGGTGACCCCCTCTTGAACGGATTTTTTAGCGGTATACCGCCGGCCCGCGACTGGTTTTACGGCGTGCGCACCTTCGCCGCGTCGATGATCGCGCTGTACATCGCCATGCTCATGCAAATGCCGCGTCCGTATTGGGCGATGGCCACGGTGTACATCGTTTCCAGCCCGTTCGTCGGGCCGACCAGTTCCAAGGCCCTGTACCGCGCCATCGGCACCTTGACCGGGGCAGCAGCGGCGTTGCTGTTTGTGCCGATGTTCGTCCAGAGCCCGTATGTGCTGGTGCTGGTCATCGCGCTGTGGACCGGCACCCTGCTGTTTCTGTCGATGCATTTGCGCACCGCCAATAACTACGCGCTGATGCTCGCCGGCTACACCTTGCCGCTGATCGCCCTGCCGGTGGTGGATAACCCGTTGGCGATATGGGATGTGGCGGAAGCGCGGACCGAAGAGATCTTCCTCGGCATCGTCTGCGCAGCGGTGGTTGGCAGTATGTTCTGGCCCCGGCGACTGGCGCCGGTGTTCGATGATGCGGTGAGCAAGTGGTTCAGCGAGGCGGTGACCTACAGCCAGCGCTTCCTGACCCGCAATGTGCAGCCCGAAGAAGTCAGCACCCTGCGCGCCTCGATGGTCGCCACGTTCAACTCCCTGGAGTTGATGATCGGCCAGTTACCCCACGAAGGTGCGCGGCCGCAAACCGTGCGCAACATCAAAGAACTGCGCGGACGGATGATTCACCTGCTGCCGGTGGTGGATGCGCTGGACGATGCGCTGTACGCCTTGCAGCGGCGCACACCTGAACTTGTGGACAAGTTCGCGCCGCTGCTGGCCGCGACTGTTGAGTGGCTCGACCGCACAGACGCTTCGGTCGAGCACTGGCAAGCCCTGCGCGCTCAACTTGAAGCCCTGCAACCGAGTGCCGAAGCGCTGGATGATCGCAAGCAATTGCTGTTTTCCAACGCGCTGTATCGCCTCGGCGAATGGATCGATTTGTGGCAAGACCTGCGCAGCCTGCAAGAAGCGATTCGCTGCGACAGCCAGGACAACTGGCGTGCGGTCTACCGTCATTGGCGGCTGGGCCGGCTGACACCTTTTCTCGACCGTGGGCTGATGCTCTATTCGGCGGCATCGACCGTGCTGGCGATCATCGTCGCCTCGGTGCTGTGGATTCTGCTTGGCTGGACCGACGGTGGCAGCGCGGTGATTCTGGCGGCAGTGGCGTGCAGCTTTTTTGCGGCGATGGACGACCCGGCACCGCAGATTTACCGATTCTTTTTCTGGACCGCGATGTCGGTGCTGTTCGCCAGCCTCTACCTGTTTTTGATCCTGCCAAACCTGCATGACTTTCCGATGCTGGTGCTGGCGTTCGCCGTGCCGTTTATCTGCGTCGGCACCCTGACCGTACAGCCGCGCTTCTACCTCGGCATGCTGCTGACCATCGTCAACACCTCGTCGTTTATCAGCATTCAGGGCGCCTACGACGCGGACTTTTTGAGCTTCGCCAACTCCAACCTCGCCGGGCCCATGGGCTTGTTGTTTGCCTTTATCTGGACCCTGGTGGCGCGGCCCTTCGGTTCGGAGCTGGCGGCCAAGCGTCTGACCCGTTTCAGCTGGCGCGACATTGTCGGCATGACCGAGCCGGCGAACCTCGCTGAACACCGGCACTTGGGTGTGCAGATGCTCGATCGGCTGATGCAGCATTTGCCGCGCCTGGCGATGACCGGTCAGGACACCGGCGTGGCGCTGCGCGAAGTGCGCGTGGCGCTGAACCTGCTGGACTTGCTGGCGTACGCGCCACGGGTGCAAGGGGGACCGAACGTCTTGCTGCGGCAGGTGGTGGCCGAGGTCGGTGAGTACTTCAAGGCCTGTCTCAAGGCTGGTGAACGCTTGCCGGCGCCAGCGCCGTTGCTGATGACGCTGGATCGCACCCGGCGCGCCCTCAATGGCCAAGGCCTGGAAGGTGACGGCGAAACCCGCCTGCACCTGCTGCACGCCCTCGCTGGTCTGCGTCTGGCGCTGTTGCCGGGCGTGGAGTTCATCGGTAACGAGACCGATGAACCGTTTCCCCAAGGTATCGATGGAGCGCCTTTATGATCGGTGATCTGGACATCAGCGGGGTGTTCCTGCCCACGTTGCTGGTGCTGATGGGTATTACGTACGTGCTGTACCTGGTGGTGCACGGGTTGCTGACGCGCCTGCACTTTTATCGTCTGGTCTGGCACCGGGCATTGTTCAACGTTGGTCTTTACGCCTTGCTGCTCGGCGCCGTGGACTCACTCAGTCGATACCTGATGACATGAAAAAACCTATTTTGACCCTTGGCCGTGTGGTGTTGACCCTGTTGGTGGTGACCTTTGCGGTCGTCGTGGTCTGGCGCATGGTGATGTATTACATGTTCGCTCCGTGGACCCGCGACGGGCACATTCGTGCGGATATCGTGCAGATCGCCCCGGACGTTTCCGGGCTGATCCAGCAAGTGGAAGTGCGTGACAACCAACCGGTGAAGCGCGGCCAGGTGCTGTTCAGCATCGACCAGGACCGTTTCAAACTGGCGCTGCGCCAGGCTAAGGCCGCGGTCGCCGACCGTCAGGAAACCCTGGCTCAGGCGCAACGTGAAGCCAAGCGCAACCGTGGCCTGGGCAATCTGGTGCCGGGCGAGCAACTGGAAGAAAGCCAGTCCCGCGTGGCCCGCGCCGAGGTGGCGTTGTCCGAGGCCCAGGTGTCGGTGGACAGCGCCCAGCTCAACCTCGACCGCTCGGTAATCCGCAGCCCGGTGGACGGTTACGTCAACGACCGCGCACCGCGTACTCAGGAGTTCGTTACCGCCGGGCGTCCGGTGTTGTCGGTGGTGGACAGCAATTCCTTCCACATCGACGGCTATTTCGAAGAAACCAAACTCGACGGCATTCACGTCGGCCAAGGTGTCGATATCCGCGTGATTGGCGACCGTGCACGGCTGCGCGGGCACGTCGAAAGTATCGTCGCCGGCATTGAAGACCGTGACCGCAGCAGCGGTTCGAACCTGCTGCCCAACGTTAATCCGGCGTTCAGCTGGGTGCGGTTGGCACAGCGGATTCCAGTGCGGATTGCCTTCGATGATGTGCCGGCAGATTTCCGCATGATTGCCGGGCGTACTGCGACCGTATCGATCATCGGCGACAAGCCTGAGCAGGAGCCGGAGCAATGAAAGCGGCCACCTGTTTAGCGACGGCCGGTCTCGGCTTGCTGCTGTCGGCCTGTCAGGTGGTGGGCCCGGATTACCATTTGCCTGAAGAGGCAGCGGTGCACCGCGCGGACTTTCAGGGCGATCTGACTGCGCATGGAAAAAATGTGGTCTCGGCGCCGGTGCCGGGCGACTGGTGGCGGTTGTACCAGGACCCGCGTCTGGATGAGCTGGTGCGCCAGGCCATGGCCACCAACACCGATTTGCGGGTGGCGGCAGCCAACCTGTCACGCGCCCGTGCCCGGGTCGAACAAGCCGAGTCGGCGGGCGGCTGGAGCGGTGGCGTGAAGGTGGGTGCCCAGCGCTTGCAGGAGTCTGGCGAGGCGTTTCTGATACCGGAAAAGGTTCCAGTGGCCAATGTCGGTGACATCGGCCTCACCACGTCTTATCAATTCGATCTGTTTGGCACGTTGCAGCGCGGCATCGAAGCGGCGAAGGCCAATGCCGATGCGACGCAAGCCGCAGCGGACACCGCACGCATCACCCTGGTCGCCGACGTCGTGCGCGCGTATACCCAAGTCTGCGCGGCCAACGAAGAGCGTGATATCGCCGAGCACTCACTGGACCTGCAAGGCCAGAGCACCGCGCTGACTCAGCGGCTGCGCGATGCCGGGCGCGGCGACGAAACCCAGGTCACCCGTTCGCAAACCCAGTTCAAATCCCTGCGCGCCGACATGCCGCGCTATGAAGCCGCCCGTCAGGCCGGGCTGTTCCGTTTGTCGATGCTGTTGGCCAAACCGGTGGATCAATTACCCGCGGGGACCAGCAGTTGTCACGAGCTGCCAAAGATTGCGCAATTGTTGCCGGTCGGTGACGGTGCCACCTTGCTCAAACGGCGACCGGATGTGCGCCAGGCCGAACGTCAGCTGGCGGCCGCGACGGCGGACATCGGCGTTGCGACCGGTGCGCTTTACCCGGATATCAGCATCGGCGCGACCGTCGGCACCGTGGGTATTCTCGATCACCTTGGCCAACCGCAAACCAATCGCTGGGGTTTCGGCCCGTTGCTGACCTGGACAGTGCCGTCCAACGGCTCCCGGGCACGGGTGCGTGAGGCTGAAGCGGCGACCCAAGGCGCGCTGGCGCACTTTGACGGGGTGGTGTTGAACGCGATCCGCGAAACCCAGACCAGTCTGGCGCAGTATTCCGCGCTGTTGCAGCGCCGCGATGCCTTGGTCGATGCCGAGCAATCGGCGCAGCTGGCGGCGGACCAGACGCACCGCTTCTTCCAGGCCGGTCGAGCGTCGTTCCTCGCCGATTTACAGGCGACCCGCACCTACACCGATGTGCGTGCGCAGGTGGCGACCGCCAATACTCAGGTCGCCATGAGCCAGATCGATTTGTTCCTGGCGCTGGGCGGCGGTTGGGAAAGCGGACGAACGCAAGGTTCACAGCCAACGAAACCCTGAGGCCGTTGCTATGCTTTTAGATGTCGGGTCTGCACAGGCGGGTCCGGCAGTCAAAGCTCGCATTGGTCATGGGGATTCCAATAATGAAAAACCCTTATGCTCCCGGCTTCTGGTGCGCAATTGTCGCGCTGGTGCTGCTTTCGGCTACGTATTTTTATGGCGTGATGCTGACGCACCAGATTGATAAGGCTTTGATCTTTCTCGACAGTGCCAGTGCGCTGATCGGGGTGATGTCGATCGCAGTCGCCGCCTGGGCTTTGCTGCAAACCCGGCGGATCAAGAAAAAACAACTCGAGCAAGGCAAAACCCTGGTGCTGATCTGGGACACCAAGGTGGCGTTGCGCCGGGTTGAAACGGTATTCGACCGGTATTTCTGGGGCAGTTACTGGCAACCGGGACGTACCTTTCAGGAAGTCATGGGCGAACTTACCGGAACCCCGCTGGAAAAAAGCCTCGAAGCACTCAAGACCCAATGCCTGGCCCTCGACAAACAGGTCACCGATGAAGGCTGGCACTGGCTGAACAACGCCCGCGAACTGTCTGACGTGGCCAACGCCATGGCCCGCGAACGCTATCAACTGGATTTTTGCGACCCGCGCGCGGATTCACCGAATGGCGCGGTAATCAATCGGGATTTTGAAGTGCTGGTCTATACATGGACGGCACGGCTGAAAAGCTTTGATCATCAGCTGGATGAGATAGAGGTGCAGTATTCCTGATTCGATGTTGGCAGGACTGCCGTCATCGCGAGCAGGCTCGCTCCCACATTGGAACTGTGATCAACGCAAATCCCCTGTGGGAGCGAGCTTGCTCGCGATGGCGATCGAGTAATCAACGAAAATCCCGCACCCGCGCTCCATAGACACTCTTTCACCTTTAATCATTGGGCCGCTCCGCGGTGCTAATGCTAATCTCATCGCACTTTTAGCGGAGTCGAGCCGCAACCCGTCGAGGGTTCAGGGAAGACGACCACATTTTCAACAACGGACATTGATCGGATCATTCATGAATAAATCAGCAGGCGTGCTTCTGGGAATTGTTGTCGCCATCGGTGCAATCAGCGCCGGCGGCGCCTGGTACACCGGTACGAAGCTGGAAGGGGTGCTGCAAACCTCAATCGCTGACGCCAACAAAGAGCTGCAAACGGCGATGGTCGGTTCCAAAGGCACCGCGACCCTGGAACTGGTGTCGCTGGATCGCCAATTGTTCAGCAGCACCGCGCACTACCGCCTCAAGGGCCAGGGCGAAATGTTCGGCGAGAACCCCGAAGGCGTAGAGCTGCTGTTCGTTGACCACATCGAACACGGCCCGCTGCCATTCTCGCGCCTGGTGTCGCTGAAATGGCTGCCGGTCATGGCGACGAGTCACTACTCGCTGGAAAAGACCCCAACCACCGAAAAGTGGTTCGCTGCCACCAAGGACCTGTCCCCGCTCAAGGGGGTGGTCAACATCGGCTATGACCGTGCCACCAGCGGCAACCTTGAACTGCTGCCCGTCGAAACGGCACTGGACGACAAGTCCACGTTGAAGTTTTCCGGGCTGAACCTCGACGTGTCGGCCAGCGCCCAGGCCCAGAAGGTCAAGGCTGACGGATACATGGACAGCCTCACGCTGACCAGCATTGCCGAAGACCAGTCCCCGGTGAAAATCGAATTGAATGGCCTGACCCTGGCCAGCAACCTCAGCAAAAGCAGCTATGGCTACTACCTGGGGGAAAACGTCGTCGAGCTGACCAGCACCAGGACTACCTTTGGCGACAAACAGTCGGTGATGACCTTCAAGAACGCTGAAATGAAGAGTTCCACCACCGAGTCCGGGACCAACGCGGCAGGGCGTGCCGATTACAAGATTGGCGAAATCGCCCTCAATGACAAGCCCCTCGGCTCCGCGAAAATGGCCTGGAGCATGAAAAACCTCGATATCCCGTCGACGCTGTCGCTGGTGCAGATCTACCAGAACAAACTGCAGCCCTACGAAGCGGCCGCCGCTGCCGCTGCCGCAGCGGGTGAGCCGGCGCCCGAGCTGAACCTGACCGACGCCGAACAGGCACAGGTCAAGGCGAGTCTGGAGACACTGCTGGCCGCCCAGCCACAGGTCGCGCTGGAGAACTTTTCGTTCACCACCCCGAACGGTGAAAGCCGTGCCAGCCTGGTGATTGACCTGACCAAGCCGACATCGCTGGACCTGCCACCCGACCAGTTGGGCAAGCAAATGATTGCCCTGCTGGACTTCAATCTGAAGATCTCCAAGCCGATGATCACCGATCTGGTGACGGTGCAGGCGCAGGTGGAAGGCCAGACCGACATCAAGGTCGTTGCCGATCAAGCCACTGCGACCAGCGACATGGTCAGCAGCATGGCTGTCGGTACGCAACTGGCAACGCTGGACGGCAACAACATCGTTTCCAAACTGCACTACGCCAATAATCAGGTGGACTTCAACGGCCAGAAGATGACCGTCGAACAGTTCGTCGGTTTCGTGATGAGCAAGCTCAACACTGCTGGCGTACCCCAGTAAACGACCCACCGCTGGACTTGAACGAACGCTCTAGACCGCAGGTTACAAGCTAGCGCCCGGCCCTCCGAACTTGCGGATTGGCTGGGCGTTTTGCTGTCTGGTGCCCGTAAATCAAGGCTGTAGGGCGCACGGGGGTTAAGCCGTTGTACTGAATCTGAATAAATGTTGTGTTCCTGATAGTGGTCTAACCTTGCGTGAAATACTGCGTTTGCAAAACCTTGTCGGGTGATTGCCCGACTTCCCGTTTCAAACCAGGCAAGGGGGGTATGAGACTCCGGCTCGCCATGTAAGGATGCTGACGAATGCCACGTATTACTCGTCCTTTTATTGTTCTTGGCTTGCGCCCTCTGATTCGCGTGGCCTTGTGCAGCCAACTGCTTTGGCCGAGTCTGGCGTTCGCGGATACCGCCTACGACCAAATGATTCGCGATGCGCGTACTGGTAACTACGCACCGGTGTTGACGCTGTTACGCAACGTGCCTGCTAACCAGGTGACCACCGGCCAGGTCAGCGACCATTTGCAGATCGCCAGTTGGGCGGGTCTCGACGCCGAAGTGGTTCAGGTCTATGAAACCCAGGGGCGCAACCGGGTGCTGCCGATTCAGGCGCTGACCGCCACCGCTCGTGCCTACCGTAATCTCAAGCGCTGGGACTCTGCCACCGAGCTCTACCGCAAGGCACTGGCGCTCGAACCTGCGAATGCTGACCTGCAACTCGGCCTGGCCATGACCCAGGCTGATTCTGGAAACCCCGTCGAGGCTGTCAACCGTGCCAAGGCTCTCGTCGCGGCCAAACCTGACGATCCGGCCCGGCGCCTGGCGCTGGGCTACGCCTTGACCCGTTCCGGTGCGACCTATGACGCGTTGTTCGAATACGACCAGGCGTTCATCCGCGCCGGGAGCAAACCTGACGTCGCCCGCGAATACGTTTTCGCCCTGCAACGCGCACGGCTGCCAGAGCCGGCTTTGCGTCTGGCCCGTCAACGTCCGGGATTGATCGATCCGGTGACGCAGCGCCGCCTCGAAGGTGATGTGGCGGCAGAGCGCGTGCGGCTGGCGGAATTTGCCACGCGCAGTGAAAAAGAACGTTACGACATCGCCGATCGTGCCTTGAGCGACTACGACCAGTTGCTGGCGACCTGGACCCCGGATGCACAGGCTCACGACGACGTGGTTCGTTGGCGCATCGACCGCATGGGCGCACTCAAGGCCCGCGCGCGCACGGCTGAGGTCATCGGCGAATACCAGAAACTGCTCGCTGAAAACGTGAAAATTCCAACCTACGCCATGCGCTGGGTGGCGGCTTCCTATCTGGATCAACGTCAACCGGACGTCGCGACAGACTTGTATCGCCAAGTGCTGGTCGCACCGGACGCCGACCCGGCTGACCGGGTAGAAGACACCACGGCGCTGTTCTACGCCTTGATGGAAAGCGATAAACCGCAGGAAGCACGCACCGTCGCCGAAAACCTGGCCAAGACTCAGCGCTCGCGGGTGGAGCTCAAAGGTTTGCCGATCGGCAATCCCAACGATTCATGGATGGACGCGCAACAACTGGCCGCCCAGGCGGGCATCTATAGCGGTAACTTGCCCGCTAGCCAGCAAGGCCTGGATGCCTTGGTCGAACAAGCGCCGGGCAACGTCGGTTTGCGTCTGGCGCAGGCGAATGTCTACCTGGCGCGTGCCTGGCCACGCCGTGCAGAAAATCTGCTCAAGGAAACCGAGAGCATGGCGCCGCGAGATATCGGTCTGGAAGTCGCGCAAGGGCATACCGCGCAGGATTTGCAGGAGTGGCGCCAGCTCGATGCGTTGACCGATGACGTCGCTGCGCGATTCCCGGACAACCGTGCAGTGCAGCGTTTGGAGCGTCAGCGTGAGGTGCACGACATGGCCGAACTGCGCGTGTCGACCTATGGCGGCAAGAGTTATGGCGGTGGCAGCAACGGTGCCGGTGCAGTCGCTGGCAGCAAGGACTTTGGCATTGAGACCACGCTTTACAGTCCACCGATCGATGAGGACTGGCGTGTGTTTGCAGGTGCCGGTTATGCCACTGGTGACTTCCAGGAAGGCACCGGTCGTGACCGTGTCGAACGGCTTGGTGTCGAGCGCCGAACCCGCGATATGACACTGGAAGCGCAAGTCTCCAATCACAACTTCGGCTATGGCAACAAACAGGGCGCGCGCCTGTCGATTGCCCGCGACATCAATGATGCCTGGCAGTATGGCGGCAGCCTCGACTACCTCTCGGCCAATACGCCGCTGCGGGCACTGAACAGTGACGTCACCGCCAACGGCGGCAGCGGTTTCCTGCGCTGGCGCGCCAACGAAAGCCGCGAGTGGAAACTGGCGGTCAGCCCGTCGCACTTCAGCGATGGCAACAATCGTCTCGAAGCATTGCTGACCGGACGCGAAGGCGTGTACAGCGCGCCGGGGGTGCAGGTCGACCTCGGTCTGGAGGTCGGCACCAGCCACAACAGCAAGAATGAGGACGTTCCCTACTTCAACCCTAAGTCGGACTTCAGCGTCCTGCCGACGGTCAGCGTCAATCACGTGCTCTATCACCGCTACGAAACTTCGTGGAGTCAGCAGTTCCAGGTCGGTGCCGGTACATACAGCCAGCGTGATTACTCCACTGGCGGTGTAGGCCTGCTCAGCTACGGCCAGCGCTTGAGCTGGAATGATGTGTTCGAGGTCGGTGCCGCGCTGAGCGCGATCAACCGGCCCTTCGACGGCGATCGAGAAACCGATCTGCGTCTGCTCGTCGACCTTACCTACCGTTTCTAGAAGAGTTTGAAGATGCCTCTGATGACCCGTTGCATCCTTCTGCTAGGCGTTTTGCTGATCAGCGCCTGCGCCCGGCAAGCCCCGACCTTTGTGCCACCGGCACAGCGACCGCTGCCGGCCAATGAAACGCCATGGCCGAAAAACCATGTGTTGGGAATTGCCTATCACGATGTCGAAGATCGCGACCCTGATCAGGCGGTCGTTGCGGTGCGCACCGAGCGGATGATCGAGCAGCTCGCGTGGCTGCGTGAGAACGGCTACAAACCCGTCACCGTCGATCAGATCATCGCCGCGCGCAAGGGGGGGGCCGAACTGCCGGCCAAAGCCATTCTGTTGAGTTTCGACGATGGTTATTCGAGCTTCTACACCCGTGTGCTACCGGTGCTGCGGGCCTATAACTGGCATGCCTTGCTGGCGCCCGTCGGTACCTGGATCGATACACCACCGGATAAGCTCGTGGACTTCGCAGGCGATATGCGACCGCGTTCGGAGTTTTTGACCTGGGCGCAGATCACTGAAATTTCCAGGTCCGGGCTGGTGGAAATCGCCGCTCACACCGACGCCAGCCACAAAGGCATCCTGGCCAATCCGCAAGGCAACCTGCAGCCGGCGGCGGCGACTCGTCGTTATGACGCTGCGACCGGTCGCTATGAGTCGGAAGCGGATTTCCAGGCTCGTCTGCGCAAGGACGTGGTCACCATTACCGAAAAAATCCGCAAGGCTACCGGTTATAACCCGCGTGTATGGGTCTGGCCGTACGGCACGGCCGATGGCACCGCATTGCAGGTGATCGATTCCCAGGGTTACCAGATGGYCCTGACCCTGGATGACGGGCTCGATGCACTCGACAACCTGATGAGCAGCCCGCGTTTCCTGGTGGCCTCGGACCCGGATGGCGAACACTTTGCCAACAGCATCGTCGCGGTGCAGTCCAGCTCACCGATGCGCGTGGTGCATGTCGACCTGGACAACGTTTATGACCCGGACCCGGCCCAGCAGGAAGTCAATCTGGGCAAGCTGATCCAGCGCATGGCCGACATGGGCGCCAACACCGTGTTCCTGCAAGCCTTCGCCGATCCACAGGGCGACGGTCTGGTGCACTCGTTGTACTTCCCGAACCGCCACCTTCCGGTTCGCGCCGACATCTTCGACCGGGTGGCCTGGCAGTTGCGTACTCGCGCCCACGTCAAGGTTTTTGCCTGGATGCCGGTGCTCAGCTTTGCCCTCGATCCAAAACTGCCCCGGGTCACCCGTTGGGACCCGGCCACAGGCCAGACCTCGGTTGACCCGGGACAGTATCGACGGCTGTCGCCGTTCGACCCGACCGTGCGGCGCATCATCGGTGAAATCTACGAGGACGTGGCGCGTCTGACCTCGGTCGACGGCATCCTCTACCACGACGATGCAGTGCTGTCGGACTTCGAGGACGCCAGTCCCGAAGCCTTGCGCACCTATGCGGCCAACGGTTTGCCGGGGTCAATGGCGGCCCTGCGCGATGATCCGGCGATGATGCAGCGCTGGACTCGGTTCAAGAGTCGCTACCTGATCGACTTCACCAAAGAGCTCACCGCCAAGGTTCGCGCCATTCGTGGGCCACAGGTGCTGACGGCGCGCAACATCTTCGCCGAACCGATGCTCAATCCGCCCAGTGAGGCTTGGTTCGCGCAGAACCTCGACGACTTCCTCGGCACCTATGACTGGACCGCACCGATGGCAATGCCGTTGATGGAAGGTAAACCCCTCAAGCAATCGGGTGAATGGCTCGAAGAGTTGGTGGCCACGGTCAAGGTCCGGCCGAGAGCACTGGAGCGCACGGTGTTCGAATTGCAGGCCCGGGACTGGACGAAGAAAAGCGGCGCCGACATCGATGGCGGGCAACTGACTGACTGGATGGGTCGCCTCAAACGCCAGGGAGCGACCAGTTTCGGTTACTACCCGGACAACTTCCTTGAGAACCAGCCGGACCTGAAAACCGTGCGTCCCGCGCTCTCCGACAAGTGGAATCCATAACATGCTGGATAGACTTCTAGCTCTGCTGGTCCTGGCGATCGTCCTGGGGATTCCCCTGGGGCTGATCTTTCTGGTCACCGGGCAATTCTTGATGGACTTCGTGTTTTTCTATCCGCTGTTCATGTCCGGACTGTGGATCGCCGGTGGCCTGTATTTCTGGCTGCACTGGGAGCGCCACTGGCCGTGGACGGACGACACGCTGCCGCCGCCGCTGGCGGGTGAGCCGCTGATTTCGATCCTGATCCCTTGCTACAACGAGGGCGATAACGCGGCCGATACCATTCATGCCGCGCTGGGTCAGCATTACCCGAACATCGAAGTGATCGCGATCAACGACGGCTCCAAGGACAACACCGCCGCTGTGCTCGATGCCCTCGCTGCCGAAGACCCACGCTTGCGGGTGCTGCACCTGGCGGAAAACCAGGGTAAAGCGGTGGCCTTGCGCATGGGCGCGATTGCCGCGCGCAGTGAGTACCTGGTGTGTATTGACGGCGATGCCTTGCTCGCACCGAACACGGCGGCCTATCTGGTGGCGCCGATGCTCGACAACGCGCGACTCGGCGCGGTGACCGGCAACCCACGGATTCGAACCCGTTCGACGCTGGTCGGGCGTGTTCAGGTCGGCGAGTTTTCTTCGATCATCGGTTTGATCAAGCGCACCCAACGGGTCTTCGGGCGGATTTTTACCGTGTCCGGGGTGATCGTGGCGTTCCGTCGTTCGGCGTTGCATCGGGTCGGCTATTGGAGCCCGGACATGATCACCGAAGACATCGACATCAGCTGGAAGCTGCAACTGGATCACTGGAGCATCTTCTACGAGCCGCGCGCGCTGTGCTGGATTCTGATGCCGGAAACCCTGTCCGGGTTGTGGAAGCAGCGTTTGCGCTGGGCCCAGGGCGGCGCCGAGGTGCTGTTCAAAAACATCCGCGGCATCTGGCAGTACCGCCATCGCTACCTCTGGCCGCTGCTGTTCGAGTACTGCCTGTCCACCGGCTGGGCCTTCACCTTTTTTCTGTCGGTGATTTTCTGGGGCGTGGGCAAGTTCGTCGACATGCCGGCCGCCATTGCCGTGCACCACTTGCTGCCGCCGGCTTTCACCGGGCTGTTGCTGGCGATGGTCTGCTTGCTGCAGTTCGCGGTCAGCATCCTGATCGACCGTCGCTACGAGCGCGGGCTGTGGAAAACCATGTTCTGGGTGGTCTGGTACCCGCTGGTGTTCTGGTTCATCAGTTTGCTCACCACCCTGGTCAGCTTCCCCAAAGTGCTGTTTGGCCAACATCAGAAGCGTGCGCGCTGGGTCAGTCCCGACCGTGGCATCAAGCCGCTGAATGAGGATGACGATGACGAGGAGTTCAGCAAATGAAAATCATCAGAACCCGTCAACGACCATTTCTGGTCGTCATTGATGCCTTTTTCACGGTATTGGCCTGGGTCGGCTTGCTGTACCTGCTGGTAAGCGGCCTCTGGCCATTGTTTGATACCCACGAAGGGTTGCGTATCGAATCGACAATGCTCGACGGCCTTGGCACGCTGCAAATCTACTTGTGGGTGGCGCTGTTCAACGCGGTGGTCCTGATCTCCTGGGCGCGTTACCAGCACCGCAAGAGCAAAAGCTTCGCCCAGCGTCGTCTACCGGCACCGGTGATCGATGACAAAGGCTTGAGCATAAGCTTCAACCTGACCGAAGAGCATCTGGCTCAGCTGCGCGATCTGGGAACCATGGTGATCCACAACAACGAAGACGGCGACGTCAGCCACGTTGTCCCACGCTTCTTTCGCATCGATCCCGAGCTCCAGAAGCAGTTGCACCCGCCGGCCTCACTGGTGCAGCAGAAGGCGTTGGTGTTGGCGGCAAATGACGATCAGATGCCTGTGACGTGAGCTGCGGTAAGGTTTGACTGAAAGTTTTACAGGGCTATTGCGGTCCGGGTGTTCAGGGCATTGGCGTCGTTCGTTGAAAGCGAGCACTATCAAGCCAATTACTGGTGCGTTGGAGGCCAGCTGTGACACAACGAATTGACCGCATTGCCCAATTGCTCAACTGCCCGATCAAGGGCGAAGACATGCGCCGGGCGATCACTGAAGCGCGCAAGGACTTTCTGCTCGACGACGATGAAGAGGATGACGACGAGGAGGAACCTGCCGAGGTGGACGTCGTGGATGAGCAGTCATCCAAGGCATGACTACCACCAGCTGCGGTTGCTCTCCAACTCGCCCCTGCATTGCCGGAGTTGCCAGCCATAATCTTTTGCCTGTTGCTCGACCTTGCGCGCGACCTGCATCAGCCAGGGTTTCTGTAGATAGGTCTGGCGACTGAACCCGCCACGTCCTTCGTGGTAGGCAAGGTACTGGCTGTAGGCATCCCACTTGGAAACCCCCAACTGACGCTGAGTGCCGGCGACGTACCAGCCGACGAACATGATCGCGTCGTCAAAGTTGTCACGCGAACCGCCATTGCCGGTCGCACTCTTGTACTCGCTCCACACCGGATCCTGCGCCTGGGCATAGCCATACGCCGAGCTGACCCGTCCCCAGGGAATAACCCACAAAAAGTAGTAGCGAGGGGGCAGGGCATCGTGCACAAAGCTGCTTTCCTGCTTGATGATCGCCATCGCCACATGCGGCGGCAGGCCCCAGGCCTTCTCCATCTTCAGCGAATCTTCGTACCAGGCCGGGTATTGGCGGTAGATGCTGCAAAGGTTGCTTTGCTCTCTTGGCGGTGTCGTCGAGCAACCCGCCAACAAGCCCAAGGCGATGAGTACGACTAAAAAACGTCCGTGCAAAAATCACTCACTTGGCGATTGGCCAATCCTTATCGGTTCAAAACAGGGTGGGGAATACAGCGCGATCGTTGTTTGCTAACAAGCCAGCCGCCAAACCACAGACTACCCAAGAAACCACTCAAGAAACTACCCAGGAAATCAGCCTGGAAACGACACGAGGGCAGGTCGTGGCTGTGTTGTGTCATCAGCCAGCGACCACTCGGTGTGATCCGGCATGTTGGCCAAATGAAAAGTGGACACTGGGAAGTACTCAAAGATCGTGTTGCCGCACTCGCTTTGGCGAACGAACCAGCGGCCAGAACAACTCCTGCTGCCACGTCACCGGATGCAGATCCTCTATGCCATAGGTTGAGGGGCGACGCCGAGTGATCTTGGCCGTACCGAACAGCACGTCCCAGAAAAACAACAGGTTACCGAAGTTTCCCTTGTAGTGGGTTACGCCGTCATTGGCGTTCAAACCATGATGGGCCGCATGGGTGGCGGGGGTCGAAATGGTTCGTTCGAGGACCCACATCAGCGGACGCAAGGCCGGAATGCGGTAGAGTTTTTCATCCCAGGCGACGCAACTGTGCGCGGCGAAGATGACCGTCATCTTGACGATCAGGTAACCGTAGTAAACCGGTGCCAGACCCAGGTAGATGAGGGCGCCGGACAGCCAGATACCTGGCATCAGCAGGTAGTAAAAGCTGTTGTTTCGATAAACGATGCGAATGCTCATGTAGGGCGCCGAATGGTGAGCGCGATGCAGGGCATAGAGAAACGGCAGCCGATGGGTCAGGCGATGCCACCAGTACTGGGTCAAGTCATCGAACAGCAGAAACAGCCCGAGGCCGGCCACCCAGTGAATATTGGCCAGGCTGTTCTTGAGTTGAGGAGCCAGACTGCCGAGCAGCAGGTTGCTGAGGAACATCACCAATGGAAAGGTGACACCCAGCAGGAGCGACGAACCGATGACCTCGATCAGCGTATCGCGGCGCTGACCTTTGGGTTGGCGGAAACAGGCGCACGCGATTTCCAGCAGGATGAAACCCAGAAAAATCCCGGCGACGACCAGAATTGGATTGTTGGCGAGCATTATTGTATTCATGGCAATCTCGAGTCAGGCCCGACTTGGGCATTGCCTGAGCAATAAGAAACCATGAGCCTTCCGGACAACATGTGCGAAATGGACAAAATCACTCGAGAAGAGGCCAATCAGCCAGCCCGTCGCTTTCATCGAGGGCAGCTCGGACAGGTTCTGGAACGTGTACTGCACAAGCAGACACGCAGTAACCGAGGCGATTACAGCCTGCTTGAGCTTGAGCAATTGTGGACGGCGGCGGCACAACAAGATCCTGCCATTGGCCTGCACCTGTTCGCCGGGTTCACGCCGCAGGACTGCCACGAGCTGACGTACATCTGCATGTATTGCCCGGACGTCAGCGCAGCTATCCAGTGCTGGTGTGACTATGCGGGGCTGGCGTCGGACATGGACAGCGTCAAGCTGATCAATGATGCCCATGGCCTGGGCGTAGAGCTGCGTATCGACGCACCCGCCAAACTGGCCCGCTACGTGGTGGAACATTACTGCGTGATGGCCGTCACCCAACTGCGCAAAGCCACGGGCGAACCGGTCCGGCCGGTGCTGGCTCACTTCGCCCATCCGCGACCAACCTACCACGCCGAATACACCCGATGGTTCGGGGATAACATCGTGTTCGAGTGCGCGCATAACTGCCTGTATTACGACCCGAGCGTCTTGCGGTTACCTCTGCTGACGCGACACGACGGGATGGCGGAGTTGTTGCGCAGTGAGATGGACCGACGGATTGCCCGGCATCTCCAACTCAACGGCTGGACCGGGAAAATCGCGGCCGGCATGCGACAAAGCCTGGCGCGCGGCGTGGTACCCAGCCTGGAAAATCAGGCAGAGGCGCTGCACCAGAGCCCGCGTACCCTGCGCCGGCGCATGGAAGAGCAAGGCATGACGTTCCGCCTGCTGCTGGACCTGGTGAGGGCCGAGCTGGAACAGCATCTTGAATTTCTGGGTGAGAACCGCGCGCAAATTGCCAGTCAGCTGGGTTATGGGGACCTGGCTGCGTATCTGCATGCGCGTAAACGATGGCGGCGTGAGCCATTTGACGATCGCATTCGCAATGTCGAGGCGGGTAGGTAGCGCAGAGAAAGTGAACTGGTGTGGGCGGAAGCTCGGTTCACAGCGAGCAGCGCTTAGCTCTTGGGGGCTGCGCCTGTAATGCATTGATCATCACCAAAACGGCAGCAATCGGCCTACGGCAGTCAGCCTGCTTCAATCGAAGGCAGGCGCCCCTTTTTACATCGCTTTGGCCAAGGCGCTGGTGGATGATGCCGAGCCAGGGATGATGCACTTCAGCCAACCTCCACAAACCGCCGCCTGGTCACGAACAGCCCCGCGCCCACCGGCACGGCAAGGACCGACATCAATCCCAGGTCAAAGCCCAGCAACCGGGCCTGGCTCACTGCAACGCAGCCAATTGCGCCAGCCACCACCAGCGTCACCCCTAGCCACTTGCGCAGCGGGTACGGCTTAAGAAACCGATCAAGTAGAAAGGCCTGCGCCACGACGATGACCGTCTGGGTAATTTCGGACATGTGCAGCCCCACTCAGGTCTTGATGATCAGGGATTCGGAAGAGCGCTGTGGGCCAATCGCATCTCGTCGTACACCTCTACGACCTTGCAGTTGGCCTGATAGTGAGCGTTTTTCGCTTCGCCAAAATGAAGCTCGCGCAGGCGGCCGCGCTCGCTGTCGGTGAGGGTGATCTGCGAGACGTTGAAGACGATCCCGTGCGGGGTCATGTATTGGAAAGTCCCTTCGGCTTCATTGCACGCATCCTTTCGAGCAGAAAGGGGATTCTCTACATACTGCACCCAAGATGCAAACCACCACTTTGCTGGCAGGTCGCGACCTGATGGAAGAAAACCCGCAATTGATCTGGGCCTCGCACTATCTGAATGCTGGATCGCCCCGGCTTTCCTGGACACCTTGGTACGTCTGCGATTGGTGGCAGACTCAACCGGTAACCGTGACGAGCGACCGCGGAGACGTAACGATCAATGAGTTGATGAAAGGCGGTGCGTTCAGCCTCGACACAAGAGACAAAGATACCCCGGTCGATTTCGCTTTCGATCATTCGCGCCCAGGCTTGGGCATCGGATTTGGTTTCGAAGGTTTTTCTTTGGGCTGGATAGCCCTTGCGGTGGATTTGCGCTTCCCACTGATACTCGCCGCGATTCCTGATTGTTGCCGTTTCGACCATTCCCGCCACCGTGAGTGCGGCAGGTTTGTGGCAAAACGACGTTCAGGACCAGGACAGGTTTTTGTCAGGAGCGCTATTCCCTTGTCATACAAGGGAAGGAAGATGGTGCACCAGGCGGGATTCGAACCCACGACCCCTGCCTTCGGAGGGCAGTACTCTATCCAGCTGAGCTACTGGTGCAATGCGGGCGCCATGATACTCATATGCGCTGCGGGCGTCCATGCTGCTGAATAGCCTGATGTTTCGCGCCCGTCGAGCGGGTGTTTACTACGTTGATCAGAAAAATAAGGCAAATGCGGCGTTTTCGTTCTTTTTTTCGAACAGCCTATTGTCCTTTACCCCCTTTGATCCTAGGATTCGTTTGAGATTTCAAACGCTCTTGTCTGGGTGCTGAACCGCACGAGCTTCAATAGTGCGCTATTTATGTGCTTCAGCCCGGTGAATGATTTCCCTGACGGCAGCCTTCAAGGCGCCTTTCTACAATCATAATTTGCTCCGCGCGTGCGCGGTGCTGTTAAGGAAAGCCGACATGCAGCTTAAAGACACCCTGTTGTTCCGCCAGCAAGCCTTCATTGATGGCGCCTGGGTCGATGCGGACAATGGTCAGACGATCAACGTCACCAACCCGGCAACGGGCGAAATTCTGGGCTCCGTGCCGAAAATGGGCGCTGCCGAAACCCGCCGTGCAATCGAAGCCGCTGACAAAGCGCTGCCGGCCTGGCGTGCACTGACCGCCAAAGAGCGCGCGAACAAGCTGCGTCGCTGGTTCGAACTGATCATTGAGAACCAGGACGACCTGGCTCGCCTGATGACTCTGGAGCAGGGCAAGCCATTGGCTGAAGCCAAGGGCGAAATCGTTTACGCCGCGTCCTTCATCGAATGGTTCGCCGAAGAAGCCAAGCGCATCTACGGTGACGTGATTCCGGGCCACCAGCCAGACAAGCGCCTGATCGTGATCAAGCAGCCGATCGGCGTGACCGCTGCGATCACTCCGTGGAACTTCCCGGCTGCCATGATCACCCGTAAAGCTGGCCCGGCCCTGGCCGCCGGCTGCACCATGGTGCTCAAGCCCGCTTCGCAAACGCCTTACTCGGCCTTCGCCCTGGCTGAGCTGGCCCAACGTGCCGGTATCCCGAAAGGCGTGCTGAGCGTTGTCACCGGTAGCGCCGGCGACATCGGCAGCGAGCTGACCAGCAACCCGATCGTGCGCAAGCTGTCCTTCACCGGCTCGACCGAAATCGGTCGTCAGCTGATGGCTGAATGCGCCAAGGACATCAAGAAAGTCTCCCTCGAGCTGGGCGGCAACGCTCCGTTCATCGTGTTCGACGACGCGGACCTGGATAAGGCCGTCGAAGGCGCGATCATTTCCAAATACCGCAACAACGGCCAGACCTGCGTCTGCGCCAACCGTCTGTACATTCAGGATTCGGTGTACGACGCGTTCGCTGAAAAACTCAAAGTGGCCGTGGCCAAACTCAAGATCGGCAACGGTCTGGAAGAAGGCACCACCACTGGCCCGTTGATCGACGGCAAAGCCGTGGCCAAGGTTCAGGAGCACATTGCTGATGCCCTGAGCAAAGGCGCGACCCTGCTGGCTGGTGGCAAGGTCATGGAAGGCAACTTCTTCGAGCCGACCATCCTGACCAACGTGCCGAAAAGCGCTGCTGTGGCCAAGGAAGAAACCTTCGGTCCATTGGCGCCACTGTTCCGCTTCAAAGACGAAGCCGAAGTGATCGCGATGTCGAACGACACCGAGTTCGGCCTGGCCTCGTACTTCTATGCGCGTGACCTGGGCCGTGTGTTCCGTGTGGCTGAGGCCCTGGAATACGGCATGGTCGGCGTCAACACCGGGTTGATCTCCAACGAAGTCGCGCCGTTCGGCGGCATCAAGGCCTCGGGCCTGGGCCGTGAAGGCTCCAAGTACGGCATCGAAGATTATCTGGAAATCAAATACCTCTGCCTGGGCATCTGATCAGGTAAGGAATTAAACGCAAAGGGCACGAGAGCGCTGTCCCTTTGCGGGCTTCAAACGTTATTTCTCGGTGGCCGGGAAAGCTGTGGCAGTCGATCATCGCATGCTGCCGTAGTTGCCTCCCCGCCACGTATTCCTTGGACCACGCCGCCCGATGAGCGGTGAATGAGGACTTTATGAGCAAGACCAACGCATCCCTGATGAAACGCCGTGAAGCCGCTGTACCACGCGGTGTTGGCCAGATTCACCCGATCTTCGCCGACCATGCGAAGAACGCCACCGTGACCGACGTTGAAGGTCGCGAGTTCATCGACTTCGCCGGCGGTATTGCCGTGCTGAACACCGGTCACCTGCACCCGAAAGTCATCGCGGCCGTGACCGAGCAGATGAACAAGCTGACTCACACCTGCTTCCAGGTGCTGGCTTACGAACCGTACGTAGAACTGTGCGAAAAAATCAACGCCAAGGTTCCAGGTGATTTCGCCAAGAAAACCCTGCTGGTGACCACCGGTTCCGAAGCCGTGGAAAACTCCATCAAGATCGCTCGTGCTGCCACTGGCCGTGCCGGCGTGATCGCCTTCACCGGCGCTTACCACGGTCGCACCATGATGACCCTGGGCCTGACCGGTAAAGTCGTGCCTTACTCGGCCGGCATGGGCCTGATGCCAGGCGGCATCTTCCGCGCGCTGTACCCGAACGAACTGCATGGCGTGAGCATCGACGATTCGATCGCCAGCATCGAGCGCATCTTCAAGAACGACGCCGAGCCGCGTGACATCGCTGCCATCATCATCGAGCCGGTTCAGGGCGAAGGTGGTTTCTACGTTGCGCCGAAAGAGTTCATGAAGCGTCTGCGTGCCCTGTGCGACCAGCACGGCATTCTGTTGATCGCGGACGAAGTACAAACCGGCGCTGGTCGTACCGGCACCTTCTTCGCCATGGAACAGATGGGCGTCGCTGCCGACCTGACCACCTTTGCCAAGTCCATCGCTGGCGGCTTCCCGCTGGCCGGTGTGTGCGGCAAGGCTGAATACATGGACGCTATCGCTCCAGGCGGCCTGGGCGGCACTTACGCCGGTAGCCCGATCGCTTGCGCCGCTGCGCTGGCGGTGATGGAAGTGTTCGAAGAAGAGCACCTGCTGGATCGCTGCAAGGCAGTCGGCGAGCGTCTGGTCACTGGCCTCAAAGCCATCCAGGCCAAGTACCCGGTGATCGGCGACGTGCGTGCCCTGGGCGCGATGATCGCGGTTGAACTGTTCGAAAACGGCGACAGCCACAAGCCTAACGCCGCCGCCGTCGCCAAAGTCGTGGCCAAGGCGCGCGACAAGGGGCTGATCCTGCTGTCGTGCGGTACTTACGGCAACGTGTTGCGTGTACTGGTGCCGTTGACTGCACCAGACGAGCAACTGGATAAAGGTCTGGCGATCATGGAAGAGTGCTTCGCCGAGCTCTGATTGCCCAGTGTGACCTGATCGACAAAAAACCCGCTTCGGCGGGTTTTTTTGTCACTTGAAACACATCGGCGGCTTTTGCGCTGTATCGAATGGCCAGCATTGTCTAAGGTGCAGGTATTGCCTCGGAGTGAACTGATGACCGCTGTTGATTTACCGGCTGTACCGCGAGTGCTGATCGCTGAGTCTGACCCTTGGTCTCGAGACCTGCTCAAGCAGGTGTTGCTGCACGTGCGCTGCGATGCGCGACTGGATCTGTGCAGCGATGGCCAGCAGGCGCTGGAGCTGCTGAGTGAAAATCCTTATGACCTGGTGATCGCCGATTGGGAGCTTTCCGGCGTCGATGGCCTGGGTTTGCTGCGCAGCGTGCGTCAGCGGCGGCGTAACCCGGTGTTGCCGTTCATTTTGATGAGCAACCGTAACGACAGCGCCAGCGTGCGCGAGGTATTGCCGCTGGCCCCGACGGCCTATCTGACCAAGCCCCTGAACATGGAAGGTCTGACTCAGCGCCTGCAGGACTTGCTCCTGAGTGCCGGCCAGACGGTTTCCTGTGACGTTCCGACGCTGGCGCCCGGCATGACCTTGTCGACCTTCCTTGAGCGTCGGCGTGAGTTGGCGGACGGCGCGCCGTTGCTCACGGACGTGCAACTGGCGGTCAAGCGCAGCCTGAATCCCGATGGCCTCGATCTGAAGCTGCTGGAAGAAGAAGTGCGCACAGACCCGCAGATCACTGCGGTGCTGATCGCCGCCGCCAACAGCGCCTCGCAGCACCTTGGCGATACCGTGCAGACCGTGTCCCAGGCCTTGAACCGCCTGGGCACCGGACAAAGCATGAACCTGATCGTTGGCCTGGCCCTCAAGCGCAGTGCGAAGCTGAGTGATCCGTGCCTGGCCGATTACGCCGAGCGCTACTGGGAGCTGTCACTGCACACCGCAGAATACGGACGGAGCCTGGCGCGCTTGCTTGATCTCGATCAGGAGCGTTGCTATTGCGCCGGCATGCTCCATCGTCTCGGCGATCTGGCGCTGTTGCGTTGCTTGCAGGAGTGGAAACAGGCGGGGGGCGAACTGGACGAACTGGAAGAAGTCGGCGACGCACTGGCTGAATTTGGCGCGGCCTATGGTTCGGCGTTGCGTACTCGCTGGCGGCTTCCGTTGGAGTTGCGAGAGCTGATTGCGGCGGTCTATCAGCTCGGTGGCGGGGTGTATTCCCGTGAAGCGCTGGTGATGAACCTGGCGGCGCAACTCGCTCGCCTGACCGAGCATGAAGGCGTTGAAGAACTGGCCAAAAGCCGAACGGCGCGTCTGCTCAAAATCGGCCTGCCGGAATTGATGCGCCTGCGCAAAAAGTAAACCTGACACAAACCCTGTGGGAGCGGGCTTGCTCGCGAAGAGGACTTCAAGACCGCCAAAAGCTTCGCGAGCAAGCGAACGTCGCCCGGCCCTTCCCACATTAGTTCTGTGTTGACTCTGGATTTTGCTTCAGCCGGAGACTATTCGGTTCTTGCCCTGGCGTTTGGCTCGATACATCGCGGCATCGGCGCGGGCGTACAGGCTGTCGACGGTCGCATCTTCAGCCGTGAGGCTGGTCAGGCCCTGGCTGATGGTGATGCCAAACGTCTGCCCGTCATGGCTGAAACTCAAACGCTGGATTTCCCGTTGCAGGCGCTCGGCGACCTGTCTCGCCATCTCTGGCGCGCAGCCGGGGAATACCGCTGCAAACTCTTCACCGCCAATGCGCCCGAACAGGTCACCACGGCGCAATGCCGCGCGCCCGCATTCAGCGAGCTGTTGCAGCACCTGGTCGCCTTGCTGATGGCCGTACGTGTCGTTGATGAGTTTGAAGTCATCGATATCCAGCAACAGAAACGCCAGCGGTGAACCTTGCAGGCGGGCCTGTTCAAACTCGCGGCTGGCGCATTCGAAGAAGTGTCGGCGGTTGCTGCTTTGGGTCAGCACATCGGTGGTGGCGAGGCGTTGCAGCTCGGTTTCCAACTGCTTCTTTTCGGTAATGTCCTCGGCGAAGCCGACCACGATCAGCGGTTGCCCGGGTTCGGCCTGACGATTGATGAAGCACTTGTCGCTGAGCCAGCGCATCTGGCCGTCGGCAGCGATGATTCGATACTCGCGGTCTTCAACGGCACCTTTTTCGAGCACCTGGGCCAGGCTGCGTTCGGCATAGTCCAGATCGTCCGGGTAAACGCTGTCGCGCCATTGGTGATAGTCAGCCAGCAACAGGCCGGCGGAGCGACCGAAAATACGTTCATAGGCCGGGCTGACATACAGCACCTGACGTGTTTCCCAGTTGAACGCCCAGAGCACGGCATTGACGCTGACCAGCAGCGAACTGAACAACTGCTCACGTTCGCTCAGACGCGCGACCTCGCCCTGGGCATGCATCAAGGCCATCAGGGTTTGCGCGGCCTCGGGCCACTGTGGGAGGGACAGGTCTTCTGGATTCTTATTGACCATCGGCACAAATCTCAAAGGGCGTGCCGCGAGTTCGACAGCGGCCACAACAAAGCCCGCCTGGGTGGCGAAGTGCTCTTTGAGATAGGGGATTTGAAGCTTAGTTCCCGTTTTTTGTGGCGAGGGAGCTTGCTCCCGCTGGGCGGTATACCGCCCCAATCTGGCGACTGCGTTTTGTCAGTTAAAACGTGTCGCCAGGATTGCGAATGCTCTGCATTCGAGCGCGAGCAAGCTCGCTCGCCACAGGGTCAGGCGGGGCGTAGGGAGTAGGTTTTCAACTGGTGGGCGAAGTCGCGCAGCGATTGAATACCGCTGGCTTCGGCTTCGTGGACCCAGTCCTTGATGGCCGCCAGCATGTCGTGGCCATTTGAGCTGGTCTTGATCCAGATCTGCTGCAAGGCCAGGCGTTTCTCGTAAATTACCTTCAGTGCGTGGCTGTGCTCGAGCATGGTCTGGATGCGCACATGGTGCTTGTCATCCAGCAGGCTGGTTTCTCGCGAGAGCAGGCGCTTGGCGCGATGGAATTGGTGGCGAACCGAATGGTCGACCTTTGCCAGCTCTTGCTTGACCAGCGGACCGATCACCAGCTTGCGGTACTGGGCCATGATCTGGAAGCGGTTGTTGAGGATCGCCATGGCGGTGTCCATGTCCAGGCTGCCTTTGCCTTCGACACGGTGGGCGATCGGCGCAACCCGCTGAACCTTGGCCAGGCGCAGGAAGCTGAAGACCTGGATCCACGCCCAGCCAAGGTCGAATTCCCATTTCTTCACCGACAGTTTTGCCGAGTTAGGGTAGGTGTGATGGTTGTTATGCAGTTCTTCACCGCCGATCAGAATGCCCCAGGGCACCAGATTGGTCGCCGCATCACGGCATTCGAAGTTGCGGTAGCCAACGGCATGGCCCAGGCCATTGACCACGCCAGCGGCCCAGACCGGGATCCACATCATCTGGATGGCCCAGACGGTGATGCCGATAGTGCCGAACAGCAGCAGGTCGATGACGGCCATGATCGCCACACCCAGCAGCGGATAACGGCTGTAGAGGTTGCGTTCGATCCAGTCTTCAGGGCAGTTCTTGCCGTAAATGCGCAGGGTTTCGGGGTTCTCCGCTTCGGCGCGGTACAGCTCGGCACCTTTGCGCAAGACCGTGGACAGGCCTTTGATCACCGGGCTGTGCGGGTCGTCGACGGTTTCGCATTTGGCGTGATGCTTGCGGTGGATGGCAGTCCACTCGCGGGTGTTCTGCGCCGTGGTCAGCCACAGCCAGAAACGGAAAAAGTGTTTAAGACCCGCATTGAGCTCAAGGGAGCGATGGGCTGAATAACGATGCAGATAAACCGTGACGCCCACGATGGTGATGTGGGTCATTAACAGGGTGACTGCCACCAGTTGCCAGGGCGACAAGCCGAGTAAACCTTCGTACCACATAGGCTGTATGGCCCTCGATAAAGAAAAAAACAGCTGGCGCATTATCACTCAGCACACAGATAAAACCAGTCGCGCTTTCAGATATGAGTGGCGGGATGTTTCTTTAATCTATAATTCCAACCTTTTTTGTAAGGCCATGGACGACCGAATGTCTGCTTCTTATCGCGATGCCTTGCGTGCAGCGCTGCTCTACCTGGTGTTTTCTGTCGTTTGGCTGAAATTCACTGGTTATTTATTAACCAATTTATTCGATGAATCTGCTGATCTTCAGCGATGGCAACTGATCAACGGTTATGTCTGGGTGGTGCTTAGCGCGGGATTTGTCTTCATTGCCCGAGCGCATTTGCTGTGTTTTCTCGGGATCGGCGCCAAATTGCGCCACCGTCACGAAGATCGCACTCGATTGCGCCAGGCGCAGGCGGTGTTCGATTGCACCCGTGAAGGGGTGTTGGTCACTGATCGCCAGAGGGTGATCGTCCATGTCAATCGGGCCTTTATGGACATCACCGGTTATCAGGCCGAAGAGGTGTTGGGCCAGAGTCCCAGCCTGTTCAAGTCCGGCCATCATCCGCCGGATTTCTATCAAGCAATGTTCGAGAGTCTGAAACGCACCCGTGAATGGAGCGGCGAGATCTGGAACCGGCGCAAAAGCGGTGAAATTTATCCGCAATGGCAGACCATCCGGGTCATTCACGATGACCACGGTCAGCCCAGCCACTATGTGGCGGTGTTTTCCGATATCAGCGCGATCAAGAATTCCGAGCACGAACTCGCGCATCTGGCGCACCACGACCCGCTGACCGACCTGCCCAATCGCCTGCTGTTCAGCGACCGCGTCGAGCAGGCGCTGGCGTCGGCACAGATCCACAAGCGTGGGTGTGCGTTGCTGATGATCGATCTGGACCATTTCAAGATGATCAACGACAGCCTCGGGCATAACGTTGGCGATCAATTGCTCAAAGCGGTGGCGGTGCGCCTGCAAGGCCTGTTTGGCCCCGGTTTTACGCTGGCGCGTTTGGGCGGCGACGAGTTTGCCGTGCTGGCCGAGCACTGTCCGCAAGTGGTGCAGGCGGCCGCGTTGGCACAGCGGATCATTGAGGGTCTGAAAGAGCCGTTTGTCATCGCTGCTCACCCGTTGTTCATCAACGCCAGTGTCGGTATCAGCCTGTTCCCCAGCGACGCGCTGAGCGCCGAACAATTGCTGCGCAATGCCGATTCGGCGTTGTTCAAGGCCAAGAACTCGGGTCGCGACGGTTATGCCTTGTACACCGAGGAGTTGACCGCCCACGCCCAGCACCGGGTCGAGATGGCCTTCGAATTGCGTCGCGCGCTGGAGCAGCAGGAATTGCGGGTGTACTACCAGCCGGTGCACGACCTCAAAACCAGCCAGTTGATCGGTGTTGAAGCGCTGGTTCGCTGGCAACATCCGCAGCGCGGGTTGGTGCCGCCGGGTGAGTTCATTCCGATTGCCGAACGCACCGGGTTGATCGCCGAGATTGACGCCTGGGTGATGCAAGAAGCCTGTCAGCAGATGTGTGCCTGGCAGAACGCCGGGGTGGTGTTGTCATTTATTGCGGTGAACGTTTCTACCCGCCTGTTTGCCCGGCGTGAACTGTTTGAGCGGGTTGCCCAGGTGCTGCACGACACGGGACTGGACCCGGCGTGCCTGGAACTGGAAGTGACCGAAAGCGCGGTGATGGAGGATCCGGAAGTCGCGCTGGAACAAATGCATCGTCTGCGTGAACTGGGCGTGCGGCTGGCCATTGATGACTTTGGTACCGGTTATTCGTCGCTGCTGCGACTCAAGCGTCTGCCAGTGCAGAAACTCAAGATCGACCAGGGATTTGTCGCCGGCTTGCCGTTAGATGAGGACGATGCGGCGATTGCTCGAGTGATCATCGCCCTTGCACAAAGCATGGGCATGCAGGTGCACGCCGAAGGCATCGAGCAGGTCGAGCAGGCGGCGTTTTTGCTCGAGCAGGGTTGTGATCTGGGCCAGGGTTACTGGTTTGGCCGACCGATGCCGGCGCACGAACTGGACTGGGCACGGGCGCCCGTCATTCGTTAAACATCAAAAGATCGCAGGCTGCGATCTTTTGATCTTCGGCGCTCAACCTCCGCGCAACCCCTTGCTACGTCAAATAATGTCTTTAGGTTATATAAACATTCTTAAATAGTATTTTTAAGAATATCTGCGCCTATCTACTATTGCCCTCACGCCGTAAGCAGTGCCGCCACTGCCAGGCACATCTCATTGAAGGAGCAGCACCATGAGCGCATCTCTACGTAGCGTTGACGGCCAGGACGAAGCCACCATTTTGCGCGAGATCCAGAGCGCATTGCGCGATCTGCGCTTTGGGGCAGTGGAGATCACCGTGCACAACGCGCAGGTGGTTCAGATCGAACGCAAAGAGAAATTCCGTTTGCAGAATCCGGGCAACAAGCCGAGCTAAAGCACAGATCAAAAGATCGCAGGCTCCGCCAGCTCCTACGGGGGGATTGGTGTAGGCGCTGGCGAAGGCTGCGATCTTTGAACCGGCAACCCGATTCCGGAAAACCATAAGAACAGCCAACACAAAAGAATTCAGGAGCTGCACCATGTCGTCGATTCGCCGTTACGCTTTGGCCGCTCTGGCCAGCGCCATTTTTGCCGGTTCCGCGGTTGCCAAGGATTATGAACTGCTCAACGTGTCGTACGACCCGACCCGTGAGCTGTATCAGGACTACAACGCCGAGTTCATCAACTTCTGGAAGAAAGACCACGCTGGCGACAACGTGAAGATCCAGCAATCTCACGGTGGTTCGGGCAAACAGGGCCGGGCGGTGATTGATGGTCTGCGGGCCGATGTGGTGACCCTGGCCCTGGCCGGTGACATCGACGAAATTGCCAAACTCGGCAAGACCCTGCCGGCCGACTGGCAAAAACGCCTGCCGGACGCCAGCACGCCGTATACCTCGACCATCGTGTTCCTGGTGCGCAAGGGCAATCCCAAAGGCATCAAGGACTGGGGCGACCTGACAAAAAACGGTGTTGAAGTCATCACCCCGAACCCGAAAACTTCCGGCGGTGCGCGCTGGAATTTCCTCGCCGCCTGGGCCTATGGCCTGAAAGCCAACGGCGGTAACGAAACCAAGGCCAAAGAGTACGTGCAGACCCTGTTCAAGCACGTCCCGGTACTCGACACTGGTGCTCGCGGTTCGACCATTACCTTCGTCAACAACGGCCAGGGTGATGTGTTGCTGGCCTGGGAAAACGAAGCCTTCCTGGCGCTGAAAGAACAGGGCGGCGCTGACAAGTTCGACATCGTCGTGCCTTCGCTGTCGATCCTCGCCGAACCGCCGGTCGCAGTCGTCGACAAGAACGCCGAGAAGAAGGGCAACGAGCAAATCGCCGAAGCCTACCTCAAGCACTTGTACAGCCCGGCGGGTCAGGAAATTGCTGCGAAAAACTTCTACCGCCCGCGTGACAAGGACGTGGCTGCCAAGTACGCCAAACAGTTCCCGACCCTGGAGCTGGTGACCATCGACAAGGATTTCGGTGGCTGGAAATCCGCCCAACCGAAATTCTTCAATGACGGTGGCGTGTTCGACCAGATCTATCAGGCGCAGTAACCTGACTCACCACTAGCCTGATGCTCAGGCACATATCTGTGGGAGCGAGCCTGCTCGCGAAGAGGGGGATATCAGTCAACATTCATGTCGTCTGATACTCCGCTTTCGCGAGCAGGCTCGCTCCCACATTGATGCGTTCTCAACCAGGGACTTTTATGTCGCGTCGTATCTCCCCCGTCATACCCGGCTTCGGGCTGACGCTGGGCTACACCTTGGTGTACCTCAGTCTGATTGTGCTCATACCTTTGGCGGCGATGTTCGTGCATGCCGCTCAACTCACCTGGGATCAGTTCTGGGCAATCATCTCGGCGCCACGGGTGCTGGCGGCATTGAAGCTCAGTTTCGGCACCGCGCTGTATGCCGCGATCATCAATGGCATCATCGGCACGTTGCTGGCCTGGGTGCTGGTGCGTTACACCTTCCCGGGACGCAAGATCATCGACGCGATGATCGATCTGCCGTTTGCATTGCCGACGGCCGTGGCCGGTATTGCACTGACCGCGCTGTACACGCCGACCGGTCTGGTCGGGCAGTTCGCGGCGGACCTGGGGTTCAAGATCGCCTACACACCGCTCGGCATCACGCTGGCGCTGACCTTCGTCACGCTGCCGTTCGTGGTGCGTACGGTGCAGCCGGTACTGGCCGACATCCCGCGAGAAATCGAGGAGGCCGCCGCGTGCCTGGGCGCCAAGCCATTGCAGGTGTTTCGCTACATTCTGGTGCCGGCGTTGCTGCCTGCCTGGCTGACCGGTTTTGCCCTGGCGTTTGCCCGTGGCGTCGGTGAGTACGGTTCGGTGATTTTCATCGCCGGCAACATGCCGATGAAAACCGAAATCCTGCCGCTGCTGATCATGGTCAAGCTCGACCAATACGATTACACCGGCGCTACCTCCATTGGCGTGCTGATGCTGGTGGTTTCCTTCGTCCTGTTGCTGCTGATCAACTTGTTGCAGCGGCGCATCGAAACCCCATAAGGAGGCGCGAAAAATGTCCCAATCGTCTATTGCCGCCGCGTCTTCGGCCAACGCAGCCCGTCGTGGCAGCGCCGTTTCTCGGCGGATTCTGATCGGTCTCGGCTGGCTGATTTTTGTGCTGTTCCTGTTGCTGCCGCTGTTCATCGTGGTGTCCCAGGGCCTGAAGCTTGGTCTTGGTGCGTTCTTCACCGCGATCTTTGAACCGGATGCTCTGTCGGCCCTGAAACTGACCGTCATTGCGGTGTTGATTTCGGTGCCGTTGAACCTGGTGTTCGGCGTCAGCGCGGCCTGGTGCGTGAGCAAATACTCGTTCCGTGGCAAGAGCATGCTGGTGACCCTGATCGACTTGCCGTTCTCGGTGTCGCCGGTGATCGCCGGTCTGGTTTACGTGCTGATGTTCGGTGCCCAAGGGATTTTTGGCCCATGGCTGCAGGACCACGATATCCAGATCGTCTTCGCCCTGCCGGGCATCGTGCTGGCGACGATTTTCGTCACCGTGCCGTTTGTTGCGCGTGAGCTGATCCCGCTGATGCAGGAGCAGGGCACGCAAGAAGAGGAAGCCGCGCGGCTGCTGGGTGCCAACGGTTGGCAGATGTTCTGGCACGTGACGGTGCCGAACATCAAGTGGGGCCTGATCTATGGCGTGGTGCTGTGTACCGCGCGGGCGATGGGTGAATTTGGTGCGGTGTCAGTGGTATCCGGGCACATTCGCGGGGTGACCAACACCCTGCCGCTGCACGTCGAGATCCTCTACAACGAATACAACCATGTCGCCGCGTTTGCCGTTGCGAGCCTGTTGCTGATCCTGGCGCTCTTCATCCTGCTGCTCAAGCAGTGGAGCGAAAACCGTATTAACCGCCTGCGCGCCAGCGCCGCGGAGGAATAACTCATGTCGATCGAAGTCCGTAACGTCAGCAAGAACTTCAACGCGTTCAAGGCGCTGAACAGTATCAACCTGGACATCCAGAGCGGCGAGCTGGTGGCCTTGCTCGGCCCGTCCGGCTGCGGCAAAACCACTTTGCTGCGGATCATCGCCGGCCTGGAAACCCCGGACGCCGGTAGCATCGTGTTCCATGGCGAAGACGTCTCCGGCCACGACGTGCGTGATCGCAACGTCGGTTTCGTGTTTCAACACTACGCCTTGTTTCGCCACATGACGGTGTTCGACAACGTTGCGTTCGGCCTGCGCATGAAACCGAAAAACCAGCGTCCGAGCGAAAGCCAGATCGCGGTCAAAGTCCATGAGCTGCTGAACATGGTGCAACTGGATTGGCTGTCGGATCGCTACCCGGAACAACTCTCTGGTGGTCAGCGTCAGCGCATCGCCTTGGCCCGTGCCTTGGCGGTCGAGCCGAAAGTCTTGCTGCTCGACGAACCCTTTGGCGCGCTGGATGCCAAGGTCCGTAAAGAACTGCGACGCTGGCTGGCGCGGTTGCACGAAGACATCAACCTGACCTCGGTGTTCGTGACCCACGACCAGGAAGAGGCGATGGAAGTGGCCGACCGCATCGTGGTGATGAACAAGGGGGTGATCGAGCAGATCGGTTCACCGGGCGACGTCTACGAAAACCCGGCCAGCGATTTCGTCTACCACTTCCTCGGTGATTCGAACCGTCTGCACCTGGGCGACGACAATCACGTGCTGTTCCGCCCTCATGAAGTGTCGCTGTCGCGCACCGAGCTTGCGGATCACCACGCGGCGCAAGTACGTGATATCCGCCCGCTGGGTGCGACCACCCGCATCACCTTGAAGGTCGAAGGTCAGAGCGAACTGATCGAAGCGGAAGTGGTGAAGGATCACGACAGCCTGACCGGGCTGGCCAAGGGCGAGACGCTGTTCTTCAAGCCCAAGGTCTGGCAGAAAGTCGCCAACCTCTAAAAGCATCGTCGGAACGCCGCCCGGAGCAGGCTCGCTCCCACAATGGACCGGTGCTGACCACAAATCCTGTGGTCAACCGAAAACCCTGTGGGAGCGAGCCTGCTCGTGATGGCGTCCTACGCCGCAGCACGTTTCCGATTGATCCGCACTCCACCAGCCCGCGCCTCGATCTGCTCTTTCAGCTCACGCCGCAACCCCAGCAAAAACGCCAATTCCGCCACCACAAACAACGGCCCGACGATCAATCCCGTCACATCATCGACAAACGCCGGCTTGCGTCCTTCGTAGTGATGGCCGACAAACTGGATCGCCCAGCCGACCACAAACATCGCGATGCCACTGCTCAACCAGAGCAAGGTGCTGTGCGCCGCGAGAATCTGGCCTAGCCAAACGGACAGGCCCAGCAGCACCGTCATCACCACGCCAAGGCGTACTTCAAGGCGCAAATAGAACCACGCCGACGCCAGCGCCAATAGCACCGCAGGAGACAGCCAGAGCCCGGCCACCGGCCATCCTGGCCGTGACAGCAACACCGCGACGGCGACCACGATCAGCGGAATGCCAATGAAGTGGCTGGCGATGTTGCGCGGGTCACGGTGGTACGCGGCGTATTGACTGAGGTGGTCAACGAGGCTTTTCATTGTTATTCCTCCTGTAGGGATCTCGATCATGCCCTGCGGTCCGTCGTTGCTCTGTCAGCCAGACGACAATCATCTTGGAGTTTTCATGGATATGCAGGCCTGGCGGTCACGCCTGATGAAGGGGCAATGGTTCAGCCATTTGCCGCCCTTGTTACAGGATAGTCTGCTGTCCCTGGCCCGCGTGCGGCGGTTGTCGCCGGGGCAACGGCTGTTCAAGCGCGGCGATCCGCCGTGTGGTCTGTACGCGGTGCTCGAAGGTGCGATGCGCGTGGGCGCCGTGAGCGAGCAGGGCAAGGAAGCGTTGTTGAGCCTGATCGAGCCGCCGCACTGGTTCGGTGAAATCAGTCTGTTCGATGGCCAGCCACGCACCCACGACGCCTATGGCGTGGGCCACTGCATTCTGTTGCACATACCGCAGGCAGCGCTGCTCGGTATGCTCGAAGAACAGCCACACTATTGGCGACAGCTGGCCTTGCTGATGAGCCATAAATTGCGCCTGACGTTCATCAATCTCGAACAGCTTACCTTGCTGCCGGCCCCGGCCCGCGTGGCGCACCGCTTGCTGATGATCGCCGACGGCTACGGTGAAATCGAACCGGCACGGCGTACCTTGCAGCTGCCGCAGGAGCAGTTGGCGTTGTTGCTTTCGCTGTCGCGTCAGACCACCAACCAGATCCTCAAGGACCTGGAGGGCCAGGGCATTCTCAGCCTGAGTTATGGCGAAATCGAGATCCTCGATGCAGGGCGGTTGCGGGCGATGGCGAGCGTCTGAGTCGGCCGTCTCATCCGAAATAACCGTTAGTGATGGGCTTTGTGCACCAAGGCGCCTAGCCTGTGGTGATGATTATTCGAGGTGTGCCATGCGTTTGCTGTTAGTGGAAGACGAACCCGAGACCGCGAAGCTTCTGGCCCGGGGCCTGAGCGAAGCCGGTTATGCGGTGGATGTGGCGGACAACGGCATGGCCGGGCGACGCTTCATCGAAGCGGGTGAGTACGATCTGATCATTCTTGATGTGATGTTGCCCGGCCTCAACGGCTGGCAGCTGTTGCAACAGATCCGCCAGCTCGGTGCAACGCCGGTGCTGTTCCTGACCACCACGGATGGCATTGAAGACCGGCTGCGCGGGTTGGAGCTGCATGAGGATGACTACCTGCTCAAACCGTTCGCCGTGCGTGAGTTGGTGGCGCGGGTGCGCAAGTTGCTGCGTCGTGATCGGGGGCGCTGAGAGAGCGATGGTTTTCTAGTGCCTGTTCAATTGCTATCGCGAGCAGGCTCGCTCCCACAAAGTTGACGCTATTCCTGTGGGAGCGAGCCTGCTCGCGATGAGGCCGGCAAAAGCGGCGCAAGTCCCGACGCTTTACCGCAGCCCATCGCGAAACTGCCCCGGCGTCATTCCGGTCCAGCGTTTGAAGGCGCGGCTGAAGCTGCTGGTATCGGCGAATCCGAGCAGGTAGCTGATTTCGCTCAGCGAACATTGCGGGTCTCGCAAGTGCAGCAGCGCCAGATTTTCACGACACTCATTGAGCAACGTATCGAACCGGCAGCCTTCGTCCGCCAGGTGCCGTTGCAAGCTGCGCAAACTCAAGTGCAAGGTCTCGGCGATACGTTCGGCGCTGGGTTCGCCTTCCGGCAGCTGTGCTTCGATGGCATCGAGCACCTTGCGCTCCCAGGTCAGCAGGCGCAGTTGCGTCAGTGCGCGCTTGAGTACGGTTTCGTTGTGTTCGGCGAGTTCCGGGTTGGCGTCATCCAGATGGCTTTCGAAGTCTTCGATGGAAAACTCCAGCCGGTCTTCATCAGCCGCAAAGAAGATCGGCGCGCGGAACACCGCGTGCCATTGTTTCGGGTCGGCCGGTTCCGGGCGACGCAGGTACACCGCCAGCGGCGCGTAGTCCCGACCCAGACGGTTGCGACAGGTGCGCACGTAGATCGCGGCGAAGGCGTCGATCGCTTCCCGTGCTGGCGCCGGGCTGCCTTCGGGCACCTTGAGGGTGAAGCAATAACGATCTTCACCACGGGTCAGTTCGAGGTCCAAGGCGTCGCTGATCACCTGGTGATACCGCACGATGCGCTCGAACACCTCACGCAGACTGCCGCTGGCCACCAACGCATAACCCAGCGCGTGGAAGGTGGTCGGACTGACGAATCGCGACACCCGCAAACCAATCGCCGGGTCGCCGCTGACTTCGACCGCCAGTTCCCACAGTCGGGTCGTGGCCGATAACGGATAGCGGGCGTTCGGGTCGTCCATCAGCTGCGGGTCGAGCCCGGCTTGCAGGCACAGCGCGTTGCTGTCGAGGCCGAGGGCGTCGAGTTGCTTGCGCAAAGCGCGGGTCCAGCTGGCGAGGGAGGTGGGTTCAATCATGATGATTGGCGCTTCCGGTCAACAGGTTGGCGTTCACAGCTAACGCCCGAAGCAATCGCACAGGGCAGGATGTGAACATCAATAACTAAAGGATGGAAGCATGTACGGTACTTCTGCAAGTCCTCAACGCCTGAATGCACAACAACGATCTGCACACATTCGTGAAGTGGTGCTCGCCCGCGGTGTCGAACTGCGCAAGCGCTATCCGATTCTCGATCATCAGGACGCCTTGGGCGTGGGCATTCTGGCCTTCGCCCTGGCCGGGATGATCGGCTCGGCGGCGCTCTACATGACCGGACACATGGCCTGGTGGGCGTGTTTGCTGCTGAACGCGTTTTTTGCCTCGCTGACCCATGAGCTGGAACACGACCTGATCCACAGCATGTATTTCCGCAAGCAACGCCTGCCGCACAACCTGATGATGGGCCTGGTCTGGCTGGCGCGGCCAAGCACCATCAACCCGTGGATCCGCCGTCATCTGCACCTCAACCACCACAAGGTGTCCGGCAGCGAAGCCGACATGGAAGAGCGTGCGATCACCAATGGCGAGCCGTGGGGTATCGCGCGTTTGCTGATGGTCGGCGACAACGTAATGTCGGCGTTTATCCGCATGCTGCGGGCCAAGACCTGGGCGCATAAATTCAGCATCATCAAACGCTCTTTGAAAGTTTACGCGCCACTGGCGCTGGTGCACTGGAGCGCGTGGTACCTGTTTCTCGGTTTCCACGCGGCCAACGGCATTGCGTCTTTGCTGGGCTCCTCGGTGGAGTGGTCGGCGACCACGCTGTCGGTGATGCAGGTGATCGATATCGCCGCCGTGGTGATCATCGGCCCGAACGTGCTGCGCACCTTTTGCCTGCACTTCGTCAGCTCGAACATGCACTACTACGRCGACATCGAGCCGGGTAACGTGATCCAGCAGACCCAGGTGCTGAATCCCTGGTGGATGTGGCCGTTGCAGGCGTTCTGCTTCAACTTCGGCAGCAGCCACGGCATCCATCACTTTGTGGTCAAAGAGCCATTTTATATCCGCCAACTGACCGTGCCGGTGGCGCATAAGGTGATGCGTGAGATGGGTGTGCGCTTCAATGATTTCGGCACGTTTGGACGGGCGAACCGGTTTGTGCACAAGGAGCAGCAGTCAACCGAGACGGTGCGGGAAGCCCAAGCGTAGATTGGTCGTTATGACGTTTAATGGACGTTTTAAAGTTTAATTGCTTAGCGCGAACGGCAATAAGCGGACGTGTTCGAAGAATAAGTTATGAATAGTTTGTGCAGTGACTATAGCGTTTTCGTTCTAACACGGGCTGATTTCGCGTGGACAATAAATGAATATCCGGCCATGCTCTTTTTCGTGAGTTTTCAGGAGAGAACTTGCACTCATTGGATGAAGCTTATTTCACGGCAAAGGAAATCTATCATGTCGAGTATTAACGGAACTTATGTAAATGCCAACGCTGGCGCCAAACTGGTTATTACTGATGGCAATGATTCGAATGGATCCTTCAGTGGTAAATTGAGCCAGAACGGTGTGAATTATGATATCAGTTTTGGGCACTACCACTTCCAGAACAGCACAGGCCAGCCAACCATCATCACGATCGCAGCCCTTAACGATGGCACTGGTTATCAGGCGTGGACACTCTTCTCGCCCGATCATAATTACTCAAAACTCAAGGCTTTTGGTTCTCGCAATAACTTCGACGGTGATGTAGTAGGCTTGGCTGGCGAGTTCGTCAAACAATAAACTTCACGATCAATGCTTCCCGGCTGCCCGCCTGTAAAAAGTGCGGGCGGCTTGTTTGTGTTTTTTGATTTTTAATCAGTCGACGTTTATAGGTTTTGGCTGTTTTAGTCGGCGTGGTTTCCTGGCTTTTATGTTTGATCCTGCCGCTTGGATAGTCGCAACGCTCCTGTTCTCTCTCGAAAAATCATGCGTTCTCCGAGTAGTTTCAGTGCCTGCAAAAGCGTGGCATTCACTGTATTGCTCTGTAGCCCTTTGATTCCAGGGTTAGTAGGAGATACAGACTTTGTTAGTCTGTATTGATCTATGCAAAGCATAAAATATCACTTTCGGAAATAAGCCATTGAAGCAATGATTCATCCATCGAAGCTGTCGTGGGGGGGGCAGGCGCAGGCAGATCGATTCATTGAACCGCAACCTGTCCGTGTTAAACATTTGAGAGTGCCGAGCTGTCGGCGATTACCGCGGGTTAACAGATTTTCGATTTCCGGGGCCGTCTCCTTGGCAGGGTGCGGCCCCTTTTTTTTCTGAAAGCAAAACACAATCCCTGTGGGAGCGAGCCTGCTCGCGATAGCGGAGTGTCAGCGGGCATCAATGTTGACTGGCACGGCCCCATCGCGAGCAGGCTCGCTCCCACAGGAATATCAGTTTTATATTCGATATAGATCTTAATAAATAGCTTCTTATTCCTTAACGAATATAAATCCCCTCCCTATACTCGACCAGGAACAGACACGCACAGGAGAGCTCCCCATGCGCAACGAGTCAATTCGCTACCTGATTGTGCCGGGCTGGCAAGGATCGCCAGAGGATCATTGGCAAAGCCATTGGCAGAACAGCCTGCCGAACAGCGCGCGGGTGGAGCAGGCCGACTGGCTGACGCCGCGTCGCGAGGATTGGGTCGCGGCGCTGGCCGAAGCGATCGATGCCGACAGCACGCCGGTGATCCTGATTGCCCACAGCCTGGGTTGCATCACCGTGGCCCATTGGGCGGCTACTGCGCCGTTGCAGGCGTTGCGTCAGGTTCGCGGGGCCTTGCTGGTGGCGCCTGCCGATGTCGAGCGCCCGGCCTGCGTGCCTGCGTTGCGTAACTTTGCACCGATTCCGACGCACCTGCTGCCGTTCCCGAGCCAGGTGGTGAGTTCCGACAACGATGCCGCTGTCAGCGCTCCACGGGCGCTTGAATTGGCACGAAACTGGGGCGCCGAAGCGGGGATTCTGGCGGGTGCCGGGCACATCAACGTGAAGTCCGGTCACCATCGTTGGGAGCAGGGTTTTGCCTACCTGTATCGCCTGCAAAACCGCATGGAACATCACGCCCTGCGCCGCGCTTGAACCTCTTTATTATTTAAACGCCCCCGTCTCCCGGCGGTTCTGGGCGGGAGTCTGCCATGAGTTTGCATGAGTCTTTCGGTCAGCCCTTGCTGACCTTTCCCGACGCTGAAAAAAGCCCGTTGAGCATTCGCGCCAAGGCACTGGTGTTTGTCGACCCGCGCTCGCGACAGCTGCGCCAGGAGCTGGAGCAACTGGCGCCGCGCTCGATCTCGGTGTTGATTCGCGGTGAAACCGGCAGCGGCAAAGAGCTGCTGGCACGGCACATTCACCGAGCCAGTGATCGCGGCGGTCTGTTCGTATCGGTCAACTGCGGCGCTATCAGTCCAACCTACGCCGATGCCGAGTTGTTCGGTTATACCGGCGGCAGTTTCAGTGGTTCGGCCAGCAGTCGCGCCGGCTGGTTTGGTTCGGCCAATGGCGGCACGTTGTACCTGGATGAAATCGGCGATTTGCCGTTGCCGATTCAGATCAAGCTGCTCGCCGCGCTGGAAAATCACGAAGTCACCCGCGTCGGTGCACAGCAACCGAGCCCGGTGGATGTGCGCCTGGTGGCAGCGACCAGCATCGATCTGGCGCAAGCCGTGGCCGCTGGCAAATTCCATGAGCGGCTCTACCACTACCTCAGCGAAGGTCGGCTCGAATTGCCGGCCTTGCGTGAGCGAGTCGGTGACATTCAGTCATTGGCCGAGTATTTCCTCGGTATCTACAGCCAGCGCCTCGACCTGCCGGTGCCGTTTATCAGCGACGCGGCCCAGCAGGTTCTGGAACGGCACAGCTGGCCGGGCAATACCCGTGAACTGGAGAACGTCATTCACTTTGCCTTGCTGGTGAGCAGTGGCGAGGAAATTCTTCCGGAGCATTTGAATTTGCCCCAGGTGGTTGCGCCATTGGAGTTGATCGAGCGAGAGGCAACGCAGGTGATCACCTCCGGTTCTGCCGGCGAGCGCGCAGCGCTTAAACGTTTGCTCGAAAACTTGACGCAAACCCTGTAGCAGCTGGCGTAGCCTGCGTTCGGCTGCGAAGCAGGCGTAAAACGGTTGAAACCATTTTTGCTGAAGAGTCGCGGTGTCTGGATGACGGCCGCTGCGCGCCCGAGCGCAGGCTACGCCAGCTGCTACAGAGCTCGTGATTGTCACGTGAGAAAAATGGAATATGAAAGTGAATAAAAGATATTGTTCGGGAATAAAAAATCTCGGTATCGTCCGCACCACACCAGCGATAGCCCTTCACTGGCATTTCATTTTTTAGCCGTTGTCGATAACGACAAATAAGGACACTGCATGAAAAAGGTTCTGTTGTTCACCGCATTGGCGGCTGCCCTGACTGCGGGCCTGGCCCAGGCTGGCGAGAAACTGGTGGTTGCCGCAACGCCGGTGCCGCACGCCGAGATCCTCGAGCTGATCAAACCGACCCTCGCCAAAGAAGGCGTGGATCTGGAAATCAAGGTCTTCACCGACTACGTACAACCGAACGTGCAGGTCGATCAGAAGCGTCTGGACGCCAACTACTTCCAGACCCTGCCGTACCTGAAAAGCTTCAACGAAGGCAAAGGCACTCACCTGGTGACCGTGATCGGCGTCCATGTTGAACCGTTCGGCGGCTACTCGAAGAAAGTCAAAACCCTGGCTGAGCTGAAAGACGGCGCAACCATCGCTATCCCGAACGAAGGCAGCAACAGCGGCCGCGCGCTGATCCTGTTGCAGAAAGCCGGCCTGATCGAATTGAAAGATCCGAAAAACGCCCTGGCGACTCCGAAAGACATCGCCAAGAACCCGCACAACTTCAAGTTCAAGGAACTGGAATCGGCGATGCTGCCGCGTGTGCTGGATCAGGTCGACCTGGACATGATCAACACCAACTACGCGCTGGAAGCGGGTTTGAACCCGGCTAAAGACGCACTGGTGATCGAAGGTGCGGATTCGCCCTACGTGAACTTCCTGGTCGCGCGTCCAGACAACAAGGACAGCGTAGCGATGCAGAAGCTGGCCAAGGCCCTGACCAGCCCTGAAGTGAAGGCATTCATCGCCAAGAAGTACAACGGCGCGGTACTGCCGGCGTTCTGATTGAGCGGTAAACCCCTTCGAGGTTTCAACGCCGGCGGCTTTCGATAGCGTCGGCGTTTTTTATTGAGGGAGTCAATTTCAAGAATTGAGTCTGGCCTGAAAATCACCCCTCACTCTAACTAGCCCCGCGTATTCAACGCCCGGCGTAACGCCGTCAATAACTTCACGATGTCCTGCGGATCCAGCCGCTGGGGTGTTTTCACGTCTGCCATTTTATCGTCCTTGTGATGGTTCGGCCGGGGGAGTGTGGCCGCACGCTGCTCATCCTTGGAGGGGCAATCGGAAAAAAAGATCCCTCCTACAGCGAAAAGGAAAATAGCTGTCTCCCGCTGCCGCCGCCAATCCATCGATTAGTTTTTTGCGTGATATCAATATGCTTTATCGGTATTTAAAAGTTTCTTTTTATACCTTTAAAGTCGATCTCTGCCGGGTTGTTATCCACAGCCCAATGGACTGCGCCACCGTCGCTTACCCTGCGGCGTTCAGGATCTTCAATGACGTTCGATTACGCTTTCATCCTCAGCACCCTGCCGGCGTTTCTGCGCGCCGTAGGCGTGACGCTGCAGGTCGGTCTGATCGCCATCGGCACTTCGTTGCTGGTCGCCCTGATCAACGCGACGCTCCTGGTGTTCCGCACGCCGTACTTGCAGCGCCTGGTGGCGTTGTACGTGGAGCTGGCGCGCAACACGCCGCTGCTGATTCAACTGTTCTTCGTCTACTTTGCGTTACCTGCGCTTGGGGTGAAGGTTTCCGGCTTTGCCGCGGCGATCATCACCATGACCTTTCTTGGCGGAGCCTACCTCACCGAAGTGTTGCGGGCCGGCGTTGAAGCGGTGCCTGCGGCGCAACTGGAATCGGGGCGCTCCATCGGCTTGTCTCGCTGGCAATTGCTGCGCTACGTGATCCTGCCGCAAGCGGGGATCCTCAGCCTGCCATCGCTGTTTGCCAACTTCATTTTCCTGCTCAAGGAAACCACCGTGGTCTCGGCGGTGGCGGTGCCGGAGATTCTCTACACCACCAAGAGCTACATCGCGCTGTACTACAAAACCTACGAAATGCTCGCCGTGCTGACGCTGACCTGCGTGTTGCTGTTCTTGCCGTTGTCGCTGCTGCTCAGCCGCCTGGAAAGGAGGCTCCAGCATGGCCAGTTCGGGTCTTGAGTTGCTTTGGGTGTCTTTGCCGCAGTTAGGCAAAGGCGCTGCGCAAACCTTGTCGATTTCGTTTTTGAGTATCGCGATCAGTACCGTGGGCGGAGTGCTCTACGGCGTGCTGTGCAGTCTGAATTCGAAGTGGTTGAACGCGTTGCTGCGAGTCTATCTGGAGCTGTTCCGGGCAATCCCGGTGCTGGTCTGGCTGTATTTGCTGTTCTTCGGTCTGCCGATCTTTTTCGGCCTGAGCTTGCCGAGTTTCTGGTGCGCGGTGCTGGTGCTGTCGTTGTGGGGCGCCAGTGAAGTCGGTGAAGTGGTGCGCGGCGCACTGCATTCCTTGCCCCGTGGCCAGCGTGAAGCGGGGCTGTCGATCGGGCTGTCCGGCCCCCAGCTGTTCGGTTACGTGTTGCTGCCCCAGGCACTGAAACGCATGACGCCACCGACCATCAACGTCTACACGCGGATCATCAAGACCAGCTCGCTGGCGGTGTTGATCGGCGTGGTCGACGTGATCAAGGTTGGCCAGCAGATCATCGAGCGTACCTACGAGTCGGTGTTGATCTACGGCGCGTTATTCCTGTTTTTCTTCTTTATCTGCTACCCGCTCTCGGCCGCTTCCCGCGTGCTGGAACGGCGCTGGACGCAAGCATGAGCGCATTGATCGAGTTCAAGGGTTTCAACAAGTTCTTCGGTGAGCATCAGGTCCTCAACGGGATCGACTTGAGCGTCGAAACCGGCGAGGTGATCGTCATTCTTGGTCCCAGCGGCTGCGGCAAAAGCACATTGCTGCGTTGCCTCAACGGTCTGGAAGTCGCCCACAGCGGCGAGTTGCGTTTCGCCGGGCGCGAGTTACTGAACAAGACCACCGATTGGCGCGAAGTGCGCCAGCAGATCGGCATGGTGTTCCAGAGTTATCACCTGTTTCCGCACATGAGCGTGCTCGACAATCTCCTGCTCGGCCCGCTCAAGGTGCAAAAACGCCCACCGCGCGAAGCTCGCGAGCAAGCGTTGGCGCTGCTGGAACGGGTCGGCCTGGCGGACAAGCGCGAGGCTTTCCCGCGCCAGCTTTCCGGTGGTCAGCAGCAACGCATCGCCATCATCCGCTCACTGTGCATGAACCCGCAGGTGATGCTGTTCGATGAAGTCACCGCGGCCCTTGACCCGGAGATGGTCAAGGAAGTGCTGGAAGTGATTCAGGGCCTGGCCCGCGACGGCATGACGCTGTTGATCGTGACTCATGAAATGGCCTTCGCCCGTGCGGTGGCCGACCGCATTGTGTTCATGGACGCCGGGCGCATCCTCGAACAAAACCCTCCCGAGATTTTCTTTACGAACCCGCAAACCGCACGAGCGCAGCAGTTCCTGGAGAAGTTCTCCTACGTCGAAGCACTGCCCAAAAAGACTCTTGAAAAGGAATTGGAACTGTCATGAAAACTGCCAAGTCTTCACTGCTGCTACTCCCATTGTTCGGCCTCGCGCTGTTGGCCGGGTGCAATAAATCCGAAGCGCCTGCCAAACCTGCGGCCTCTACTGCCAGCGTGGCGCCGGCGGCCAGCTACCTGGAAAAAATCAAAGCCCGGGACAAGCTGATCGTTGGTGTATTCACCGACAAACCGCCGTTCGGCTTCGTCGATGAAGCCGGACGCTACGTGGGGTTTGACACCGACATCGGCCGTCAATTTGCCAAGGACCTGCTGGGCGACGAGAACAAGGTCGAGTTCGTCGCGGTCGAGCCGGCGAGTCGGATTCCGTTCCTGCAAAGCGACAAGGTCGACCTGATCCTCGCCAACATGACCGTCACCCCGGAGCGCAAGGAAGCGGTGGAATTCACCAACCCGAACCTCAAGGTCGCGGTGCAGGCGCTGGTGCCGCAGGCAAGTTCGGTCAAAAGCCTTGATGACCTGGCCACCCGCACCACTATCGTCACCACCGGCACCACTGCCGATATCTGGCTGACCAGGAACCACCCGGACTGGAAGCTGCTGAAGTTCGAGAAAAACTCCGAGTCGCTGCAAGCCCTGGCCAGCGGTCGCGGCGATGCATACGCGCAAGACAATCTGGTGCTGTTCAGCTGGGCCAAGCAGAACCCGGGCTACCGCGTGCTGACCGAAACCCTGGGGGCCGAGGCCCCGATTGCGCCTGCGGTGAAGAAGGGCAACATCGAGCTGCGTGACTGGGTCAACGCCGAGCTGGCGAAGCTGGGTGAAGACAAATACCTGCTCAAGCTTTACGACCAGTACGTGCGTAAAGAGCTGAGCGATGATACCCAGCCTGAGAGCGTGATTGTCGAAGGCGGGAAGTGGCAGGGGTAATTCCGGGCCTTTGTAGTGATCTTACGGTCGCCATCGCGAGCAGGCTCGCTCCCACAGGGGATCGTCGGTGGGCACTTAGTTTTGTGTTCAGTGCAGATCAGTGTGGGAGCGAGCCTGCTCGCGATGGGGTTTGCCAGTCGTCAATCAATCCGGCCAGTTCCACGCAGGTTCGTCCAGCATCCCCTGGCCGACGATCCCCGTCTGGCCGAAATTTTTCTCCAGCACGATGGCGTTGCATTCGGGGGCTTGCTGCAATGCTGCGATCAAGCGGCTGGCGTGGGACACCACCCACACCTGGCACTGCTCCGAAGCGCGGATGATCAGCCGCGCCAATGCCGGCAGCAGGTCCGGGTGCAGGCTGGTTTCCGGTTCGTTGAGCACCATCAGCGTCGGCGGCCTTGGCGTCAGCAGGGCGGCGATCAGCAGCAAGTAGCGCAAGGTCCCGTCCGACAGCTCGGCGGCGGACAGTGGTCGCAGTAATCCTTCCTGATAAAACTCGATGGCAAACCGCGCGCCTTGCAGCGGCTGGATGTTCAGTCGGGCGCCGGGGAATGCATCGCTGATCGCCGCGTGCAGCGCCTCGGGATCACCGATTTCCATGATGGTTTGCAATGCTGCCGCCAGGTCGCGGCCATYGTGATGCAACACCGGCGTGCGCGTGCCCAGTTGTGGTTGACGAACCGGCGCCTCGGCGTCGCTGCGAAAGTGATCGTAAAAGCGCCAGCGGCGAATGAACTCACGCAACTGCAATACCTCTGGCGAGGCGTGCAGGCTGCCGACCTGATCGAACAGGCTGTCGAATGCCGGTGTGTGCTGGGCCAGCACCTCCCAATCGCGCTCGACCCGCGAGCGAATCACCGCCCCTGCACGATTCACCAGCAGACTCGCCGGGCGGTACAGCGGCCCCGACCAGATGCATTCACGCTTGATTTCCGGGTCCAGGGAAAATTCTGAGCGCGACGGTTCCGGCAGGCCAAGGGCAATTGCGTAACTGAAATCCTCACCGGCAAAGCCCAGCCGCAAGCGCTTGGGCGACCGGCGCACGCTGGCTTCGACTGCCACCTCACCGTTGCGCATGCGCCGGCTGATGTTTTCCGGCCCGGCCCAGAAGGTCGAATCCAGCCCACCCTCGCGCGCGAGTGCGTTGACCACGCCGCCCTGAGCGGTTTCGGCCAATAGCCGCAGAGCGCGGTAGAGGTTGGACTTGCCGCTGCCATTGGGCCCGGTGATGAGATTCAGGCGCCCGAGCGGGATCACCAATTTATTGATCGAGCGGTAATTGGCCACCGCTAGGGTTTTGAGCATCCGGGAGCTCCTGCTGTGTTGCTCGGCAGTGTGCCTTATTGTCGGCAGAACGATGATCCTCAAAAGTGTGCGGTTGTTGCTGTGCAACGCCGGTCCCGGACGGAAGTTCGTCGTTGGCCTGAGTTTCTTTGCCCTGCTGGCTGCGAGGCCTTCGGCAAGGCGCTGCACCAGCGCATAGACGAGCTGAGGGCCGAGCTGCGCCGGAATTCCTTGTCGACCTGAATGGAGCGCGGGAACGATTATGCCTAAGAGGCTTTACGCCAGACACTCGCCAACCAAGGCTGCTGATCACGTGGCAGCCCGGCCGGCCGGTAGTAATGCTCCAGCTCGACAAACCCCGCTGCTGTCAGCAACGTTTGCCACGCCGCCAGGTCGTGATACGCCCCAAAGCGCGGGCCATTCCAGCCTTCGCGGTTATCCCCGCGCGGATTCGAACTGAACAACACACCGCCTGGCTTCAACGCTCCGTGCAACTGCTTCAGCACCCGAGGCAATTCCTGAACAGGAACATGAAACAGCACCGCGTTGGCGAAGATCCCGTCGAAGCGTTCGGTCGGCAGATCGAGCTTCAGAAAGTCTTGCTGCCAGACCTCACAGCCGCTGTCTTCGCGGGCCATCTGGGCGAACCGCTCCGAACCGTCGAGGCCTATGGCGATGTGGCCCATGCGGGTGAAGGTTTGCAGATCGCGGCCCGGGCCACAGCCGAAATCGAGCAGGGTGAACGGTGCCGTGCCCCGAATATGTCGCAACAGTGCGTCGACGTTCTGGCTGACATCGTGGTTGCGTGTGCCTTCACGAAAACTCTCCGCCACCTGATCGTAATGGCCAAGAGTGGTCGCGGTGATCTGTTTGAGGTCGTCGGGGGTGTGTTTCATGGCGGCTGCGCAGGCAAAGGGTGAGTTCGCCGAATATACGCCATGACGAGGATGGCTGCTTCGCCGCCAATCGCGAGCAAGCTCGCTCCCACACTGGGCCGTGTCGACCCCCACAATTTCGTGTTCACCGAGTATCCAATGTGGGAGCGAGCCCGCTCGCGATAGCAGTTCTATTGGCGCCGCATCACTTCAGGCAGACTCAGCGCTTGTTCAACCCCCGCGCCAACCGATCCCCTCCCAACTGAATCACCGCCACCAGAATCACCAGCAACACGATCACCGTCAGCATGATCTGGCTATCAAACCGCTGATACCCGTAGCGGTACGCGATATCCCCCAAACCACCAGCACCAATCGCTCCGGCCATCGCCGAGGAATTGATCATGGTCACCAGCGTGATGGTGAAACCACCGACGATTCCCGGCAGCGCCTCGGGCAACAACACATGCCAGACGATATGCCAGCGTCGGCAACCCATGGCCTGGGCAGCCTCGATCAGTCCGTGGTCGACCTCGCGCAAGCTGACCTCGGCGATGCGCGCAAAGAATGGCGTGGCGGCGATGGTCAGCGGCACCACGGCGGCCCAGACGCCGTAGGTGGTTCCGACGATCAAGCGGGTGAAGGGGATCAGCGCGACCATCAGAATCAGGAACGGGATCGAGCGGAACAGGTTGACGAAGGCCCCCAGCGCACGGTTCAGCGCAGGCGCTTCATAGATGCCGCCCTTGGCGCTGGTGACCAGAATCACCGCCAGCGGAATACCCGCCAACAACGCGATCAACGACGATACGCCGACCATCAGAAACGTGTCGATAACGCCCTGCAACAATCGATCAAACCACATAACCCAGCACCTCCACCTGTTGCGCCCAGTGACGGGCGCGCTGGCGCAACTCTTCGGCGTCCAAGGACGAACCGGTTACTGCCAACAACAATTGACCAAGGGCGTGGCCCTGAATCCGTTCGACGCCACCTTGCAGCAAGCGCACGCGACCGCCGAGCGCACTGAACAGCGCCGCCAGGTCGGGCTCATCAGTGCTGTTGCCGGTGAACTGCAAGCGCAGCACTACCGCGGATTCCGACGAGTGCGGTTGCGCCTGCAAGCGGCTTTGCAGTTCTTCCGGCAAGCCGTGTTGCAGAGGCGCCAGCAGGGTTTTGCTGACCTCGTGCTGCGGGTTGCCAAACACTTCCCAGACCGGTCCTTGCTCGACGATTCGTCCGTGTTCGAGCACCACCACCCGATCACAAATGTCGCGGATTACCGCCATTTCGTGGGTGATCAGAATGATCGTCAGCCCGAGGCGCTGATTGATCTCGCGCAACAGGCCGAGGATCGATTGCGTGGTTTCCGGGTCGAGGGCCGAGGTGGCCTCATCGCAAAGCAGAATCTCCGGGTCGTGCACCAGCGCCCGGGCGATGCCGACACGCTGTTTTTGCCCACCCGAGAGCTGCGCCGGATAGGCCGTGTGTTTGCCTTGCAGGCCGACCAGTTCCAGCAGCTCACGAACTTTCTGTTCACGCTCGGCTTTCGGCACGCCCGCGACCTTGAGCGGCAGCTCGACGTTCTGCCACACGGTTTTGGCCGACATCAGGTTGAAGTGCTGGAAGATCATGCCGATCCGCCGCCGCAGCGCCACCAGACGGTCTTCATCGAACTCGCCGATGTCCACCTGATCGATCAGCACCCGACCGGTACTCGGTTGTTCGAGGCGGTTGATGGTGCGGATCAGCGAGGACTTGCCGGCACCGCTGCGGCCGATGATGCCGAACACTTCACCGTGCTGGATCGCCAGGTCAATGCCATGCAGCGCAGCGACCGGGCCTTGTTGGCCGTTGTAGGTTTTGCCCAGGCCGATAAAGCGTACATGGGCGCGATTGAGCTCGGGGTGCAGTTCGGTCTGTTCAGCGCTGCGAGACGGCGGGATTTGCAGTTGAAGCTGGGCGTTGGCGGCATTCATGGTCAGCCTTCCCAGCCAGCTTGGTAGAGCTTGCCGTGGGCTTTATCCAGCGCGGCGCGAACCACCGGCGAATGCTGGTAGATGTCGACGAACTTGATCAGGCGCGGGTCGGTTTTGCTTTTTGGCTGGATCACGAACTGGATCACGTATTCCTTGTGATCGAGGCCGTCGAACAGCAGCGCCGAGCCGGCATCGAAGGTCTTGGCCAGACGAATGTAGGCCGGGTAGCCCTGCACCAGATCGGCGTCGTCATACGCGCGCACCAGTTGCACGGCTTCAACCTGAAGGATTTTCAGTTTTTTCGGGTTGGCGACGATGTCGTCTTCGGTCGCCTTGTAACCCACCCCCGGTTTGAGGCTGATCAACCCGGCCTTGGCCAGCAGTTGCAAGCCGCGACCGCTGTTGATCGGGTCGTTGGCGATGGCCACGCTGGCGCCCTCGGGAAGCTCGTCGAAGCTTTTGTATTTCTTCGAGTACAGGCCGACGTTGTTGATGATGCCCGGCGCAAACGGCACCAGATCAAACCCGGCAGCGGCCTTGGCGTTTTCCAGAAACGGAATGTGCTGGAAGTAGTTCACATCAATGTCGCCCGAGGCCAGGCTGACGTTCGGTGCGATCCAGTCGCTGAACTCCACCAGCTCGACCTTCAGGCCTTGTTTGCCGGCCTCTTCGACCGCTGCTTCCAATGGGATAGCGAACGCGGCGGTGGTGCCGATTTTCAGCGGTGCGTCGGTGGCAAACGCTACCGAGCTGAAGAGGCCGAGGGCCAGGGCCAGTGCTTTGACTGGGTGTTTTAAGAGCTTCTTGGTCATGATGGTTATTCCAGTCAGTGCATGAAATGTGGGGTGTCTGGTCGGGCCTCATCGCGAGCAGGCTCGCTCCCACGGTTGGAATGCGTTCCCCTGTGGGAGCGAGCCTGCTCGCGATGCTTTTAGCGTCGGAACGCAGAGCCAGTGTGTTGCTTGGGCAAATACGCCTCTGCGTGAAACAGCTTTTCGCGCAAGGTGCCTTCGTCATAAGCGGTCTTGTACGACCCGCGGCGTTGCAGCTCGGGAATCACCAGATCGATGAAATCGACATAGCTTTCCGGGGTGACGATGCGGGTCAGGTTGAAGCCGTCCAGGTCGGTTTCCGTGATCCAGGATTCCAGCTCATCGGCGACCTGTTCAGGCGAACCGACCACGGTGATGTAGCGGCCGCCCAAGGCGTGTTGCTCCAGCAACTTGCGTCGGGTCCAGTCGTTGTTTTGCAGGTTTTTTGTGGCGGACTGGATGGCGTTGCTTTTCACGTACTGGATCGGTTCATCGAGTTCGTATTCGGAAAAGTCGATCCCGGTGGACGCCGAGAAATGCGCCACCCCAGCCTCGGCGCTGGCGTAGCTCAGGTACTCGGCGTGCTTGGCCCAGGCCAGCTCCTCGGTTGCACCGACGATCACGTTCAGCCCCATGAAGACCTTGATGTCCTCGGGGTTGCGCCCGGCAGCGGCGGCGCTGGCGCGGACCTTGTCCACCTGTGCCTTGGTCGAGGCCTTGTTCTGGCCGCTGATGAACACGCACTCGGCGTGTTGCCCGGCGAACACCAGGCCACGATCCGAACTGCCGGCCTGAAACAGCACCGGCGTGCGCTGCGGCGAGGGTTCGCAGAGGTGATAACCCTCGACCTGATAGAACTCGCCGTGGTGCTCGACCTTGTGCACTTTGCCCGGTTGGGCGTAGACCCGTTGCTCGCGGTCGTTGATCACCGCATCGTTTTCCCAGCTGCCTTCCCAGAGTTTGTACAGCACCTGGAGGTACTCATCGGCCTGGTCGTAACGCCGGTCATGCTCGACCTGTTCGCTCAGGCCCATGGCCTTGGCAGCGCTGTCGAGGTAGCCGGTGACGATGTTCCAGCCGACCCGGCCACGGCTCAGGTGATCGAGGGTCGACAGACGCCGGGCGAACAGGTACGGCGGCTCATAGGTCAGGTTGGCGGTCAGGCCGAAGCCGAGGTTCCTGGTTACCGCGGCCATGGCCGACACCAGCAGCAGCGGGTCGTTGACCGGCAACTGGATCGACTCCTTGAGCGTTACATCGACCGAGTGCTGATAGACGTCGTACACCCCGACGATGTCGGCGATGAACAGCCCGTCGAACAAGCCACGCTCCAGCAACTGCGCGAGCTCGGTCCAGTACTCGACGGACTTGTACTGGGTCGAGTTGTCCCGTGGATGAGTCCACAGGCCATGGTTGATGTGCCCGATGCAGTTCATGTTGAAGGCATTGAGCAGGATCTTTTTTTTCTTTGTCAGAGGCGAGGGCATCAAATAGTCCCTCGCAGCGGCGGGTTTTCATCGTTGAGGTAGTAGTTGCCAATCGCGTGGTACTTCCAGCGCACCGGGTCGTGCAGGGTGTGCACGCGGGCGTTGCGCCAGTGACGATCCAGCCCGTGCTCGGCCAGGGTGGCCTGGCTACCGGCCAGTTCGAACAGCGTGCTGCCGGCCGCCAGGGAGATCTCGGTGCTGATGGCACGCGCTTCGGCCACGGCAATCGAGGCCGCCGCGATCGTTTCTGCGTTGGTGTCGGCCTGGGCGCGGTCGAGGAATTCTCCTGCACGTTCCAGCAGTGCTTCCGTCGCGTGCAGGCGAATGCTCAGGTGGCCAAAGCTTTTGATTGTCAGCGGGTCTTCGGTGGCGTTGTCATTGCCCGAGTCGATCCACGGGCGGGTTTTGCTCCGTACGAAATGCAGCGCGTCTTCATACGCGGCGCGAGCGATGCCGGTGTCGATGGCTGCATGGAGAATCTGCGCCAACGGGCCGACCGGGGTTGGACGTTCGAAGGCGCTTTGAAACGGGATCACGTCGTCTGCCGAGACGTAGACGTCTTCGAACACCACCGAACCGCTGCCGGTGGTGCGTTGGCCGAAGCCGCTCCAGTCATCGATGACCGTCAGGCCCTGGCTGTCACGCGGGACGAAGGCCAGTTGCTGGACGCCGTATTCATCGACCACCGTGGTCGGAATCCGTTGTGCGTAAATCGCCCCGGTGGCGTAGAACTTGCGGCCGTTGATGCGAAAACCGTCGCCATCGGGAGTCAGGCTGGTGACCCGGTGATGAGCGGTTTTGGTCCCGAGTTCGGCCAGTGCATTGCCGAAGCGCTGACCGGCGAGGACTTCGGCGTACAGGCGTTTTTTCTGCTCGGATGTACCGTTTACGCGCAGCACTTCGAGGGCATAAAAGTGGTTCTGCGGGATCTGCCCCAGCGAACCGTCGGCCTGGGCGATCAGTGCGATGACTTTGGCCAGGGTGACGTTGGAAACCCCCGCACCGCCGTATTCCCTGGGCACGCTGATGCCCCACAGGCCGGAGCGCGAAAAGACTTCCAGTTCGGGGTAGGGCAGGCGTCGTTCACGGTCGCGCAGGGTGCTGTCGCGTTTGAAGTCTTCAGCCAGGTCGCTGGCGATGACAAGGGCTTGTTCATCGCTGGTAATGACCGCGACGGGGTGAGAAAGAGTCATGTGTTTCTCCAGAGATCTGGTCAAAAGTGTTCTGGTCGTTCAGATCCAGGAATGCCGTGCGGGTAAAGTGCCGTTCAGGTGATAAGTGCCCACGGCGTGGTACTTCCAGCGAACCGGATCGTGCAGGGTGTGCACGCGGGCGTTGCGCCAGTGGCGATCGAGGTTGAACTCGGCGAGGGTGGCGCGGCTGCCGGCCAGCTCGAAGAGCTTTTCGCTGGCCAGCAGCGAGATCTCGGTGGTCAGCACCTTGGCCTCGGCGACCGCAATCGAGGCGCGGGCAGCGGACTCGGCGGTGACCGGCGCGGCGCTGACTTGATCGAGCACGTTCCCGGCTTTGCGCAGCAGCGCTTCGGCGGCGTGCAGCTCGATTTTCAGTTTGCCGATGTCGGCAATTACGTAGAGGTCATCGCTGGCGCGTTCGACGTTGGCGTCGATCCACGGCCGTGCGCGTTCGCGAACGAAGCTGATGGCGTCATCGATGGCGCCGCGGGCAATACCGGCGTCGATCGCGGCTTGAATCAGCTGTGACACGGCGCCCTGGATGTTCGGGCTGTCGTTGATCCGCCAGTTTTCCACCACCAGATCGGCATCGACCCGCACATTGTTCAACAGCACGGTGCCGCTGGCCGTGGTGCGTTGGCCGAAGCCCGACCAGTCGTCGACGATGCGCAGCCCCGGAGTACCGCGACGGACGAAGGCGATGACTTGCTTGCCGTCGTCGTTCAGTGCCTTGACCGCGACCCAGTGCGCGAACAGTGCGCCCGTGGAGTAAAACTTCTGGCCATTGATGACGTAGCCATCACCGTCGGCGGTGATGCGGGCCTTGAGTTCCAGGGTGTTTTTGGTGCCGCGTTCGGGGCCTGCGTTACCGATCCGCCAACCGTCGAGCACGCTCTGGAACAGCTGCTCTTTTTGCCGTTCGTTGGCGGTGTGCTGGAGCAGGTTGAGAATGCCGAAGTGGTTCTGCGGGATTTGCCCGAGTGCCGGGTCGGCCGCGGAAATGATCGCGAAGACTTCGGCGATGGTGACGAATGAAACCTCGGGGCCGCCGAACGCTTTGCCAATGGCAATACTGCCCAGGCCACTGCGGGTGAACTGTTCTATTTCCGCCCAGGGCAACTTGCGCTGTTGATCGCGTCGCGCGGCTTGCAAGCGGGCGACCTGAGCGAGTTCACGGGCTGCTTCGAGGGCTTGTGCGTCGTTGCGCAAAACGTGCGCGGGCAACAACAGCGGGGGAATGTCCAGATCACTCTGAACGTTTGCATCTGCCAGATTAGACATCAGCGCCGCTCCTTGGCTGCACGCAATGCCCTGGCGATGTGCACCGGGGTGATTATGTTCCTGACCATACCTACCTCACCTCTCATGGATAAACCGCAGCGTGCGGCGAAATCAAAATCAAGAAAGTCCGGTGGTCCGGTTTATATACCCTAAACGCGTATAAAAAATTAATAAACTAACTTTTAGGAATATGCATAGAAGGGTGTCATCAGCCCCTGTGGTTGTTCGCATGGGCGGATGTAACGCAACCCTGTAGCAGCTGGCGAAGCCTGCGTTCGGCTGCGTAGCAGTCGTAAATCCTGAAATCGCGATTAATCTGAATAAACGTTGTGTCCGATTTTGCGACTGCTGCGCAGCCGAACGCAGGCTGCGCCAGCTGCTACAGGGATCTCATCGATCGCAGGGTTCAGGGGGGCCTTCAGCACTTCCTGGCCGGTACTTTCAGGTAGGGATTGGCGCAGCCGACTTTCAAGGTGCGCGCCGGCGCCCAGCGCGAGTTGTTACCGACGCGGTCGAGGATGCAGTAGGTGACTTCCAGCCGGTTATCTTCACCGGCCTCGAGAATCACTGCCGACGGCACCCAGACGTTGATCGGGTGGCCGACTTCGTCGGGTTTGATCCTCGGCAAGTCCATGCGCACATCGCCCCAGCGCAGGGTGATTTCATCATCGGCCGCCATGTTCAGATAAGGTTCGATGATCAGCGGTACACCACGTTTGATCTGGTTCGGATTGACCCCGTGACGGCGAATCATCTCGGGAATACCCAATGGCTCCAGACGCTGGTTTTCATCTGCGCACAGGGTGTGTGGCTGACCACCCGGGCAGTCGAGTTTGACCTGGACCCGTTTCGTCGCGGACAGCGCCGGGCCTTGCCCGACTTGCATGAGCCGGTAGTGGATACGCGAGCTGCCATTGCGGATGAAACTCTCGGGAACCCGCAGGTTGAGTGGCTGACCGACATCTGCGCGGTTGAGCACCCTTGAGGCCACATAGCAGTTGTCCCAGAACAGTTCGATCAGATCACCTTCGTCCATGCTGGCATAAGGTGGTATTTCGATCAGCAGGTAAGCAGCGGAAGTGATGTTGACGGCAGAGCCGGGCGATTGCGTCAGGCCGGGAGCCGCCAGTTCAACTTTGTTCGACATACAAGTCATGTGTGTTCTCCTTGAAACATTGCAGCGAAGTCCATTTCGGAAGTGTCGAAGGCGTTAGGGTAGTAGGCGATTAACTATATTCAAGTACTGTGAAATACCTGTTAGCGCCTAGATAAGGGAGTGGTCGACGGGGTGTCAATAGACGCAAATTGAGAACGTGGGAATACCAGGCTATTCAGATATTTCCTACCTATAATTAGCGATCGATGGACATGCTGTTCGGCTTTTTCCTGGATGTGCTCGATTTGTGAGCCAGTGTTTCCAGTGTTTTTCGGCGTTGGATCAATCTGAGGGTGTTGGAGGTTACGTGGCGGGAGGATGTTGCAGGAGGTATCTATATACCGCTTTCGACTGGGGTGATTAATTAATTATGGACGTCGGTAGAAGGTGGGTTAGGCGAGTAAAGTCGTGTGGTAAATGTCACTTCCGTCCGTGGAAGTTGACAGTGGTTAATACGTTTCTGAAGGTGATTATCAACTTCAGGAGTTGAGAAACTTATTGAGGAATTGCCGGGTTCGTTCTTCTTTTGGATTGGCAAACAACGCTTTCGCTTCACCTTGTTCGACGATGACGCCCTTGTCGAAAAACACCACCCGGTTCGCCACATCACGAGCAAAACTCATTTCGTGGGTAACGATGACCATGGTGCGTTTTTCTTCGGCCAGACTGCGAATGGCCGCCAGCACTTCGCCGACCAGTTCCGGATCGAGCGCCGAGGTTGGCTCGTCGAAGAGGATCACTTCCGGCTCCATGGCCAGCGCCCGGGCGATTGCCACGCGCTGTTGCTGCCCACCGGACAGTCTGCGCGGATAGGCGTCTTCCTTGCCTGCCAGGCCGACCTTGGCCAGAAGTTTTCGGCCCAGCGCCAACGCTTGATCCTTCGGCATTTTCTTCACCACCAAAGGGCCTTCGATGACGTTTTCCAGAGCCGTACGATGGGGGAACAGATTGAAGTTCTGAAACACGAAGCCGACATGCTGGCGCAACCGGCGCACCAGGCTCTGCTGCTGGTTCAGCGGGCGGCTGCCATCGATCTCGATGTCGCCGACCTTGATCCGGCCGCTGGTGGGTTCTTCAAGAAAGTTCAGGCAACGCAGGAAGGTGGTCTTGCCCGAGCCGCTAGGGCCGATGATCGCCACCACCTCGCCTTCTTCAACCTTTAGATCGATGCCATTGAGCACCACTTGACCCTTGAACTGCTTTGTCAGTTTTTCCACGACAATCATGGGGTCAGGACTCCTGGTCGTGCCGATTGACCCGCTCTTCCAACTGGTTTTGCAGGTGCGAGAGCACCGTTGCAAGCACCCAGTAGATCAGTGCGGCGGCAAGATACATGGTGAAAATTTCGAAGGTGCGGGCGGTGATCAGCTGCGCCTGACGGAACAGTTCCGGTACCTGAATGGTCGCCGCCAGCGCAGTGTCCTTGACCAGCGAAATGAAGCTGTTGCCCAGTGGCGGCAACGCCGTTCGCGCAGCTTGCGGCAGGATGGCCCGGCGCAGGGTTTGCGCGCGGGTCATGCCGATACTGGCAGCGGCTTCCCACTGGCCGCGTTCGATGGAACTGATCGCGGCACGGAGGATTTCGCAGGCGTAGGCGGCCATGTTCAGCGAGAAGCCGATCAAGGCAGCCGGCAGCGGATCGAGTTCGATACCCAATTGCGGCAAGCCGTAATAGATCACGAACAGTTGCACCAGCAACGGCGTGCCGCGAAAGAACGACACGTAGATGCGAGCGATCCAGCTCACCAGCTTGAAGCGCGACAAGCGCATCAAGGCCAGGCTAAACCCCAGCAACAGACCAAAGAACATCCCGCCCAGGCTGAGGATGACCGTGAAATACGCGCCCTTGAGCAAAAAGGGCGCGGAGTCCAGCGCGAGTTGGAAAGCTTCTTCCATTATTGGGTGACGTCAGCGCTGAAGTATTTTTCCGAAAGCTTTTTCAGCGTACCGTCGGCACGCAGCTTGTCGATGGCCTTGTTCACCGCAGCCAGCAGCTCAGGCTCGCCTTTGCGCAGGGCAATGCCGGCTTCCTGACGGGAGAACGGTTCGCCGGCGGCGGTGGTGTCCTTGGCCTTCCTGGCGTATTCCAGCGCGGCGAGGCGGTCGATCAGAATGACGTCGGTGCGGCCAACGCGCAGGTCCTGGAACTTGGTCGGATCATCTTCGTAGGTGCGGACTTCAGCGCCTGGCACATTGGCCTTTACCCACTGCTCATAGTTGGTGCCCAGGCCTACGCCGACTTTCTTGCCGGTCAGGTCGGCGGCGGTCTTGATGTTCAGCTCCGCAACCTTCTTCGTCAGCACCAGCGCCTGAATCCCGGAAACGGTGTAAGGCTCGGAGAAGTCATACTTCTTCTTGCGCTCTTCGGAGATCGTCACCTGGTTGATCACTGCGTCCAGACGCTTGGATTCCAGCGCCGCGAGGATGCCGTCCCATTTGGTCGGTTGCAGTTTGACCTTCACGCCCAGCTCTTTGGCCAGGGCTTCGGAGAACTCCACTTCGAAGCCGGCCAGTTTGCCGTTGGCATCGACGAAACTGAACGGTGGATAAGTGCCTTCCAGGCCGACGTTGATCACGCCGGCATCCTTGATTTTTTGCAGCTGCTCACCGGCCACCGCTTGCCCCAACAGGCCAGCACCGAGTACCAGGCCCAGCGAGCCCACCAGCAGATTTCGACGAAATGCGGAAAAATTCATGACAAGCCCCTGTGTTTTTTTAGGAAGACATTTTTTTGGAGAAGCAGGCAAAACCGGGAATTGAACGGCTGCAACATCGTGCCCTAAAAGCAGCGTATGCGTCTCGCGGCAATTGCGCCTGCGGCGGGACTATATGACGAGGCTTTTAGATGTGAAAATAATATAAATTCAGTTTGTTATTCTTTTTTGGAATATAAAGGCTTCGTGTAATTCCTTTGGTGAGGGAGCTTGCTCCCTCACCACAGAAGATCTTTTTCCGGCAGGCTCAAAACGCCGAGTTATAGGCAAACAACGCCGGCGCGCCGCCCGTGTGCAGGAAGATGATCGGGCCGTCATTGAAGCGCTGCCGGCCGATACCGTCGAGCAAACCGGCCATGGCCTTGCCAGTGTAGACCGGGTCGAGCAACAGCCCTTCCTGGCTGGCCAGCAACTTGACGGCCGCCAGGGTGCCGGCGTTCGGCTCGCCGTAACGCGGAGCGAAATACTCGTCCCACAATTGCACCTTGAAACTCGCCGGCAGGTTCACACCCAGCAGTTCGGCAGTGCGCTCGGCCAGGCCCTGGACTTTCGGCCGCTGGTCTTCGTCGCTGCGCGAAACGGTGACGCCGATCACCGGCAAGTCCGGCAGTACTTCGCTCAGCGCCAACGCCAGACCGCTGTGAGTGCCGGCGCTGCCCGAAGCCAACACCACGGCGGCGAACTCCAGGCCGCTGTCCTCGATTTGCCCGGCCAGCTCCAGTCCGGCTCGTACATAGCCCAGCGCGCCCAAGGCGTTGGAGCCGCCAATCGGCACCAGATAAGGTTTTTTGCCGTTACTGCGCAGACGCTCGGCCAGTGCCTGCAACTGTTGGTCGGCGTTATCGAGGTTCTCTACCAACTCGACCTTGGCATCGAACAAGTCCAGCAGCAGGCGATTGCCGTTGCCCAGGTAGTTAGCGTCATCAGTGCCGATCGGATTTTCCAGCAAGGCGATGCAGCCCAGGCCCAGCTTGGCGGCAAGCGCTGCCGTCTGGCGCACGTGGTTGGACTGGATGGCGCCAGCGGTGATCAGCGTATCGGCACCTTGCGCGAGCGCGTCGGCGGCAAGGTATTCGAGTTTGCGCAGCTTGTTGCCACCCATGGCCAACGGTGTCAGGTCGTCACGTTTGACGTAGACATCACGCCCGAGCCAGGCCGACAAGCGTTCGAGTTTTTCCAGAGCGGTAGCATTGGCAAGAAGGTCCAGACGATTAAAACGAGCCAGCTGTTGTTTGATCATGGGGCCGCACGGGTTGTGGGAGATGACTGGACTATAGGCAGGCCGATTTGCTCGGGCAACCGACAATGTCGCTTATGCCAAAAAGTGCTGAGAACAGCACAATTCGTTCTTAATTCCGTTTTGAGCGCATACCGTAAAGTGAATGCCGTTCAGGCGGCCTTACTGTCCGGCCGCCGCACGTGAGGAGTTTTACCGTGAGCCAGCGTTCCAGCCATTGGCAATTACAGACCATCGTCAGCCAACTGCGCACCGCCCGCGACCAGTGGCGTGCGCAGAACGGTCGCATCAGCGGCGAGCAGGGCGGGCGTGAGCTGCCATCGCGCGCGGCGATGGCGGAGATTCTCGAAGCACTGTGTGGAGCGTTGTTCCCGATGCGCCTGGGCCCGGTGGATCTGCGCGAGGAGAGTGAAGACTTCTACGTCGGGCATACGCTGGATGTGGCGCTGAATGCGCTGCTGGCTCAGGCGCGGCTGGAGTTGCGCTACGTCGCACGGCAAAGCGCCCAGGTCGATACCGAAGTCGAGGCGCGGGCGATCAGCCTGATCCAGGATTTCGCCCTGGCCTTGCCAGGTCTGCGCAGCCTGTTGGATTCCGATGTACTGGCGGCGTATCACGGTGACCCGGCAGCACGCAGTGTCGATGAAGTGCTGCTGTGCTATCCGGGGATTCTGGCGGTGATTCACCATCGTCTGGCCCACCATTTGTACCGCGCCGGGCTGCCATTGCTGGCGCGGATCAGTGCGGAAATCGCGCACTCGGCGACCGGCATCGACATTCACCCGGGCGCGCAGATCGGCCGCAGTTTCTTCATCGACCACGGCACGGGCGTGGTGATCGGCGAAACGGCGATCATCGGCGAGCGGGTACGCATCTACCAGGCCGTGACCCTCGGCGCCAAACGCTTCCCGGCCGATGAAGACGGCCAGTTGCAGAAGGGCCATCCGCGCCATCCGATCGTTGAAGACGATGTGGTGATCTATGCCGGCGCGACCATCCTCGGACGGATCACCATCGGCAAGGGCTCGACCATCGGCGGTAACGTCTGGCTGACTCGCAGCGTACCGGCCGGTTGCAACCTGACCCAGGCCAACTTGCAGCATGATGACGGGACGCAGAAGTAAGCCCTGAGGCTTTCACCGCCAGGTCTTCCGCTATCGCGAGCAGGCTCGCTCCCACATTGAATCTGTGTCAGCCCACAAAGTTGTGAACGACACGAACCCTGTGGGAGCGAGCCTGCTCGCGATTGGATTTCAAGCCGAACCGAGATAATGGCATTCAGCCAATTTCCCACTGAACGAATCCTCCAAACCCCGCGTCACACCCACCCTTGAGCTAGCGTACGAAACATACCGCCGAGCCTCGCGATTAGTCCTCACAGCCTATCCATGTTTAACTTGAACGTTCATTCAAGTTAAACCGGTGGTTCGCTGCCCGCTCACAACAGGAGGCTAGCCTTTGCTGAGTCTGTTTTTTACAGCCACGTTTTACCCCCTCGAGGTGCACGCTTCATGAGTGCATCGTTCACCCCTCCAAGCGGTCAGATCCGCATGAATCCGCCGGTGTTCTACTTCGCGGCGACCTTCATTTTACTGTTCGGCCTGGTGGTCATCGCTTTCCCGCAAGAGTCCGGCGCCTGGTTGCTGGCGGCGCAAAACTGGGCAGCCAATACGGTCGGCTGGTACTACATGCTGGCGATGACCCTGTATCTGGTCTTCGTGGTGGTCACCGCCTTGTCTGGCTACGGCAAGATCAAGCTCGGTGCCGACCACGACGAGCCCGAATTCAGTTACCTGTCCTGGGCCGGCATGCTGTTTGCCGCCGGGATCAGCATCACGCTGTTCTTCTTCTGCGTGTCCGAACCGCTGACGCACATGCTGCAACCGCCGCAGGGTGAGGCCGGCACGGCGGATGCGGCACGCCAGGCGATGCAGGTGCTGTTTCTGCACTGGGGCCTGCACGGTTGGGGCGTGTTCGCGTTTGTCGGCATGGCGCTGGCCTACTTTGCCTATCGGCATAACTTGCCGCTGGCCTTGCGCTCGGCGCTTTATCCGCTGATCGGCAAACGCATCAATGGCCCGATCGGTTATGCGGTGGATGGCTTCGGCATCATTGCCACGGTGTTCGGTCTGGGCGCCGACATGGGCTTCGGCGTGTTGCACCTCAACTCCGGCCTCGACTACTTGTTCGGCATTGCCCACACCCAGTGGATTCAGGTCGGCCTGATCACGCTGATGATGGGCGCGGCGATCATCGTCGCCGTCGCCGGCGTCGATAAAGGCGTACGGGTGATGTCCGACATCAACATGCTGCTGGCCTGCGCGCTGTTGCTGTTCGTGTTGTTCGCTGGCCCTACCCAGCACCTGCTCAACACCCTGATCCAGAACCTTGGCGACTACCTCGGCGCCTTGCCGATGAAGAGTTTCGACCTTTACGCCTACGACAAACCCAGCGACTGGCTGGGCGGCTGGACGGTGTTCTACTGGGCGTGGTGGATCGCGTGGTCGCCGTTCGTGGGCCTGTTCATCGCACGTATTTCCCGTGGCCGGACCATCCGCGAATTCGTCTTCGGCGTGCTGTTGATTCCGCTCGGTTTTACCCTGGCGTGGATGTCGATCTTCGGTAACAGCGCCATCGACCAGGTGCTCAACCACGGCATGAGTGCCCTTGGCCTGTCGGCCATCGAGAACCCGTCGATGACCCTCTACCTGCTGCTGGAAACTTACCCATGGAGCAAAACGGTGATCGCCGTCACGGTGTTCATCAGCTTCGTGTTCTTCGTTACCTCGGCCGACTCCGGCACCGTGGTGCTCTCGACGCTGTCGGCCAAGGGCGGTAACGCCGATGAAGACGGGCCGAAATGGCTGCGGGTGTTCTGGGGCGCGATGACCGCGCTGGTCACCAGTGCATTGTTGTTTGCTGGCAGCATCGACTCGTTGAAGTCAGCGGTGGTACTGACCTCGTTGCCGTTCTCGCTGATTCTGTTGCTGATGATGTGGGGGCTCCACAAGGCGTTCTACCTCGAATCGCAAAAGCAGATCGCCCAGTTGCATTCGCTGGCGCCGGTTTCGGCATCGCGGCGTGGCAAGGGTGGCTGGCGTCAGCGCTTGAGCCAGGCCGTGCACTTCCCGTCGCGTGACGAGGTGTACCGTTTCCTCGACACGACGGTGCGTCCGGCGATTGAGGAAGTGACGGCGGTGTTCGCTGAAAAGGGTTTGAAGGTGGTCACCCAACCGGACCCGGCCAACGACAACGTCAGCCTGGAAATCGGTCATGGCGATCAGCCTCCGTTCATCTACCAGGCGCAAATGCGCGGTTACTTCACGCCGTCCTTCGCCCGTGGCGGGATGGGCTCCAAAGAGCTCAACAACCGTCGCTACTACCGGGCTGAAGTGCACCTGAGCGAAGGCAGTCAGGATTACGATCTGGTGGGCTACACCAAGGAGCAAATCATCAACGACATCCTTGATCAGTACGAGCGGCACATGCAGTTCCTGCATCTGGTGCGCTGACCGAGGCCGGTGCTGCTCAGGCGATGTTCAAGGTCATGAACAGCACCAGAGCGGCCACCGGTACGCTGAACACCATGAAGCCCACCATCAATTCGGAGATTAGCGGTTGCCCGGCGGTGATCATGCCGATAGCGCCGTTGATCACCGTCAGCGCCAGCCACAGGACGACGAAACTGTAGGTCAGGGTCTGGCGGCTGAAGCCGAGCTTCTCACCGATGAACAGCATCAGCGCCAGCAAGACCAGGCCGAAGGTGATGATGATCGTGGTGTGCATGATGTGTGCTCCTGAGCCGGTGTTTGTCATACCGAGCATAGGCGTCGTTCAGCACAATGGCGCTGGATTAGGTGGCGGTCAAAGGTCGCCACCCTCAATACACATTCGGCGTAAGGACCAAAATCAAGAAGGATATGAAACGTTTCAGCATTTAGTCGAACTCCCCGTTTTGAATGCGCTGCCTGAGCGTATGCTGGGCAACGCTGACGACTTCGTCGCTCATAACAAGAGAGGGCTCGATGACTTACACCGCTGCTGCTGATCGTTACGACTCCATTCCTTACCGCCGCGTCGGTCGCAGCGGGCTGGTGCTGCCGGCACTGTCGCTGGGCCTGTGGCACAACTTCGGCGACAGCACGCCGATCGATACCCAGCGATCCTTGCTGCGTACTGCCTTCGACCTGGGCATTAACCACTTCGACCTGGCCAACAATTACGGCCCACCGTACGGCAGTGCCGAGATCAATTTCGGTCGTTTGCTGCGTGAAGATTTCAAGCAGTACCGCGACGAGTTGATCATCTCCAGCAAGGCCGGTTGGGACATGTGGCCGGGTCCTTACGGTCAGGGTGGCGGCTCGCGTAAATACGTGCTGGCCAGCCTCGACCAGAGTCTGCAACGCCTGGGCGTCGACTACGTGGACATTTTTTACTCCCACCGCTTCGACCCGGACACTCCGCTGGAAGAAACCGCTGGCGCATTGGCGACTGCCGTGCAGCAGGGCAAGGCGCTGTACATCGGTATCTCGTCGTATTCCGGGGCGAAAACCCGCGAAATGGCTGCACTGCTGAAAGAGTGGAAAGTTCCGCTGTTGATCCACCAGCCGGCTTATAACCTGCTCAACCGCTGGGTGGAAAAAGACCTGCTGGACGCCACCGATGAACTCGGCGCGGGCGTGATTGCGTTCACGCCATTGGCTCAGGGGTTGTTGACCGACAAGTACCTCAACGGCGTACCGAAAGATGCACGGGTCAATCGTCCGGGCGGTGACTCGTTGCAAGCCTCGCACCTGTCCGATGCCAACATTGCCCTGGTGCGCGCGCTCAACGAAATCGCCAAACGCCGTGGTCAAAGCCTGGCGCAAATGGCCCTGGCCTGGACACTGCGCGACCCACGAGTGACCTCGGCGCTGATCGGTGCCAGCCGCCCGGAGCAGATTATCGAGAACGTCGGGGCATTGAAGAACTTGAGCTTCAGCGTTGAGGAACTGGCAGAGATTGACCGGTTTGCCCAGGAGGGCGGGATCAATTTGTGGGAGAAGCCGTCGACGGCGGAGTAAGTGTCCGGCGCTGGAACTTCTGGCGCCTGTCAGATTGCTTTCGCGAGCAAGCCCACATTGGATTGGGGTTGACCACAAATCTGTGGCCAACCGAAAACCCTGTGGGAGCGAGCCTGCCCGCGATGGGGCCAAAAAAAGCAGTAAAGAAGCCAGTGGCTCAGCGGAAAAACGGCACATCCCCCAACACTGTCGCCCGGTGCATCACCCGCCGTGCCGGTCGGTAATCGTCCACCGCAAAATGCTGGGTCACGCGGTTATCCCAGAACGCCACGTCGTTCTCCTGCCAACGCCAGCGAATGGTAAATTCCGGCCGCGTAGCATGGGCGAACAGCAGCTTCAGAATCGCCTCGCTTTCGGTTTCCGACAGCTCATTGATCTTCGTCGTGAAGCCTTCATTGACGAACAACGACTTGCGCCCGCTCACCGGGTGCGTGCGGATCACCGGATGTGACAGTGGAGGATTTTTCTTGCGCGCTTCTTCCCACTGAGCCAGTGCTTCAGGCGTGTTTCCAAAGCGTTCCAGCGGGAAGGATTTGACGAAGTCGTGGGTTGCGGTCAGGCCTTGCAGCAGGTTTTGCAGAGGCACTGAAAGGGCCTCGTACGCCGCGATACCGCTGGCCCACAAGGTGTCGCCCCCAAACTCCGGCAACAGCTTGGCGCTGAGCACCGCGCCAAGGGCCGGGGTCGGCAGGAAAGTCACGTCGGTGTGCCACACGGCGTTGTCGCGTACGTCGGTTTCGGCGGTGTCGAGGATCAACACTTCTGGCTGTTCCGGCACATTCGGATAGATCGGGTGAATGTGCAGGTCGCCGAAATTCGCCGCAAAGCGTGCTTGCTGCTGTGGGTTGATCGGCTGCTCGCGGAAGAACAGCACTTGGTGCTTGAGCAGTGCCTGCTCGATCGCGTCGCGCTGTTCGAGGTTCAGCGGCTGGGAGATATCGACGCCGCTGATCTGCGCACCGAGGGCGGTGCTGAGTGGGGTGACGGTCAGGCTGCTCATGGCTTTCTCTTCAATCCGGGGTGCCGATTGTGGGAGCGAGCCTGCTCGCGAAAGCGGTGTGTCAGGCAAATTTGCTTTGACTGATGAACCRCCTTCGCGAGCAGGCTCGCTCCCACATGAATAATCAGTGCGTCTGGCCATGCCACGGCACCAGTTTGCGTTGCAGCGCTCGCAGGCCCATTTCCATGGCGAAGGCGATCAGCGCGATCACCAGAATCCCCAGCACCACCACATCGGTGACCAGAAATTGCGCGGCCGACTGCACCATGAAGCCCAGGCCGCTGGTGGCGGCGATCAACTCGGCAGCCACCAGCGTCGACCAGCCCACGCCCAAGCCAATGCGCACGCCGGTCAGAATGTCCGGCAACGCGCTCGGCAAAATCACATGGCGGATCAGCTGGGCCCGGGTTGCACCCAACGACTGCGCGGCGCGCAATTTGGCGGGGTCGACGGTGCGTACGCCAGTCGCGGTGGCGATGGCGATCGGGGCGAAGATCGCCAGATAGATCAGCAACACCTTGGACAGCTCACCGATGCCGCACCAGATCACGATCAACGGCAGATAGGCCAACGGTGGTATCGGCCGGTAGAACTCGATCAGCGGATCGAGAATGCCGCGTGCGATGCGGTTGTGACCGATGGCGATACCGACCGGCACGGCGGTCAGGACTGCAAAGCCCAGGCCCAGACCAATCCGGCTGAGGCTTGCGCCCAAATGCTGCCAGAGGGTCGAGTCCATATAACCCGTGGTCGCCAGCAACCAGCCTTTTTGCAGGACGGCCGATGGCGGTGGCAAGAACAACGGTTCGATCAGGCCACTGGCGGTAACAGCCCACCAAACCGCGAGCAAAGCGATCAGCGTCAGTACGCTGATCCAGCGTGTGCCGAGGCTGCGACGCAGCGGAATCAGCGTCGATGGGCTGGCGGGGCTGGCCGTCGTGGCCGGGATTTCATAACTGCTCATGCGCGCTCCTGCCGCTGGGCGGCGCTGCGTTGGGAGAACACACGGGCGAGTACGTGTTCGCGGGTTTCGATAAAGCGTGGGTCGGATTTGATCGCCCGAGCCGATTCGCCAGCGGCGTAACGCTGACCGAAATCCAGCTGCAGGCGCTCGACGATTTGCCCAGGGTTGGGCGCCAACAGAATCAGATCCGTGGCCAGGAATACTGCTTCTTCAATGTCATGGGTAATCAGGAACACCGGTTTGGCGGTGCGTCGCCAGACTTGCAGCAACAGTTCCTGCATCTGTTCGCGGGTGAACGCGTCGAGGGCGCCGAAGGGTTCGTCCATCAGCAGCACGCGTGGGTCGGCAGCGAGTGCGCGGGCCAGGCCGACACGTTGTTTCTGACCGCCTGAGAGCTGCCAGATGCGGCGCGCATCAAAGCCTGCAAGGTCGACCAGCGCGAGCATTTCCCGGGCGCGGACTTCGCGTTTATCACGCGGCACGCCAGCCAGTTCCAGACCGAAACCGACGTTGGCCAACACGTCCTGCCAGGGCAGCAGCGCGTCGTCCTGGAACACCACGCCACGCTCGGCGCCCGGACCTTTGACCGGCACGCCGTCAAGGGTGATGCGTCCGGCGCTGGGTTCGACAAACCCGGCAATCAGGTTCAACAGTGAGGTCTTGCCACTGCCGGACGGGCCGAGGGCGACCAGCAATTGCTGGGGCCCAAGGCTTAAGGAAATGTCCGCCAGCACTGGTTCGGCAGTGCCGGGATACTGTGCGCTGATGCGCTCCAGCTGAAGCAAGGCCATCGCGGTCAACTCCCGATCAATTAGTGATGTACTTGGCGCTGACGTAAGGGGCGTAGTCCGGCAGCACAGCCTCAACCTTGCCTTGTTCCTTGAGGAACGCCGCGGTGTCGGTGATGGCCTTGGTGGTCGGCGCGCCGAGGGTGATCACCTGATCAGCCGCCAGCGGGTAGACGTTGCCTTGCAGCAGCAACGGGATGTCGCTGGCCTTGGCGCCGGAGAGTTTTACCAGTTTGTCGACGTTGCCCTTATCCGCCAGCCAGGCTTGCGGGTCCTTGCGGTAGTGGGCATAGGCGTCGAGGGTGACTTTGGCGAAGGCACTGACGATTTCCGGGTGCTTCTCGGCGAAGTCCTTGCGCACGATCCACGCATCGAAGGTCGGCGCGCCGAACTTGGCCAGTTCGCCGGAAGTGATCAGCACTTTGCCGTTTTCCTTGGCAACGCCCAGCGCCGGGTCCCACACGTAGGTCGCGTCGATGTCGCCACGTTTCCAGGCGGCAATGATTGCCGGCGGCGCGAGGTTGAGGATCTGGACTTTTGATGGGTCGATGTTCCAGTGCTTGAGCGCGGCCAGCAGGCTGTAGTGACCGGTGGAAACGAATGGCACGGCGATTTTCTTGCCGATCAGGTCCTGCGGGGTCTTGATCCCGGAACCATCGCGGGCCACCAGTGCTTCGGCGGCACCGATCTGGGTGGCGATGAGGAAGGTTTCGACCGGAACCTTGCGGGTGATCGCAGCGGTCAGCGGGCTGGAACCGAGGTAGCCGATCTGCACGTCGCCCGAAGCGATGGCGGCGATGATGTCGGCACCGTTGTCGAACTTGCGCCAGTCGATTTTGGCGTGGGTGGCAGTTTCGTAAGTGCCGTCAGCTTGGGCGACTTTAGCCGGGTCGACAGTGGTCTGGTAGGCGACGGTGACATCAGCCGCATGGGCGAAAAAGCTCGCTGCGGCCAGGGACGCGGCCGCCAGGAGGCGTAGGGGGAAGTGCAGTTTCATCATGAAAGTCCTCATCAGGCGGCCGGGGTTTCGGCGAGTGATGAGACTAAATGATCTAAGAATTCAAAAATAAATAACTTTTTCGAATTAGCTTATGAGCGGAAAACCCTGACAGTGACCGCTGCGCGGTCATCGCGAGCAGGCTCGCTCCCACAGGGCTCAATGGTGTTCACACAAATGTGGTCACACCGAAAATCCAATGTGGGAGCGAGCCTGCTCGCGATAAGGTCCGCAGGACCTTCCGGGTCAGTTACTGATCGCCAGAATGCTCGCCTGATACGACCCGACAAACACGTCGAAATCGCCGACTTCGTTCTGCTCAAGCTCAGTTTGCTGGGCCAGCGACGAGCGCGCCAGTTCTTCAAAGCGCGCCTGCTCTTCGGCAGGCAGCGGCTCGCTGCGGAAGAACTCGGCGTGCGCCTGACTCTGACGCAGGGAGAACTGGGCGAAGCTTTCCTTGTGCTCGGTCATCGCTGCCAGCACCTGCGCGGAAGGGGTCAGGGACGGGTCGCGGATTTTTGCTCGTTGCGCGTCGAGGGCTTTGCTGTGGGCGTCGCCACCGTGGCTCTGGTCGAGCAGTGCCGCCAGTGGGGCGATTTTTTCCAGCAGCTCGCTGGCCCACTCCTTCATGTCCACCGACTGGCCATCGCGTTGCAATTGCAGGCCCGGACGGCGACCTTCCTTGACCACGCTGAGGAAGTTCGAGGTGGCGTTGCCGCAGGTGGTGGTGGTCAGCAACGGGCTGTCGTTCAGCGCGCAATACAGCAGGAATGCGTCGAGGAAACGTGCCTCCGGCAAGTCGATACCCATCGGCATGAACGGGTTGATGTCCAGCAAGCGCACTTCAACGTACTGAATGCCACGGGCCATCAGCGCCTGGATCGGCCGCTCGCCGGTGTAGGTCACGCGTTTCGGGCGGATGTTGGAGTAGTACTCGTTTTCGATCTGCAGGATGTTGGTATTGAGCTGAACCCACTCACCGTCCTGGTGCGTGCCGATTTCGACGTACGGCGGGTACGGCGTGGCAACCGCTTTGCGCAGGCTGTCGGTGTAGCTGTTCAGGTCGTTGTAGCACGGCGTCAGCCCGGCTTGCGCGTTGCTCTGGTAACCCAGGTCGCTCATGCGCAGGCTGGTGGCGTACGGCAGGTACAGGGTTTCGGCGTCAAATTGCTCCAACTGATGGGAGCGACCGCGCAGGAAACCGGCGTCCAGCGCTGGCGAGGCACCGAACAGGTACATCAGCAGCCAGCTGTAGCGGCGGAAATTGCGGATCAGCGCGATGTAGGCCGCCGACTGATAGTCGCGGTCGGTGCCGACAAAGCCTTCAGCCTCTTTGAGCAGCGGCCAGAGCTTTTCCGGCAGGGAAAAGTTGTAGTGAATCCCGGCGATGCACTGCATGGTCTTGCCGTAGCGCAGGGCCAGGCCCTTGCGGTAGACGTACTTGAGCTGACCGATGTTGGAGGTGCCGTAGTAGGCGATCGGGATATCTTCCTCGGCCGGCAACGGGCACGGCATCGACGGACTCCACAGGTACTCGTTGCCGAGTTTGCTGTAGGCAAAACGGTGAATCTTGTCCAGGCTCGCCAGCGTGTCCGCCGGGTCCGGCAGGGCAGGCGTGATGAACTCCAGCAGCGACTCGGAATAGTCGGTGGTGATCTGTTCGTTGGTCAGCGCGGAACCCAGGCTTTCAGGGTGCGGCGTTTGCGCCAGGCGACCTTCGCCCGTCACGCGCAGGCATTCACGTTCGATGCCGTGAAGACACTGTTCGAGCAGAGAGAGGTTAGCGCGCTCGCCGAGCAGAGCCAGGCGGCGGTTGAGAAGTTCGCTCAAGTTGGATTCCTTCACGCGTCAGTCGCCCCAATATGGGGGTGGGCAGGACGGTCTACAAGGGTGAAGTTAAAACTGGCGTTTTCGCCTCATTATCGGGCTGCACAGGCCTGCTGCCAGTCAGTCAGGAATTAATCGCCGCAATCCCTGTGGGAGCGAGCCTGCTCGCGAAGAAGAAATGTCAGTCAACATTGAAGTCGCCTGACACACCGCCTTCGCGAGCAGGCTCGCTCCCACAGGGAACGTCGGCGCAGCTTTCGCAGCGCCGAAATTAACTCAAATTGATGACGCGCATCTACAGGACAGCGAACGTGCCTTGTGCTTTTGCGACCAGTTTGTCGCCTTGCATCACATCGGCTTCGACCACCAGCGTGCGCCGGCCCGGGTGAATCACCCGCGCCGTGCACATCACCTCGCCTTCAGCCACGGCGCGGATGTAGTTGATCTTGCACTCGATGGTCGCGCTCTGCTGGTCAAAACCATGGGAACTGGAACAGGCCAGCCCCATGGCAATGTCCACCAGACTGAACAACGCCCCGCCGTGCAGCTTGCCGCCGCGATTGCGCAGCTGCGGCTCAAGGGCCAGGGCGACTTGCGCCACCCCGGTCTCAAGGCTGTGCAAACGGCAACCCAGCAGCTTGAAAAAAGCGCTTTCGGTCAACCCCGCAGGGACTTCCATCAGCGTTTCTTCAGCTGCTTGGCGTTGGCGAACAGCGACGCCATGGCATTGTTGCTCGGCGCCGCTGCCGTGGTTTCCTTACGCGGTGCGGTGTTCGAAGGCTGACGCGGCGCCGAACCTGGACGCGCGCCACGAGCGCCGTCGATCTTCTCGCCCGGAGTGTCGCTCATGCGCATCGACAGACCCACACGTTTGCGCGGGATGTCGACTTCCATGACCTTGACCTTGACCACGTCACCGGCTTTCACCGCTTCACGCGGATCCTTGATGAATTTCTCCGAAAGTGCGGAGATATGCACCAAACCGTCCTGATGCACGCCGATATCGACGAAGGCACCGAAGTTGGTCACGTTGGTCACAACGCCTTCGAGGATCATCCCCAGCTGCAAGTCCTTGAGGTCTTCGACGCCTTCCTGGAACTCGGCAGTCTTGAACTCTGGACGCGGGTCGCGGCCCGGCTTTTCCAGTTCTTGCAGGATGTCGGTGACCGTTGGCAGACCGAAGGTTTCGTCGGTGTACTTCTTCGGATCGAGACGCTTGAGGAAAGCGGCGTCGCCGATCAGCGAACGGATATCGCGGTCGGTTTCAGCGGCGATGCGTTGCACCAGCGGGTAGGCTTCCGGGTGAACCGCGGAGGAGTCCAGCGGGTTATCACCGTTCATCACGCGCAGGAAGCCGGCGGCCTGTTCGAAGGTCTTTTCGCCGAGACGGGCGACTTTCTTCAAGGCAGCGCGGGTTTTGAACGCACCGTTTTCATCGCGGTGGGTCACGATGTTCTGCGCCAGGGTCGCGTTGAGGCCGGAAATGCGGGCCAGCAGCGCAACGGAGGCGGTGTTCACGTCGACGCCAACGGCGTTCACGCAGTCCTCGACCACCGCGTCCAGGCCACGCGCCAGTTTCAACTGCGACACGTCGTGCTGGTACTGGCCGACACCGATGGATTTCGGATCGATTTTCACCAGCTCGGCCAGCGGGTCTTGCAAGCGACGGGCAATCGACACCGCGCCACGGATCGACACGTCGAGGTCCGGGAATTCCTTGGAGGCCAGTTCCGAGGCCGAGTACACCGAAGCGCCGGCTTCGGAGACCATGACCTTGGTCATTTTCATCGCCGGGTATTTTTTGATCAGGTCCGCGGCGAGCTTGTCGGTTTCACGGCTGGCAGTGCCGTTGCCGATGGCGATCAGGTCCACCGAGTGCTTGGCGCACAGGGCCGCGAGCACGGCGATGGTCTGGTCCCACTTGTTATGCGGCACGTGCGGGTAAACCGTGGCGTGATCCAGCAACTTGCCGGTGGCGTCGACCACCGCCACCTTGCAACCGGTGCGCAGGCCCGGGTCCAGGCCCAGCGTGGCGCGTGGGCCGGCAGGCGCGGCCAGCAGCAAGTCGTGCAGGTTGTGTGCGAAAACGTTGATCGCCTCGGTCTCGGCACCGTCACGCAGCTCACCGAGCAGGTCGGTTTCCAGGTGGGTGTAGAGCTTGACCTTCCAGGTCCAGCGCACCACTTCACCGAGCCATTTGTCGGCCGGGCGGTTCTGGTTGGCGATGCCGAATTGCTGACCGATCATGCCTTCGCACGGGTGCATGGTGCCCGGCAGCTCGTCACCGACTTTCAGCGCGGAGCTGAGGATGCCTTCGTTGCGGCCACGGAAAATCGCCAGGGCGCGGTGCGATGGCATGCTTTTCAGCGGTTCGTCGTGTTCGAAATAGTCGCGGAACTTGGCGCCTTCTTCTTCCTTGCCGGYGATCACGCGGGCACTGAGGGTGGCTTCCTGCTTCAGGTAACTGCGCAATTTATCGAGCAGGTTGGCGTCTTCGGCGAAGCGTTCCATGAGGATGTACTTGGCGCCTTCGAGGGCCGCCTTCACGTCCGCCACACCTTTTTCGGCGTTGACGAAGCGTGCGGCTTCGGTGTCTGGCGTCAGGTTCGGATCGTTGAACAGGCCGTCGGCCAGTTCGCCGAGGCCGGCTTCCAGGGCAATCTGGCCCTTGGTGCGGCGCTTTTGCTTGTACGGCAGGTACAAGTCTTCAAGGCGGGTCTTGGTGTCGGCGAGTTTGATATCGCGCTCGAGTTGCGGGGTCAGCTTGCCTTGCTCTTCGATGCTGGCAAGGATGCTGATGCGCCGTTCGTCGAGTTCTCGCAGGTAGCGCAGACGCTCTTCCAGATGACGCAATTGCGTGTCATCGAGGCTGCCGGTCACTTCTTTCCGGTAGCGGGCGATGAAGGGCACCGTGGAGCCTTCATCGAGTAGCGCGACGGCCGCTTCGACCTGTTGTGGGCGTACACCGAGTTCCTCGGCGATGCGGCTGTTGATGCTGTCCATAAAACCACCTGACAAATTGTGAAAGCAGGCTCGCGGGCGCAGGGAATAAGGCCCGGCGAGTCTGGTTGAGCGGCCTGGCCAGCACCGCTACCTGGATCAAAAGGCATCCCATTGACCCGTGGAATCGAACAATTACTGCCGGGCGATGAAAAATAAAAAGCCGCCACCGGCAGTAACGATCAGACGTTGCCCGACACAAAAGGCCGCGCATTATAACCGCCGTTCTGCCCGATGGGGGCATCGCAGGCTGTAGGCATAAAGGCCATGTCGCTGGCGACATAGGAAAAATCTGCTAACAATGCACACGGTGCGTATAACGGCAGCTACGCCATAATGCGCACCGAGATCAAAGGAGCATCCAATGAGCAGCACTGCACAAACTGCTGAAGGCGAAAAAATTCTTATCGTTGACGACGATCCGGGGCTCAGCAGCCTGCTGGAACGTTTTTTCGTCAGCAAGGGCTATCGTGCCCGCGCCGTACCGAACACCGAACAGATGGATCGTCTGCTGGCGCGTGAAGTGTTCAACCTGGTCGTCCTCGACCTGATGTTGCCCGGCGAAGACGGCCTGACTGCCTGCCGCCGTTTGCGTGGCGCAAACAATCAGATTCCGATCATCATGCTCACCGCCAAGGGCGATGAGCTGAGCCGTATCAAAGGCCTGGAACTGGGCGCCGACGATTACCTGGCCAAGCCGTTCAACCCGGACGAGCTGATGGCGCGTGTCAAGGCGGTTCTGCGTCGCCAGTCGGCTCCCGTACCGGGCGCACCAGGTAGCGAAGACGAAAGCGTGACCTTCGGTGATTACGAATTGTCGCTGGCGACTCGCGAACTCAAGCGCGGCGACGAAGTACACATGCTTACCACCGGTGAATTCGCGGTGCTCAAGGCGTTGGTGATGAATGCGCGTCAACCGCTGACCCGCGACAAGCTGATGAACCTGGCCCGTGGCCGCGAATGGGATGCCCTGGAGCGTTCCATCGACGTCCAGATCTCCCGCCTGCGCCGGATGATCGAGCCTGATCCATCGAAACCACGCTACATTCAAACGGTCTGGGGCGTGGGTTACGTGTTCGTTCCGGACGGCACCGCGACCAAGTGATCGGTGATTTGTAGGAGCGGGTCAGCCGGGTAACGTGTCACCCGGTTGATTCGCGATCCGCAATTCTGCGAGCTTGGCTCGCTCCTGCAAAGTATGTAGCGGTTGTCTATGAAAACCCCCGTGTGGTTCCCCCAAAGTTTCTTCTCTCGCACCCTCTGGCTGGTGCTGATCGTCGTGCTGTTTTCCAAGGCGCTGACCCTGGTTTATCTGTTGATGAACGAGGACGTGCTGGTGGACCGCCAATACAGTCACGGTGTCGCGCTGACCTTGCGTGCCTACTGGGCTGCAGACGAAGAAAACCGGGCGAAGATTGCCGATGCCGCGACACTGATTCGTGTGGTGGGCGCCGGTGTTCCCGAGGGTGAACAGCATTGGCCCTACAGCGAAATCTACCAACGCCAGATGCAGGCCGAACTGGGTGCCGACACCGAAGTGCGATTGCGCATGCATGCACCGCCGGCGCTTTGGGTTCGAGCCCCGAGCCTGGGTGACGGCTGGTTGAAAGTACCGCTGTACCCGCATCCGTTGCGTGGCCAGAAAATCTGGAACGTACTCGGCTGGTTTCTCGCCATCGGCTTGTTATCCACCGCGTCGGCGTGGATTTTCGTCAGCCAGCTCAACCAGCCGCTCAAACGGCTGGTCGATGCCGCCCGGCAACTGGGGCAGGGGCGCAGCGTGCGCCTGCCGATCAGCGACACGCCGAGTGAAATGACCGAGGTCTATCGAGCGTTCAACCAGATGGCGGAAGACGTTGAACAGGCCGGCCGCGAACGTGAGTTGATGCTCGCCGGTGTTTCACACGACCTGCGTACGCCGTTGACCCGCTTGCGTCTGTCGCTGGAGCTGATGGGCAACCACAGCGACCTGAGCGACGACATGGTGCGTGACATCGAAGACATGGACGCGATTCTCGACCAGTTCCTCGCATTCATTCGCGATGGTCGGGACGAGTCGGTCGAAGAAGTCGACCTGAGTGATCTGGTGCGCGAAGTGGCGGCGCCTTACAACCAGAACGAGGAGCGGGTGCGCTTGCGCCTGGAGCCGATTCAGCCGTTCCCGTTGCGTCGGGTGTCGATGAAACGCCTCCTGAACAACCTGATCGGTAATGCCCTGCATCACGCTGGCAGCGGCGTTGAAGTGGCGGCGTATGTTTCGGGCGACGTCAGCGCGCCTTATGTGGTGCTGAGCGTCATGGACCGTGGCGCCGGGATCGATCCGTCAGAGCTGGAAGCGATCTTCAACCCCTTCACCCGTGGCGACCGCGCGCGGGGTGGCAAGGGCACCGGGCTGGGGCTGGCCATCGTCAAGCGGATTGCATCGATGCATGGCGGCAATGTTGAACTGCGCAACCGCTCCGGTGGTGGCCTGGAAGCGCGGGTGCGGTTGCCGCTTGGGTTGATGTTGCCGAGGGATGCGGTGTAAGTATCTGGCAGTCTTGTTGGAAATGAGGGCCTCTTCGCGAGCAGGCTCGCTCCCACACTTCGATCTTCAGCGAACACGCAATTGTGTACGACCGAGACCCTTGTGGGAGCGAGCCTGCTCGCGATGGCAGCATCCCTGCCACCTAAAAGGTTGAGGTTAACCCTTACCCTTGGTCCGCGTCATGTTCGGCCCGCCGTTCTTCTCGATGTGCTGAATGATGATCCCCGCCACGTCCTTGCTGGTGGTGGTTTCGATCCCTTCCAGCCCTGGCGACGAGTTCACTTCCATCACCAGCGGCCCGTGGTTGGAGCGCAGGATATCCACGCCCGCCACGCTCAAACCCATGACCTTGGCCGCACGCAGCGCGGTCATGCGTTCTTCCGGGGTGATCTTGATCAGGCTGGCGCTGCCGCCACGGTGCAGGTTGGAGCGGAACTCGCCGGGCTTGGCCTGACGTTTCATCGCGGCGATCACCTTGTCGCCGACCACAAAGCAGCGGATGTCCGCGCCGCCGGCTTCCTTGATGTATTCCTGAACCATGATGTTCTGCTTGAGGCCCATGAACGCCTCGATCACCGACTCCGCCGCCGTCGCTGTTTCACACATCACCACGCCGATGCCCTGAGTGCCTTCCAGCACCTTGATCACCAGCGGTGCGCCGTTGACCATTTCGATCAGGTCGGGAATGTCGTCCGGCGAGTGGGCAAAACCGGTGACCGGTAAACCGATACCGCGACGTGAAAGCAATTGCAGCGAGCGCAGTTTGTCCCGCGAGCGGGCGATGGCCACCGACTCGTTGAGCGGGAACACGCCCATCATTTCGAACTGGCGCAACACCGCGCAGCCGTAAAAAGTCACCGAAGCGCCGATCCGCGGGATCACTGCGTCAAAGCCTTCCAGCGGCTTGCCGCGGTAGTGGATCTGCGGCTTATGACTGGCAATGTTCATATAGGCGCGCAGGGTATCGATCACCACCATCTCATGGCCGCGTTCGGTGCCGGCTTCAACCAAACGACGAGTGGAATACAGACGCGGGTTCCGCGACAGCACAGCGATCTTCATGCAACACCTGTGGAAGAGGTAGTGGACACCGGGAACACCGGCTTGTCTTGAACGTATTTAATGCCTGGATTGACCACCAACTGGCCGTCGATCAGGGCTTTGGAACCGAGCAACAGGCGATAACGCATGGACTTGCGGCAGGCGAGGGTGAACTCCACTCGCCAAACCCGATCGCCGAGCGCCAGGGTGGTACTGATCACGTAACGCACCTGTGCTTGGCCGTTGGAGCTCTTAATGGTTTTCATCGTCACCAGCGGCGCTTCGCAGCGACGGTGACGCAACTGCACCACCGTGCCCAGGTGTGCGTTGAAACGCACCCACGTTTGTCCGTCGCGCTCGAACGGCTCGATTTCGGTGGCATGCAGGCTGGAGGTGCTGGCGCCGGTGTCGATCTTCGCTCGCAGGCCCGCGACTCCCAAATCAGGGAGCGCCACCCATTCGCGCAGACCCACAACGGTCAAATGGTCAAATGTCTTCAAATGTGCTCAACCGGTGAGGAACCGTTCGCACCGCAAAGCGGCCGAATTCGCGGTATTCACGCAGAATAATAGGTAAAAGGCGACAGATATCTACGGCCCGGATTTCCTGCCCCCGAGCGCAACCCGGAAGCGTCGCGCATTGTATGCTGAACCGGTGAAATTCATGGCACGACAGAAACGGTAGTACAGTTCAGAAATATTTCAGAATGAGGAAAACCCATGGCACAAAAAAACGAAGAGGACGACAAAGTCCGTCTCGATAAGTGGTTGTGGGCGGCGCGCTTCTACAAAACCCGTGCGCTGGCCAAGGCAGCCATTGAGAGTGGCAAGGTGCATTGCCGGGGTGAGCGCTGCAAGCCGGGCAAAGAGCCGAGGATTGGCGACGAGTTTCAGATTCGCGCCGGTTTCGATGAGCGCACCGTGGTGGTCCAGGCTCTCTCGATCGTCCGTCGTGGTGCCCCTGAAGCGCAGATGTTGTACGTTGAGACCGAAGCCAGCATCGCCAAACGCGAAAACGCCGCAGCCCAGCGCAAGGCCGGCGCCCTGGGCGTCAGCACTGACGGCAAGCCGAGCAAGAAACAGCGCCGGGACCTGTTCAAGTTCCATGGCAGCAATGATTAAGGTTTGGCCGTTAACGGGCCTAGGTTACCCGGCGCCACTATGCCGCGGTTCGACCTTGCTTGGAACAAAGCCGGATTGTTCATAAAATGCTGGCCATGACCAATATTAATGCACCGAGACGGTGCGCAAGGCGCGATTCCCAGCCCTTGTCATCCTTTAGTCTTCACTTCAGATACCCAGACCTATGACTGATCTACCGGATACCGACTACACCCAACGCTTCATCTTCGATGACAGCGACGCCCGCGGCGAGCTGGTTGCGTTGGAGCGTAGCTATGCCGAAGTCCTCGCCAAACACACCTATCCGGAACCGGTCGCGCAACTGCTCGGCGAACTGATGGCAGCCGCGGCGCTGCTGGTCGGCACCTTGAAGTTCGATGGCTTGCTGATCCTGCAGGCGCGCTCCGAAGGCCCGGTGTCGCTGTTGATGATCGAGTGCTCCAGCGAGCGTGAGATCCGTGGTCTGGCCCGTTATGACGCAGACCTGATCGCTGCCGACGCGACCCTCGCCGACATGATGCCCGATGGCGTGCTGGCGCTCACCGTCGACCCGACCCAGGGCCAGCGTTATCAGGGCATCGTCGACCTCGACGGCGCGACCCTGGCCGACTGCTTCACCAACTATTTCGTCATGTCGCAGCAAGTCGGCACGCGCTTCTGGCTGCACGCCGATGGCCGTCGCGCCCGGGGTCTGCTGCTGCAACAGCTGCCGGCCGACCGTCTGAAAGACGAAGAAGACCGCGCCGCCAGCTGGCAGCACATCACCGCGCTGGGCAGCACCCTGACCGCCGATGAATTGCTGAGCCTGGACAACGAAACCATCTTGCATCGTCTCTACCACGAAGAGCAGGTGCGCCTGTTTGACGCGCAGAAACTACGCTTCCGTTGCAGCTGCTCGCGTGAGCGTTCGGGTAATGCGTTGGTCAGCCTGGGTCAGGAAGACGCTCAGGCGCTGGTGATCGAGCATGGTGGCAACATCGAGATCGACTGCCAGTTCTGCAACCAGCGCTACCTCTTTGATGCGGCCGATATCACCCAATTGTTCGCCGGAGCGGGTGTCGATACGCCGTCAGATACCCGTCACTAAAACGCTTCAGCGCAGGTAAATTCACTGGTAAACGCCGGAATAACGCCGTCCTGACGGGAGGGCCCTACTATTTTTGGGCTTTTCTGGCATAATCCGGCCCACTTTTTTAGCGGTAGTAGTGCGCGACTTTCTACTACAAAACGTTTGGAGCACTCGGCCACTGGCCGACGGGGAACCTCATGACGCAAGCCAATAATGCTGTGTACACCGATCTGAGTGTTGATGATCTGGTTAAAGAAGCCCTGAGTCGCGGTGAGGGCGAGCTTGCCGATACCGGCGCGCTGGTCGTTCGCACCGGTCACCGTACCGGTCGTTCGCCCGTCGACCGTTTCATTGTTGAAGAGCCAACCACTCAGGCCGCCATCGCCTGGGGCCCGATCAACCGCAAGTTCCCGGCCGACAAGTTCGATGCCCTGTGGGCTCGTGTTGAGGCGTTCAACAACGCACAAGAGCATTTCGTTTCCCACGTGCACGTAGGTTCTGCCGAAGAGCATTACCTGGCCGTGAAAATGACCACCCAGACTGCCTGGCAGAACCTGTTCGGTCGTTGCCTGTTCATCAACCCGGCCAAGTACAACCCGGCCGGTCGTGAAGAGTGGCAAGTTCTGAACGTCGCCAACTTCGAGTGCGTGCCAGAGCGTGACGGCACCAACTCCGACGGCTGCGTGATCATCAACTTTGCGCAGAAGAAAGTGCTGCTCGCCGGCATGCGCTACGCCGGTGAAATGAAGAAAGCCATGTTCTCGGTGCAGAACTTCCTGCTGCCGGCCGCCGACGTACTGCCAATGCACTGCGCCGCCAACATCGGCGAAGAGGGCGACGTGACCCTGTTCTTCGGTCTGTCCGGCACCGGCAAGACCACCCTGTCCGCCGACGAAAGCCGTTACCTGATCGGTGACGACGAACACGGCTGGGGCGAGGGCGTGGTGTTCAACATCGAAGGCGGTTGCTATGCCAAGTGCATCGACCTGTCCGAGAAGAACGAGCCGGTCATCTGGAAAGCCATCAAACACGGCGCCGTCCTGGAAAACGTTGTTATCGATGACGCCAAGCACGCCGACTACACCGATGTCAGCCTGACCCAGAACAGCCGCGCCGCCTACCCGCTGGAGCACGTTGCCAAGCGTTCCGAGAAGAACCTGGGCGGCGAGCCAAACGCAGTGATCTTCCTGACCTGCGACCTGACCGGCGTGCTGCCACCAGTGTCGATCCTCAATGAAGAACAAGCGGCCTACCACTTCCTGTCCGGCTACACCGCACTGGTGGGCTCGACCGAAATGGGTTCGGGCAGCGGCATCAAGTCGACCTTCTCCACCTGCTTCGGCGCACCGTTCTTCCCGCGTCCGGCTGGCGAATACGCAGAGCTGCTGATCAAGCGCATCCGCGGCTTCGGCTCCAAGGTCTACCTGGTCAACACCGGCTGGACCGGCGGCGGCTACGGCGTCGGCAAACGCTTCAACATCCCGACCACCCGCGCGGTGATCGCAGCGATCCAGAGCGGCGCGCTGATCGGTGCAGGTACCGAACACCTCGACACCATCAACCTCGACGTGCCATTGGCTGTGCCAGGCGTTGAGACTGGCCTGTTGAACCCACGCAACACCTGGGCTGACAAGGCTGCTTACGATGAAGCTGCCAAGGCGCTGGCCGGTCTGTTCATCGAGAACTTCAAGAAGTTCGAAGTGAGCGACGCGATCAAGGCTGCTGGTCCGAAGTTGTAATTATCGGTAGTGGTTTGAGGTAAGAGAAAGCCGCCCTTAGGGGCGGCTTTTTTGTGAGCGCAATTCAGGCCGGCGGAGGTAGAACTACCAATATTCCAGCTGAAAAGGCGTTAAACGGCCAGAATAATGGCACTTATGTGTTCGGCTTGCCTTCCAGTTCCTGTGTATCCCACCGTTGCGCCTTGATGGCTTGGTAGAGCATGCCAATGGTCAGCGGGACTTTGTCGCCACGGCCCTTCGCCCGGCGTTTGAGAAACACGTCAAAGCCTTCGGGCTGAAAGTAGCGATAGGCGTCGTAGTCGACGAAGTCGATGGCGAACTGTTCTTCCAGGGCTTCCATCAGGTGCCGAGCGTCTGAGCCGTCGCAGCCGAGGTCGAAATTGATCGAGGTGTTGAGGCTGATGGTTTTGCGTTCGGGCAAGCCGAGCTCTTCGTGCAGCAACTGCATGAGTAACTGCATGGCGTTGTCGTCGGGGAAGTTGGGGGCGAGGTTCATGGTTAACAGTCCGGTTGAGGCATGCAGGAATGTTATGGGGCGTAGGGTTTGGGTGGAAGGCCCTTGCTACGCAGTTGATCGTTCCCGCGCTTACGAATTTCTTTGACTTGCAACGCGTCAATATGGAATTCGCGGGAAGGCAGGCGTTCACCCCGTACGATCTCGTCCATCTGTTGCGCGCTTTTCATCAGCTCATCAAAAAACATGCTCATGGTTATCTCCAGTGTTTGATGACGGCTTTCAATGCTTTGCATTCGATCGTTCTCACGCAGAGCGTGGGAACGATCTGTTCACTCGGACTTCAGGACGGCGCTTTCCAGTTCAGCATGCGTTGCTGGGCAACCTGGAGTAGATCGCAGCCATCTTGAGTCAGCAGGTACAGGGCGTGGGTGATGTGGGGGATGTCTTTCACGTCGCCGTGTTTGAAGCATTGGCAGTGCAAGGTTTCGAGCAGGTCGCTGGAGGCGCGGATGCGTTGTAGCGCGGCTTCGAGGATGTCTTGCGGGTCGGCCTCTATGTCGATGATCAGGGGCGAGGTGTCAGTGAGGTTGGTTTGAAGTGGGCGGTAGCGATCTACAAACGGATTTAATGTGGTCATTGAGGAGCGCCTCTATTTAAGGGAAGTGTGTGCCTCTCGTCCGGGTGACCAAGCCCGAGCCGCTGATTTGGCAGCGACAGTCACGACTATAGGTATGGTGTGTCGGCTGGCGATAGCCGACAAGGAGCACGAGGTTGTAGGACGGGGACGAAGATTGGTAAGGCTGTGTCTATCGGTCTGTCTGCCGACGTAGGATGTCTGGTTTTTTTGCTCGTTCCCACGCGCGCGGGAACGAGCAGTGTTTTTCACCTCGCCATCCGCTGCCGTGCCACCTCAAGCAACTCACTCCCATCCTGAGTCAGCAGATAAAGCGCATTGACGATATTCGGAATGTCTTTCACATCCGCTTGTTTGAAGCACAGGCAATACAGCGTTTCGAGCAGGTCGCTGGAGGCGCGGATGCGTTGTCGGGCGGCGTCCAGGATGGCGTGGGGGTTGGCCTCGGTATCGATGACCATAACCGGGGTTTCGCTGTAGCTGGTTTTGAGTGGGTGATAGCGGTTGTTAGACGGATCGAGCGGGTTCATTGAACGTGTCCAGTAGGAAGTCGCGACGTCGCTCCTGCAGGCCGACACACGGGGTTTAGCCACGTCGCAAACTATAGAGAGGTTCGGCAAAGCGCAGCAAGACGGCGTGAATGGACAGACTTTGTAGGGGATTTACGAGGCCCTGAGGCTTAGGCCTACGTAGTTTTCGAGGTTTTTTCAGCGATCTGCCGAAACGTCGTGTTTCCTACGCGCCTGTCAGGCGTGGCGAATAGAACAGCAGTAGGTCAGGCGCCAGAATGTGTAGGGCATTTCGTAAGTTGAAACGCAGTCGATTGCGTAGCGAGTGCTGGCGGGTGGAGATAATGCTCGGGGAACTGAATACAGCAGCGATCGTCTCGATGGCTGCTGTGCATCGACACTGCAATGACTGACTTACCTGGCCACGGCGTCTGGTGCGGGACGCGAGGCGGCTTCAAGGTCCAGCAGGCCCCGACCATAAGCCTCACTGTTAGCGTAGATACCGGTTCGGTTTGCGCTATCCAGCAGGCGGTCGCGAAGTTGTTGTGGGCTCATGTGCGGGTAGTGGCTTTGCAGGGCCGCCAGTGCGCCGCTGACGATGGCCACAGCAGGTGAGGTTCCGGCTGTTTGACCGTAACCGCCGGACTTGAGGGTGGTTTGCAGGCCTGCGTCGGGGCCGGAGTCTCCACCGGGTACGGCGATGCACCAGCGCCTGGCCACGCCACAGTAGTTGGATTTGGCGTTAATGGCCGTACCATCCTGTTTCAGGGCGACGACAGCAATCCAACCCTTCTCCAGTTCAGGAATCGCCAAAGGCAGACCCGCTTCAGCGAGGGGTTCGCGTTTTAATTCATTACCTGTCGGAAAGACGAAAACTGCGCCGTCATCGACCAACTGTCGCGCCGCGACAAGGGACTCGGGCATGACCTGGTTGTAACGGGATTCGGTTATCTCGGTGGCCGGGATGGCATTGGCCCAGGAGTTGTTGAAAATGCGTGCACCTTTATCGAACGCATACTTCCATGACTGGGCGATTTCGCTGTCGAAAAAGAATGGTTCATCGTCATCACCAAAGCGCAACGGGATCAGTTGAGCATTGAAGGCAACACCGTGCATGCCTTGATCGTCTTTGTTTGCAGCGAGGATGCCGGCCATCTGTGTTCCATGGCCGAGTCTGTCAAAGGTGCCGGGGCTGTTGGTAACGTAGTCGTACCCTTGATCGCTGATACGTCCCGAGAACTCGGGCAAGTCGGCATTCAGGCCTGAGTCGACCAACGCGACGCTTACGCCCTGACCGCTACCACCGCGGGCGTAGAGTGCTGATGCCTTGATGATCGCCAGTCCTTTTTGGGCGTGGTATTCCGGTGTTTCGAAGGCCTGGGCTGCAGGTTCGACGCCGGGCTTTTCAGGCACCGTAAGGCATCCGGTCAACAGCAGAGGCAGGGTCATCAGGGTTGTACGCGACCAGCGCGAAAAACAGGGTGGGAGATGCGTTTGAGGCATGGTGTGGTCCTTCATGTGTGGCATCCGCGCACATCAGGCTTCCTGCCATGATGAGGTGCTCGCGGACGATAGCGTTTTCAATTGGAAGACGCAGTGTGTGAGCGCAAACCTTACCGATAATACCGTTCTCCCGTGAGCTGATTTGTAGTTCCGGGTGTATCAATCTGTAGCGTTTTACCCACGACCTTGTCTCGACTCGCTGCATTTGCCGGCTAGGCTTTCGGCATGGAAGCAGTCAACGGAGTGACAGGTTATGCACAACACCCTTGATCGCTCCCACGCTCCGCGTGGTAACGCATCCGGTGACGCTCTGCGTCCATCGCAAAGCGCAGGACTACGCACTGCCCGAGTTTTTTCACGGCGATTCCCCTAGAGATCAATTTTCCTACGCAATTGTCAGGCGAAACGCTGCAAATTTCGGTATGGTGCGCGCCAGAATCCGTAGGACGTTTCTAGGCGTCTGTTTAAACACTTAAAGGGAATTAGGTATGCGATTGCTTCGTATGGCTTCGATTTTGTCGCTGTGGGCCGCGTTTGGCTCTGCGCAGGCTGAACAACTGCCGATCGAGGTGTTGAGTGCGGTGGTCAAGGATCAGAAGATCGCCGACGCTGAAGTGCTGTTGCAACGCAACGGCGCACAGAACGTGGTGGGGCGTACCAATGCTCAGGGCCAGGTCAGCCTGACCGCCGATTTTGCCGATGACGCCAGCAACCTGCTGATCATCAAGAAGCCGGGTTATTCCAACCTGGTGGTTAAGTGCCCGTGCAAGGGCATGACCTATGCCATCAGCCCGGTGATGACCAACCTCGATGGCCTGCGTGTGGTGCTGACCTGGGGCGCGACCCCGTCGGACCTCGACTCGCACATGATCTTCCCCGGCAACAACATCTACTTCGGCAGCCAACATGGCGACGATGCCAACCTGGATGTGGACGACACCACCAGCTATGGCCCGGAAACCATCACCCTGGAGAAAAAGCACTACGGCGAGAGCTACGTTTACGCCGTGCATGACTTCAGCAACAGCGGCAATCCGAACTCGCGTGCACTCTCCAACAGCCAGGCCAAAGTGTTCGTGTACATGGGCCAGTCACTGGTGCGCACTTACTACGTACCGCAAAACCGCAGTGGCAACCTGTGGACCGTGTTCCGCATGACCGGCAGTGGCGATTTCCAGGACATCAACAACTTCACGGGCTCGCAGGTCGATGCCAAGAGCGTGTTGAACGAAGTCTCGCCGTTGCTCGATGACAACGTGGCCGTTACTGCCGTGGCGGTCAGTACTTCGGCGCTGTCGGATGCGAAAAACCTGAACCAGAAAGGCGAAGCGGCCTACCACGCCGGCGACCTGCCGCAGGCGATCGACTTCTATCGTCAGGCTATCGAACTGAACAACGGTTTTGGTCAGGCCTACAGCAACCTGGGTCTGGCGTATCAGAAGGCCGGTAACACGGCCGAGTCGATCTGGGCCAACCGCAAGGCTATCGCGCTGGCCAGCGGCAATTCGGCTGCCACTGTTCGCGCCAGTTCCTACTACAACATCGCCCGTATCTATGAAGCGGCGAATCAGTTCCCCGACGCATTGCGTCATTACCAGTTGGCCAAGCAGCAAAAAGCCAACCCGGTGTATGACAAGGCGATCGAGCGCGTGCAAAACCGCTGATTGGTTTGCGTTGAGTTGACCCCACAACGCGCCGCTATCGGCGCGTTGTGCATTTAAGGAGCTGGGTATGCGGTTACGGGCTTTTACTTTTTTACTGCTCGGTTGCCTGTGGGCAAACACTGCGCACGCGGTAGGTGCGGCGGTGTTCGCGACGATTGATCGTGGCGGCTGGCCAGGTTCGTTGGTCACTGAGGCGGGTTTCGATACGGCCTCGCGCGCCGAGATGCTGATGTTCGGCAAGGTGTTGCTGGCCAGCGAAGCACTGGACGAAAACGCCCTCAAGCAGCGTTTGGGTGTGAAGCAAGTCGAGTTCAAATCCGTGGAGCAGGTGCGCCAGCGTTTCTGGGACCGGTTGTTGAGCAACTACCGCAGTGCCAGCCAGAACTGCGCAGCCGAGCTGTTTTGTCCACAGGTGCGTGGCCTCGACGATTTGCGTCAGCAGGCGGCTAGCTTCACCGGCGAGGTCGGCCCGGCCTATGCCGCATGGGCTTCGGTCAGCCGGGTATTTCACGAGCAGTATTTGAACGAGCAACTGCGCCTGGCCGCGCTGTTCCCAACGATCAGCAGCGAGATCGAGCGCTTCGACAGCGCCGAACTGACCGGCGATGAGTTGGCTGACCGGCAGTTTCTGCTGACGTTTGACGATGGCCCGAGCGGCATCGACAAGCACACAGACGCCGTGGCCAACGTACTGCGGGCGAACGATCTGCACGGCGTGTTCTTTGTGCTTGGCGAGCCCTTTCAGGCGCGTTTGCGTAAATCTTCGCCAGACAAAATGCGCGAATTGTACCGAGGTCAGTGCGTCGCCCTGCATGGCTGGGAGCATAAGTCCCACAGCGCCTGGAGCGAGTGGCAGTCGTCGATCAACCGTTCGGTGACGCTGGTGCGCGGTACGGTTCCGGATGACTATCAGTCGTTGTTTCGCCCGCCGTATGGCCAGCGTCGCAGCGACAGCGCCGGGTTCTTCAAGGCTCAGGGGCTGAAAGTGATGCTCTGGGGCATCGACTCCCAGGACTGGAGCAAGCAGATCAACGCAGATGCCGCGACCCAGCGCGTGCAGACCCTGATGCTGCTGTGGCGCCGCGGGATCATCCTGTTCCATGACATCCACGACAAGGCACCGAAAGCCGTTCCCGCGTTGATTGCGGCGAATCAGCGCAACGGTGTGAAGTGGGTCGACTGTAGGGCCCAGATGTAGGCCCGACTCATTCGTTTACGATCGTTCCACGCCTGGCGCGGAACGATCAGTGCTCTTGCGACACTCCCTCCCTGTATCATTCCGTATCTCTTTTGCGCCCGACCTTTTCTCGACTCGCTGCTTTGGCCGGCTAGGCTTTCGGCATGGCAGCAGTCAACGGAGTGACAGCTTATGCACAACACCCTCGAACAGGTCTTTGGTTATCCACAGTTTCGGCCCGGCCAGGAGGCGGCGGTCAGTGCGGTGTTGGCCGGGCGCTCGGCGGCGGCGATTTTTCCGACCGGTTCCGGCAAATCCTTGTGCTATCAGTTGCCGGCCGTGTTACTGCCGCACCTGACGCTGGTGGTGTCGCCATTGCTGGCGCTGATGCAGGACCAGCTGGCGTTCTTGCAGCGCCACGGCATTGCCGCTGCAAGTATCGATTCGGCGCAGAGCCGCGATGACGCCAACGAGGTGATGGCGCGGGCGCGTTCCGGCGAATTGAAGATCCTGATGATTTCTGTGGAGCGCTTAAAGAACGAGCGCTTTCGCAACTTTTTGCAGCAAGTGCCGATTTCGTTGCTGGTGGTGGACGAGGCGCACTGTATCTCCGAGTGGGGCCACAACTTCCGTCCGGATTACCTGAAGCTGCCGGACTACCAGCGCCAGTTCAACATCCCGCAAACCTTGCTGCTGACGGCCACTGCAACGCCCAAGGTGATCGCCGACATGCAGGCGAAATTCGCCATCGCGGCGAACGATGTGGTGACCACCGGTTTCTATCGCCCCAACCTGAATTTGCTGGTTGAGCCGGTGCGTGGCCAGGACAAGCGCCGGCGTCTGGTGGAGTGGATGAGCCAGCGTGCCGGGCAGCCGAGCATCGTCTACGTGACCTTGCAGAAAACCGCCGAGCAGATTGCCCAGCATTTGAGTCAAAACGGTCTTCAGGCCGAGGCCTATCATGCCGGTTTGCCCCACGAACAGCGGGAAGCGATCCAGCGTCGGTTCATGGGCGGGCAGTCCAATTGCATCGTCGCCACCATCGCGTTCGGCATGGGCATCGACAAGAGCGACATCCGCAACGTGGTGCATTTCGACCTGCCGAAATCCATCGAAAACTACAGTCAGGAAATCGGCCGCGCCGGGCGTGACGGGCAGCCTTCCGACTGCCTGGTGCTGGCCAACCGCGACAGCCTCAACGTGTTGGAAAACTTCGTGTACGGCGACACGCCGGAGCTGGACGGCATCCGCTGTGTGCTCGACGAACTGCAAGCCGCTGCGCCGGATGGGCAATGGGAGTTTTTGCTGGGGCCGCTGGCCGACCAGAGCAATATCCGCCAACTGCCGCTCAAGACCTTGCTGGTGCAGCTTGAACTCAAAGGTTTGATCGCACCGCGTTACGCCTACTTCGCCGAATATCGTTTCAAGTTCCTGCTGGAGCCTGAAGCCTTGTTGGCACGTTTCGAAGGCGAGCGACGGGACTTCGTCGAGGCGATCATCCAGACCTCCAGCCGTGCGCGAACCTGGGCCACGGTGAATTTCGAGGCGCTGTACCAACAGCATCAAGCCGAGCGCAACCGGGTGGTCAAGGCGCTGGATTACTTCCAGGAGAAGGGTTGGGTCGAGCTGGAAAGCAAGCAGATGACCGAGGTCTATAGCCTGCTGATGACGGACTTCGATGCTCAGGCGTTGAGCGCCGAGTTGCATGGCTACTTCACGCACCATGAACGCACCGAAATCGCGCGTATCCATGCGATGCTCGATCTGTTCGCCACCGAGCACTGCCTCGGCTATCGATTGGCGCAGTACTTCGGCGACGAAAATGCGCCGCAGCAGTGCGGGCATTGTTCGGTGTGTCATGGGCAGGTTGCCCGTCTGCCGGAGCCGCCTGAGCTGCCGGCGCTTGTGGATAAAAACTTCGAGGCGCTGTGTGGCGACTTTATCCACAGGCATGAGGCGTACAACGGCCATGTGCCGGGTGCGGAACGGCTGACACGGTTCTTGTGCGGTATCAGCGTGCCGCTGTTTACCAAGCTCAAGGCGCGGGCAATTCCAGGGTTTGCAGCGCTGGAGGATTATCCGTATGCCGAGGTGCGTGAGTGGGCCAATACGGCTCTCCTGGACTGAAGAGCGCTGCCGATAAGTCTGTGCACCTATGCCTCGCTTCTTTGATCAACTGATGCTTTCGGAAACACAAAAAATTTGAACATCAGGAAAAGAAAGCCCGCCACCGCAAATATCGACAGTATTTGGACCCACTGATGCGGGTAACCCAGATAGTCCACCATCACGATGAGAATGGACAAATTCAATGTGTAGCCGAGACTGTGCGCAAAAATATAGCGTGCCCCCGCGCTCAGCAGATCCCCATCGTGGGAAAACGTCCACTTGCGGTTACCGATAAAACCGATAGCAGTACCCACTGCATAGAGCACGCTCATTGTGATTTTCGGAGTTCCGCCAGCATACGTAATCAATAGATAAACCATATAACCTATTGAGTTGGTGAGAAGGCCAATGACGCCATAGCGCAGCAGCTCGATGGTCGAGGCCCTATCGGGTAGTTTCGAGAGCAATTTACGCATTTACCCACGCCGCCAGACCAAATCCGGACTTTCCATAACCGTTGCCGTTGTACAGCATGTAGCGCTGTGCTTTGTGGATAAACACATAGGGATACTCGATCATCGCTGAGTCCCAATCGCCCTCCGAGACATCAATACCGCAAGCGTCCAGACACAGTTGCCAGGAATGACCGTCATGACTGCGTGCATAGCCGATTCTGTAGGTTTCACCCGCGCCACTACGATAGGAGAACCACATTTCAAAACCGATTTCTCTAGAGCCTATGACGGTTGGTCTTGAGAAGGCTTGCGCCTTTCCAATGACATAAGGAACGGCCAACCCCTGCCGAGCCCAATGATGCCCATCGATGGATGTTGCGTAGTTTAGGGTATGCAGCATCTCTCCATTACCGGCATCCCAGCTTGCGGTCGACCCGTACCACATGTCGTAGTCCCCGTTGGCACTTTGCATGACCCATGGGTAAGAAAGGCTGATGGGGTCCGTAGGGTCTGCACCCATGAAAGGTTCACGACTTTCCAGTTTCAGGGTTAGATCGGGATTGACGATGAGCCGGCCGATATCACCGCGCCAATGGCCATCTACGGGGTTTTGCCAGCCCATGAATAGCATGTACCGCACGCCGTCGACGTCATAGCAATTACCGATGCTTACTCCATCTGCAAAAAAACTGCCTTCGGCGCCATGCTCGAACATCGGTTCGTGGTGCTCACGGATTACCTGGCGAGTAATGATATCGATATCGACCGCGCCAACAGAGGAGCGATTGTCGCCGTCCCTGCCGCTGTAGTAGATCCGATAGATATCGCCCTCAAGCAAAACCGGTAAGGGATTGGCGACATGAGTCAAAAGCTTGGGATGCCGCCCGGTACTGGAAGGGCAGTAAAGCAGTCCCAATTTTTGCCAGTAGGGCGTCATATTTTCCTCAGCTTGGTGCTAGGCACTTTAGAGCGCTCTGTCGCTGATCCAACGTACAGGCCTTCGGGCTCGGCATCGCTTAATAGCAATGCGCCTGCACCGATAACGCACCGATCACCGACTTTGATATGGTCGCGCAGCGTTGCATTGACGCCTATAAAGCACTGTTCGCCAATTTCTACCCCGCCAGAAATTACCACGTGCGAGGCAATGAAGGAGTGATCCCTGATTGTGGAGTGATGGCCTATATGATTACCACTCCACAGCGTCACGTTGTTGCCGAGGGTGACAAATGGCTGAATGGTATTGTCTTCGAGAATGAAGCAGTTCTCTCCGATTCGTCCATCATTCAGGACAGTGGCATGAGAGCTGATGAAATTGGCAAATCGGTAGCCCATGGCCTTGCCGGCAAGGTACTTTTCTTTGCGCACGGCATTGAGCTTCGAGTAGCTGAGCGCAACAAATAACTCGCACTTTTCTGGCGGGTAATAGGTGGTGAGTTCCTCAAATGCGAAGACCGGAAGTCCGCAGAAAACGTTTTCGGTCAAATAAGCAGCGTCAACAGAAAAGGCAACGACTTCATAGTCCGAGTCTGAAGAGAAGTAGTAATGGGCGAGTTGCGCAATATCGCCTGCACCGAAAATAATCAGGGATTTCTTCATGGCTGCTTCCTCACCAGGATAGTGAACTCGTAGAGATCATAGTCATGAAGCAGCGCCACATTGCGTGAGTAGCGACGTTTACACAGATCGAACAGCATGCAGGGATCGGCGTAGTAAAGATAATCGCGCATCTTGTCGGCATCAGAGTAGGAGGTCAGGCAGTTGAAGGCGAATCCCAGGCGGCTGGTCTTGTCGAGTGTATCCAGAACGCTTTCGATGTAGGTCAGCCACTCTGCATCGGTCCTCCCCAGTCGGACATTAAAAATGCCGCTTGCGAAGCCGTAGTCCGCGAGTTGCACAGGCTCGCTACCGGTATGGAATTGCACAGGGGAACGATCTTTGTAGCGTAACCTTGCGGCGCTGACCATATCCTCGGACACATCGATGCCGTCATAGGAAAACGCATTGTGCCGCTCTTGCAGGAAGTCGTAGAACGCACCGTAGCCACAGCCGATATCATTGACCGAAAAGGGTGTTTGACCGTCGATGATGGTGTTGAGTTGGGCAAACCGCAGGTACTGCCCTTCTTTGCCATTCCAGTCGACTCCCTGAGGGGTTTCACCGTGCTGGGCCAACTTTGAGGAGTAGTACTCGGCCACTTCAGATAGCAGTTCAGTTTTATTGCTTTCCATGAACTTGCCTCACGATGGTGTAGGGGCGCCGTTTAGTCTCGGAAAATATCTTCGACAAATAGATACCCACGACACCTATAAAAGAAATGATCATCCCGCCCAAGAGCCAAATAGATGCCATCACCGAGGTCCATCCGTCTAGCGGTGTGGCAAAAACCAGTTTGACGATCAGCAGGTAAGAAATGTAAACGCACGACAATAGCGAAATCGACAGGCCAATGTAAAAAATGCCAATCAAGGGTGCGTTACTGAATGAAGTCACGGAGTTGACCAGCAGCGACATTTTTCTGCGGAAGGTGTAGGTCGTTTCGCTGGTACTGTGTTTCTTGATGGTGATCGGTTTCTGAATGAACCCCGTGATGTACCAAAGGCCAGCCATGAATACCTCACGCTCCTGGTGGCACAGCAATGCATCCACATACCGACGGGTCATCAACCGTGCGGTCACGATGTTTTCGGGAAGGTTCAAGCCTGTGAGCAGCCTGAACAGGCCATAGAACCACCTCCCGCTGATACGTTCGAGGAAATTGCCTTTACGACACTCCTGCACGCCATAGACCACATCACTTTTATCTTCAGCCATCTGCTGCGCGAACGTGAGAAGCCATTCGGGCTCTTCTTCCAGATCACTGTCGATCAGAAAAACGCGTTCACCCGAGGCGTGGGCCAGGCCCGTCATCATCGCTTTGTGATGGCCAAAATTGCGTGACAGGTCGACGACCACAACATGGTGGTCATGCTCAGTCAATTGCACGGCGGTATCGAGACTGTTATCGGGTGAACCGTCGTTAACCAGGACGATTTCATAATCATCGCCCACCAGCTCTTGAGCGGCCGCGCTTGCTCGTAGGTGAAATTCGGCGAGGTAACTGGCTGATTGGTAAAGCGTCGCAACAATGGAAAGTTTCATGGGCGTATKAACTTCATATAGTTAGGTGCTTCTTTCCCACAATTGAATAACAAATCAAGAATGGTGACGTAGTGAGAAAAGTCGCCCCAGAGCTGTGGATATTCAAGATAACCGGAGTAATCGAACCAGCTCAGATGAACGCCTCGTTCGGAGAACACATCGGCCTCGACATAGTCCCGGGCCGCCGGACCAGAAATATACTCGGTGGCGCCTGCTTGCACACAAAGATCTGCCAGGCGTTCGGTTTTTCCATCACTCAACGTGTAATCCGATGAGCTGCTGATGAGCGTCTTGATCCCTAGATACAGGCAGATTCGCTCAAGAAAGGCCCGGTTAAGGTCGGATAGCCGCGTATAAGGCGTCAGATAAAGCGGTTCAAGCCAAGCCGAAATCTCATCAAAATAAGGCGTTCGACGATAGTTTTGCTGCAATGATTTCCAGTGTACCGCTGCCCAGTCCGTGCCCTCGATTTCGGTTTCGAAAATTGTTTGATGGTACTTGCCCTTGACCTTGACCGGTACCGTCAACCACTGCAGACCTTGCGGCGTTTTGATCTGGTTGCGGTTGCGCCAGTCACGCCGGGTGTATTGCATGTCGTCGTAGAGAATAAATTCATCGACAGCGGCAATCATGTCGAAATAACCCTTCCAGGGTATGTAGTTGGATTGCACGATAGCGATTTTCTTCATTTCGCTCAGACACCTATTAAATGAATAAAATGCATGTTCTATAAGTCATTGAAATTGACACAGCAATAACCCATGTCATTGCTTTTTTGTGCTTTGCGAAACGGTGTAGGCATCCACTCACAGCGCGTAATAGCTCCGGGGCTGCCGAGTTCTCTCAAAAATGGAAGTAGCCGTCCGTTCACCAAGTCGCCACCAAAGCCGAATTCAGAAACATAGAGTACATGGATGGGCTTTTTGTCCTGGAGAAAAGCAAAGTATGTCATGTGGTCAAGCACAAGGCTTTCGGAGTTTTTAGGGGAAAGCCCGCAGGAAGCACCAAGGGCCTTTATGGAATTCAGGTGCGATTGCGTATTAAAAACCGGAATTGATAGGGGTTGACCAGGCAGAATCGCCTTCTCGGATGATGCGTTTTTTATCGTGGATGGAGTGACTAAAGATAGGAGCGTTATCATCGATAAAATGGAAAGCATCAAGATAGCGGAATAGCCGATGGCCAGGCTCCGGTATGATATTCTGGTGTCCGATGATGGAAGTAATAAAGCGGTTAAGATTATCGATATTGGAAGAAATTGAGAGCCGGAATAGAAGTTTTGAATATTGAAAAGCAGAGCATTTATAATGTCTGCCGATGCCAGAAAGGCAGCCAGGAGAATGGGGGCAGAAAGCTTTCTCTTTGCTAGTTTAATAACGAATTCTGTTACGCTCCAAAGGTGTGCGCCAACGATGAAGGCATAAAGTAAGTACTTTATCACCAGGTTTAATAGGAACAAGAAGCTGGTATTCCCTTCGATGGGAGGGAGCCAGCCTGATTGCGAGTACGCGTTGAAGGTTAAATGCGATAACAACCGCTCTGGAAAGTTTACGATATTGCTGTAGGCTGCCTGAATAAACTCAGTGGGTTCAGAAAAAAGCATCCCGGGCAACAATGTGTTGGCTGCCAGCATAGCTTGCATTGCTGGCGCATCTTTACAGGCTGCAATTGCGTTTGACTCGTGGAGCACTTGAGCAAATAATATAACCGCATAGGCAAGAAGTGCAAGGCGAATCAGTTTGTGATATGTCTCGGTTGTAAACCACAGAGCAGTCAGCAAAAAAGGGAGGAAAAACAGGCTTTTTGGATGTACATAAAAAAAGCAAGAAAGCACGATGGTAAATAATATCGCCCCTGCGAACTGTAATCCTAATGACTTCGTTCCCTTAAAATAGAGTGCTGACACACAGAAAATCAAAATGGGTAAAGTCATGAATTGTTCAGCGCGAGACAGCACCCACAAGTACGGCATAATGCCTAATGATGCGAATGCAATCAGGCCGGCAAACCGCCGAATGGCGGACGTTCTATCATCCGTTTGTTTAAAGCACCAGAGTGCAAGTAAAGCAAACCAGCCCAAGGATAAAATTATCCCACTTAACCGTACCCCAAGCGGTGTAAGGTAAGCATATGTCGCCGATACTAGTAGCGCGGCAGGATAGAAAACCCAAGAGACAGCTCGGTCAGACATTGTCGAGCACTGTGGAAAAAAAGAAACCAGGTTTTGATCTTCTAGAAAAAATCTGGCAACGCTCCATTTGGAAACTATTTCGTCTCCGTAGATCGGAACGAAAATCCCGCTCAGCAACAGGAAAAAAAACAAGCCGATAACGATAAGTGGTATTTTTTTTTCTGTTATTTTGTTCATGTTTACAACCTTGCGTATCGAAACAGTGTGATTTCTGATGGTTCACTTGTTTTTATTGTATTGGCTGCTTCACTTCCTAAGTCGGAAAGTGTCATCGAATGAAGAGGGGCCAATAAAAATCGCAATCGCTTCTTTGTTTTGTCTGAAGCAGGCGGCGGTGCAGGTGGTCGTAACCCAACATTGCTCTTGATGGGTTACCTGCTTTTTTCCTGTTTGCGACTTAGTTTGTGGCGTGCAATAAACACTCAATTACCCTTTGTTGTTGCGGTTCAGTGAGTCCTACCCATAAAGGCAATCTGATCAAACGTTCCGACTGTTGATTGGTGACTTCCAGCGAGCCCTGCATTCGCCCATAGCGCTGCCCGGCGGGCGAGGAGTGTAAAGGGACATAATGGAAAACCGCGTCAATGGAGTTTTGTTTCAAGGTGGTCAATACGTTATGTCGATCTATTTCCGGGTTAAGCAAGACATAATACATATGCGCGTTGTGCTGACATTCATTGGGAACTATCGGGCGACGCAAGATCCCATTGTCTTCAAGAGGGGCAAGCAGTTCATGGTAGTGCTGCCAACTCGCCAGACGTCGTGACGTGATTGTTTGCGCTTCCTGCAATTGCGCCCAGAGAAACGCTGCAATAAGTTCGCCAGGCAGGAAAGAAGAGCCTACTTCCTGCCATGTGTACTTATCGACTTCTCCGCGGAAAAACCGGCTGCGATCGGTTCCTTTTTCTCGAATGATTTCAGCACGTAAAGCCAGAGAGGCGTCTTTGACCAACAGCGCACCGCCCTCGCCGGAAATCACGTTCTTGGTTTCGTGGAAGCTGAAAGCCCCTAGATCGCCAATGCTTCCCAGTGCCTGTCCTTTATAGCTTGCCATCACCCCCTGAGCGGCATCCTCCACCACTTTCAAGCCATGGCGACGAGCGATGTCCAGGATGATATCCATTTCACACGCTACGCCTGCGTAATGGACGGGGACGATCGCTCTGGTCCGGGAGGTAATAGCCTCTTCAATCAGCTGTTCGTCAAGGTTCAGGGTGTCTTCCCGTATATCGACGAAAACGGGCACTGCACCGCGTAAAACAAACGCGTTAGCCGTTGAGACGAAAGTGAAGGAAGGCATGATGACTTCGTCACCAGGCTGAATGTCCAGCAGCAACGCAGCCATTTCGAGAGCGGCGGTGCATGAGTGGGTAAGGAGCGCTTTGACAGAGCCTGTTGTTTCTTCGAGCCAACGGTGGCAATGCTTGGTGAACGGACCATCTCCGGCGAGTACGTTGCCGAGTTTCGCCTGTTCAATGAAATGAAATTCCTGACCTGTCATATAAGGTCGGTTGAACTGGATCTTTCCGATGCTCACGTCATGCCTCCGGGCCTGTAAGATTTTGCATTGAAGCCAATTAGCAGGTCTTTGCATTCATTTCTTGTTCTGCTAAGCGAGGTTTTAAATAAGAAGGCCGGTTCACACCTGTCCGCTCGCATGTATTTACGGCTGCGACTGATCATAGCTTAACCCTCCTTTTAAGCCCACATTCAAGCTCACATTCAAGCCTCGCAGGGACTGTCTAATTGATGACGTGCCGAGCGCTGAGCGGTTGCTGCGATTCTTGTGCGGGATCGTTTATGGCATCCATCCGCTGAATGCCGCTCATCATGGGGATAAATTTCAAAAAGATCGCTGGGCTGACTATGGTGAATGCTGTTTTTGGATCGCTAACAAGAGAGCAAACCATGAACCAGACGCCGTTCCAGATTCAGCGTGCCGCCGTGGCCGAAACCTACGTCCACACCGTGTACCAGGGCCGGATTGATCAGGCCGAAGCCGATGTGCGCATTGCCTGTGATGGCCTCTTCGGGAGCAAGCCCACTCCCACACTGGATCTCGGTCGGACGCAAATGTTGTATTCACTGAAAATCAACTGCGTGGGCTTGCTCGCGAAGAACGATAACGCGGTTTTCGCCTTAGACTGGCTGTTCAACTCCAGGAACCGACACTGATGCCCAACCCGATGCCTCAACGCTCCGACTACCGTCACTTCCAGCCGATCATCACCCGCTGGCACGACAATGATGTCTATGGCCATGTGAATAACGTGACCTATTACAGCTTCTTTGATACGGCGGTGAATACCTACCTGATCGAAGTCGGTGGTCTGGATATTCATGACGGTGAAGTGGTGGGGTTTGTGGTGAGTTCGGCGTGCGATTACTTCGCTTCGGTCGCTTTTCCCGAGCGTATTGAAATTGGTTTGCGGGTGGGCAAGTTGGGCAGCAGTTCGGTGCAATACGAACTGGCGGCGTTCAAGGCCGGGGAAGCGGACGCCTGCGCGGCAGGGCGCTTTGTGCATGTGTTTGTGGATCGCACCTCGAATCAGCCGGTGGCGATTCCCGCTGGGTTACGCAAGGCATTGGAGCAGTTGCTGGTGTGAAACGAAAAATCGCAGCCCGAGGGCTGCGATTTTTTTGGAATCCGTTGCGTGACACTGCTCGAGTGTCAGTCGCGATAGTACCGGTGGTGATGCTTGCGATGGCCGTAAGCATGGCCACGGCCTGGGTGGTCATCATAGTCGCGGTAGTAACGGCGGCCACCACGGTCACGACCGCCACGGTCTTCGTCATAGCTGCTGTTGCCCATATGGTTACCCAGCGCACCGCCCACGCCACCGCCGGCGGCTGCGCCGATCAGGCTGCCTGTGGTGCCGCCCATGCTGCGGCCGACCACGTTACCGCCGGCTGCGCCGAGTGCACCACCGATGGCGGCTTCGCCACGGCTGTGTCTGTTGGCACCTACCGCACTACCACCGGCGCCGCCCAAGGCTGCACCAATGGTCGAACCGGTGCTGCCACCCAGCGATTGACCTACCACTGAGCCAAGAACCCCGCCCAATGCGCCGCCAACACCTGCCTCGGCGGTGCCACCGGCAGATGCGGCGCCACTGATCAGGCCAAGGGACAACAAGAGAATCGAGGAGAACTTCATGAGAGGAGCCTCAAAGGGATGACGGCGCGATCCTGAGGCTGTGTCGCGATGGTTACAATAGAAATCCGACGAGTAACACGACTTGTGCACAATTTTCTAAGTTATTGTTTTATAGACGGAACTTAATGGATTTTCGCGGGTCTTTTGCTACTTGCGACAGGCCGCTTTGATACAAAAGCGGCCTTTTTTGTGGGCGTTTGGAAAGCGTCGGAACAGGTGTTGGCCGTGCGGACGCCATCGCGAGCAGGCTCGCTCCCACGAATGAACCTTCGTCGAACACAACATCTGCGCTCACTGAGTTTCAACGGTGGGAGCGAGCCTGCTCGCGATGGCGGTGTATCAGGCAGACTTCGCCATGATCAGCCCGGTCTCGCTTGCCGCTTCCAAACGGATTGCCACGAACTTCGAGGTCGGTGTGTGGCTACCGTCACCGATACTTTCCAGCGGCACCAACGGGTTCACTTCCGGGTAGTAGGCGGCGGCTTGTCCGGCGGGAATATCGAACGCCAGCAAGGTGAAGCCTTTGACACGCCGCTCACGGCCATCATCCCAGATCGACACGATATCGGCTTTCTGCCCCGGTTTGAAACCCAGGCGAATGATGTCGGCTTCGTTGACGAACAGCACGTTACGCTGACCCTTGACCCCGCGATAACGGTCGTCGAGACCGTAAATGGTGGTGTTGTACTGATCGTGAGAGCGCATTGACTGCATGATCAGGTCCGGCAACTGCCCGGTGGCGCGGGTGCGCTCGTGTACCAGATCGACCGGCAGGATGTTCGGCCGGAAATTGGCGCGACCCGACGAAGTGTTCCAGCGCCGGACACGTGCGCTGTTGCCCAGATAGAAGCCGCCCGGGTTCTCGAGCTTCTGGTTGAAGTCCTTGAAGCCCGGAATGGTGTCGGCAATCAGTTCGCGGATACGGCGGTAATCGGCCACCAGCCAATTCCAGTCGACAGGCGTGGCGCCCAAGGTCGCGGCAGCGATGCCGGCGATGATCGACGGTTCCGAGCGCATCTGTTTTGACAGCGGCTGCAGCTGGCCGTTGGAGGCGTGAACCATGCTGAACGAATCTTCGACCGTTACCGCTTGCGCCCCTTCGGTTTGCAAGTCGATGTCGGTGCGCCCCAGGCACGGCAGGATCAGCGCTTCTTTACCGTGCGCCAGATGGCTACGGTTGAGCTTGGTGCTGATTTGCACGGTGAGGTCGCAATTGCTCAGGGCCTGGAAGGTCCGTGGGCTGTCCGGCGTGGCTTGGGCAAAGTTGCCGCCCAGACCGATGAAAACTTTCGAGCGACCGTCGAGCATCGCGTGGATGGCCTCGACCACGTTGTGACCGTTCTCACGCGGCATCTTGAGCTGGAAGCGCCGCTCCAGTGCATCGAGGAAGAACGCCGGCGGGCGTTCATTAATGCCCATGGTCCGGTCGCCTTGCACATTGCTGTGCCCGCGCACCGGGCACAGGCCCGCGCCCGGCCGACCGATGTTGCCGCGCAGCAGCATCAGGTTGGCGATTTCCTGGATGGTCGCCACCGAGTGCCGGTGCTGGGTAATGCCCATGGCCCAGCACATGATCACGTTCTTGCCTTTGGCGTACATGCGCGCCGCTTGCTCGATCTCTTCCAGAGTCAACCCGGACTGCTCGACGATCTGCTCCCACGAGGTGTCGTCGATCTCGCCCAGGTAGTCGAGCACGCTGGCGGTGTGTTCGTTGAGGAAGTCGTGGTCGAACACCGATGGCGCGTCGGTTTGCTGCGCCTCGCGTTCCCATTGCAGCAGGAACTTGGCCATGCCGCGCAGCAGCGCCATGTCGCCGCCCAACGCTGGACGGAAGTACGCGGTGTTGGTCGGCTTGTCACCGTTGGTGAGCATTTCGAGCGGGTGCTGCGGGTGCTGGAAACGCTCCAGGCCACGCTCTTTGAGCGGGTTGATGCACACCACCTGGGCGCCGCGCTTCACTGCTTCGCGCAGAGGTTCGAGCATCCGTGGATGGTTGGTGCCGGGGTTCTGGCCCCAGACGAAAATCGCGTCTGCGTGTTCGAAGTCGTCGAAGGTCACCGTGCCTTTGCCGACACCGACACTCTGCGCCATGGCCACACCGCTGGCCTCGTGGCACATGTTCGAGCAGTCAGGGAAGTTGTTGGTGCCGAAAGCGCGGACGAACAGCTGATAGAGATACGCCGCTTCGTTGCTGGCGCGGCCCGAAGTGTAGAACTCGGCCTGATTCGGACTCGACAGGTTCTGCAGGTGTTTACCGATCAGTGCGAAGGCGGCTTCCCAACTGATGGGGGTGTAACGGTCGGTTTCGGCGTCGTAGCTCATCGGCTCGGTCAGCCGGCCTTGATACTCGAGCCAGTAGTCGCTCTGCTCCAACAACGAGCTGACGCTGTGCTTGGCGAAGAATGCGGCATCGACCCGGCGCTTGGTGGCTTCCCAGTTRACCGCTTTGGCGCCGTTCTCGCAGAACATCACCATGCCCTTTTCCGGAGAATCGCCCCAGGCGCAACCGGGGCAGTCGAAGCCGCCGTTCTGGTTGGTCTTGAGCATTATGCGGAGGTTTTTCAGTGCGTTATCGCTGGTCAACCAGGCCTGGGCGACGCTGATCAGTGCGCCCCAGCCACCGGCTGGGCCTTTGTAGGGTTTGTAGCGGGGGACGGGTTTCTGGTCGGCTTGACGATGTTGACTCACGCTTGGTTCTCCGTCGCAGGGCTATAGACCCGCGGCGCACTTTTTTGCGGCAGGTGGATAAGATTGAGGTTGTGCCGGCGTGCCCATTGCACGGCCAGGCCGGTGGGCGACGACAGGCTGACCAGTGTCTGGATGCCGGCGCGCAACACTTTCTGGATCAGTTCGAGGCTGCAACGGCTGGTGACTATCACCAGTCCACCCGCCATCGGGATGTCCTGGCGGATCAGCGCGCCAATCAGCTTGTCGAGCGCGTTGTGCCGGCCGATGTCTTCACGGCCCAGCAGCAACTCGCCCTGGTTGTTCATGAACACAGCGGCGTGAACTGCGCCGCTGTATTGGCCCAATGGCTGGAATGCACCGATGCGCTGGCGCAGGCCTTCAAGCCATTGTGCGGGGGGTAAGGGGGCGCCGGGCAATACGTTGAGTTGCGGCAAGGCTTGCTCCACCGCTTCGACGCCACAGAGTCCACAACCGCTGGTACCGGCCAGTTGCCGACGTTGCTGCTTGAGGTTCCAGAACGCGCGGCTGGAAATGCTGACCTGCGCGTACTGTGCCGAACCGGACCCGCTGAGTTGCAGGTCATAGAGGTCAGAAACGTCACTGATGATCCCGCTGCCCAGGCTGAAACCGACGATGAAGTCTTCCAGGTCGCTTGGTGTCACCAGCATTACCGCCTGGCTGATGCCGTTGTAGGCGATCGCCAACGCCACTTCCTCAGCGAGCGCGGTGCTGGCTGATTCGCTGTGGTCGAGGTTGCAATACTGATAGTTCTGACTGGCGGCGGGCGTGGGCATTTCGAGGGCGGGCGCCCCGCAGACCGGAGGCTTGGCTTTCATGGGGGCAATACCGGCGGTTTATCCAGCCTTAAGCCTAGGCGCGTCAATGTGTCACGTCTAATCGCTATTACTGATCTGCCGATAGATAGCGTCGATCAAGCGTTCGTCAGTGATTTCTGATAGTGCGTGAAACACGCTTCAGCCAGTGCCGAGCGCGGAGCACCGCGGCGCATGATCAGCCCCAGCCGGCCAAGGGTCTGCGCATTTTCAATCGGTTGCAGGCGCAGATGCTCGGTCAGCGTTTCGAGTCCGCCGTCCAGTGGCATCACTGCGCAACACAGGCCACCGTGCACAGCTTGCAACAATTGATGGACTGCGTCGGTCTGTAACAACGGCTGCGGGCTGAGACCTCGGCTGTGGAAGTTGTGGTCGATGGATTGGCGAAAGTGCATGCCACTGGTGAGCATGCCCAAGGGCAGTTCGATCAGTGCTTCCCAGCTCAAGGGCTTTTCACCGAAGTTGAAAAAGCGCTGGTCGTAGAGCAGGCCCATGCGGGTTTCGCTGAAGGCCAGTGAGTCGAAGCGCTCGCTATCAAGGCGTTCAAGATAAGACACGCCGAGGTCCAGGCGATTGTTCCCCAAGTGTTCGAGGATCTGCTCGGAGCTCAAGGCCGAGAGTTCGAAGCGCAGGTTCGGGTGTTCGGCGTGCAGTTGTTGCATCAGTGGCAGCGGATCAAAACTCGACAGCGGCACTACGCCCAGGCGCAAGGTGCCGACCAGGTTGCCGCGACAGGCTGCGGCCTCGGCCTGCAAACCGTCACAGGCGGCCAGCACGGTGCGCGCCCAGGCCAGCACCCGCTCGCCCGGCGCGGTGAAACCTTCGAAGCGCTGGCCGCGATTGACCAACGCCAGATCGAGTTCTTCCTCAAGGCTGCGCAAGCGCATCGACAGGGTGGGCTGAGTGATGTGGCAGCGCGCAGCGGCCTGGCCGAAGTGCCGGGTTTCGTCGAGGGCGATGAGGAATTTCAGCTGTTTGATGTCCATCGTCGCTCCATGGCGCAGGCAAAGGGCGCGATTCTAGCGCTTGTGCCTGGTCGGTTGGGAACCGCGTTGGAATTGCCGGGTAACCCTCAAGACCGCATAACGGCTTTCGCGAGCAAGCCCGCTCCCACATTTGATCCGTAGCGAACACATAATTTATGTACGAAGAAGATCCAGTGTGGGAGCGAGCCTGCTCGCGATGCAGGCGACTCGATCTCAGAGCCCTGCTATGAGCTCGCGATAGTCTCTAACCGCTGTAAATTCCGCGGTGTCTTTGGGTTCTTTGCGGCTGTCTGGCTGGCTCACGGCCAACAGATGCGCCACGCCAAAATCCCGAGCACTGCGCAGGATCGGCAACGTATCGTCGATAAACAGGCTGCGGCGTGGATCGAAGTCGATGTCTGCACGCAAGGCGTCCCAGAATTGCGGGTTTTCCTTGGCGAAACCGTAATCGTGGGAGCTGATCAACCGCTCGAAGTAGGGCGCCAGTTCGACTTTTTCCAGCTTCAGCGACAACGAGTCACGGTGGGCGTTGGTGATCAGGATCACGCGCTTTCCGGCCTGCTTGATCGCTGCCAGAAAGGTATCGGCGTCTGGCCGCAATGCGATCAGATGGGCAGTCTCGAGTTTCAACTCGCGCACCGGCAGCTTCAGCTCTGCGCTCCAGAAGTCCAGGCAGTACCACTGCAACTGACCGGCGTTACGCTCGAACAACGGCTGCAATTCCAGCTCGGCCATGGCCTGACTGACACCATGCAGCTCGGCATAACGCCTGGGCAGGTGTTCCATCCAGAAATGGTTGTCGTAATGCAGGTCCAGCAGCGTGCCGTCCATGTCCAGCAGAACGGTATCAATGTCGCGCCAGGGCAGTGATGGCATTGAAAACTTCTCCAGCGGTAAAAAGATATCCGACATAAACAATCAAGAAAGCCGCGTTATAGTACCGCGTTCACGCCAAGGAGCCGTCATGCGCCAGAAACCCGAAGTATTAGCCCGCGAGATCGTCGCCACCACCCGCTTGTTCTGCGTTGAAGAGGTGCAGCTGCGCTTTTCCAATGGCGTCGAGCGCACCTATGAGCGATTGGTCGGCAAGGGCGCCGGGTATGGCGCAGTGATGATCGTGGCAATGCTCGATTCCGACCACGCGGTGCTGGTTGAAGAATACTGCGGCGGAACCGATGCCTATGAATTGTCGCTACCCAAGGGCTTGATCGAACCTGGTGAGGATGTATTGGCAGCGGCCGAGCGTGAGCTCAAGGAAGAGGCCGGTTTTGGCGCCCGGCAACTGGAGCATCTGACCGAGCTGTCGCTGTCGCCCGGTTACATGAGCCAGAAGATTCAGGTGGTGTTGGCGACTGATTTGTACGAAGAAAGCCTTGAAGGCGATGAGCCGGAACCGATGCGCGTGGACCGGGTCAATCTGCGAGAGCTCGCGGCGCTGGCGCAAAACCCGCAGTTCACCGAGGGCCGTGCCTTGGCGGCGTTGTACCTGGCCCGTGATCTATTGACGCAGCGTGGAGTGTTTCAACCGTGAGTGATTTCCCCCAGGTTCATCCTTTGCTGGCCCCCGTGATCGAGTTGGCGCTGAAGGCCGGCGAGGTCATTCTGCCGTTCTGGCGCACCGGCACCGAAGTGACTGCCAAGGCTGATGATTCGCCAGTCACCGCCGCCGATCTGGCCGCTCATCATCTGATTCTGGCAGGGCTGACAGCGCTTGATCCGAGCATCCCGGTGCTCTCGGAAGAAGACGCCGACATTGCGCAATCGGTGCGTGCCGGTTGGCAGCGCTGGTGGCTGGTAGACCCGCTGGATGGCACCAAGGAGTTCATTTCCGGCAGTGAAGAATTCACCGTCAATATCGCGCTGATCGAACAGGGGCACGTGGTGTTTGGCGTAGTGTCGATGCCGACCAACGGCCGCTGCTACTTCGGTGGCGCCGGGCTCGGGGCTTGGCGTGCTGACAAGGATTCTGCGCCGCTGCCGATTCAGGTCCGTGATGTGCCGCCTGCTGGTGAAGCGTTTACCGTGGTTGCCAGCCGTCGACATTCAAGCCCTGAGCAAGAGCGCTTGCTCGCGGGCTTGAGTGCCAGCCTGGGCGAACTGCAACTGGCCAATATCGGCAGTTCGCTGAAGTTTTGCCTGCTGGCGGAGGGCGCGGCGGATTGTTATCCACGGCTGGCACCAACCTCTCAGTGGGACACGGCTGCTGCGCAAGGCGTGCTCGAAGGTGCGGGTGGCGAGGTGCTGGACTTGAGCGGTGAGCCGTTCAGTTATCCGGCGCGAGAGTCGTTGCGCAATTCATTTTTCCTGGCGCTGCCGGCCAAAGCCGCATGGCGCGAGAAGCTGCTGGAACTGGCTCGCTCCTGAGCACACCGCAGCCTTGTGGCGAGGGAGCTTGCTCCCGCTGGGTCGCGAAGCGACCCTAATATCAGCCACCGAGAGTATTCAAATGGAACGCGATTACCGGATTACGACCGCTTCGCGGCCGAGCGGGAGCAAGCTCCCTCGCCACAGGGTTTATCGATGCAGCACATACTGTCCGGTAAACGTCACCGCATCCTCATCGCTATCGACGTTGACGACCCGTGTATGCAACGCCAACCGTGCCCGGCCGTAGCGTTGGTACATCGCCAAAAACTTCCTCCACACCGCCGCACTTGGCGCCATGCAAATGGCAATGGCATCGCCAGTGACCGGCAGCGGATAGCTGATCTGACCTTCCTGAATCACGATGTGCCCGCCCTCGACGCCTTCTTCGCGCAGGCGCAAATGCAGCCAGCCCCAACCCGCCAACACCGCGCCACAGTACAAACTACCGCCAAACATGGTGCTCTTGTGATTGACGTTGGCCGCCAGCGGCAAGTGCAGGCGTAATTGCCGGTCGTGCCAGTCGAGTACCTTGAGGCCCATATCCCGGGTGAGGGGAATGTCGCGATGGAGGACGGATTCCAGGTGACGGCTGTCGCGGTTCATGCACGGGCCTCGCAGTGTGGGACGCTTGGGGGAAGGTTAGTCGGCGTGTCTCAATCAAGCTCGTCGGCGTTGCTGTTGGCGCCGCCGCCATCGGCAAAGTTCAAGCCGTGTTTGCGCAGTTTGTCATGCAGGGTTTTGCGTGGAATACCCAGCGCTTCGGCGACACTGCGCAGTGAGCTGTGAGTGCGCGCCAGTTCGGCGGCGATCAGGTTCCTTTCGAAGCTTTCCACCTGCTCGCTCAGATTGCCGCTGAGCACAGCGCTGTGCGGTGCTGGAGTGCCGTCTGGAGCACCGTTATCCAGCGCCAGTTCCAGGCCCAGGGCGAAACGTTCGGCGGCGTTTTGCAATTCACGGACGTTGCCGGGCCAGGTATGACGCAACAGCAGGGCCCGTTGTCCGGGTTGCAGTTCGTGGGGTGGCAAGCCATGACGCTCACTGGCTTCGTTGGCGAAATGCTGGAACAGCATCAGCGCGTCTTCGCCCCGTTCGCGCAGAGGTGGAATGCGCAGTGGCGCGACGTTCAGGCGGTAATACAAGTCCGCACGAAAACGCCCTTGATCCGCCGATTGGCGCAGGTCTTCCTTGGTTGCGGCGATGATCCGGATATCCAGCGGGATCAACTGATTGCCACCCAAACGCTCGACCACCCGCTCTTGTAGCAAACGCAGCAGTTTCACCTGCACGTCCAGGCTCATGCTTTCGATTTCATCGAGGAACAGCGTGCCGCCGTTGGCGAATTCGAATTTGCCGATCCGGCGCTTTTGCGCGCCAGTGAAGGCGCCCGGTTCGTGGCCGAACAGTTCGCTTTCGACCACCGATTCGGCCAGAGCCCCGGCATTGATGGCTACGAACGGGCCATTGCGGCGATTCGACAGGTCGTGCAGGGCACGGGCCACCACTTCCTTGCCGGCACCGGTTTCACCGAGGATCAGCACGTCGGCCTTGGTCGGTGCCAATGCGCCGATCTGTTCGCGCAGGCGCTGCATTGGCGGCGATTGCCCGACCAGTCGCGTGCTCAGTTCATTGCGATCGCTCAAGGCCAACCGCAGGCTGCGGTTATCCAGCACCAGTTGGCGCAGGGCCAGGGCACGGCGCACGCTGTCGAGCAATGCGTCACTGGCGAACGGTTTTTCGAGGAAGTCATAAGCACCGGCACGCATCGCTTGCACCGCCAGGGGGACATCGCCGTGGCCGGTGATCAGCAATACCGGCAGTTCCGGGTCCTGGGCGTGCAATTCATTCAACAGTTCGAGACCGTCCATGCCCGGCATGCGAATGTCACTGACCACCACACCCGGCCAGTCGCGCTCAAGGCGTGAGGCCAGGCCCTTGGCTTCGGCCAACGGGAGGATTTTCAGTCCGGCGAGGTCCAGCGTCTGGCTCAGGGCCTGGCGCAGATGCGGATCGTCATCGATCAGCACCACCTGGATACGGTTGTCTATGAGGTTACTCATTCACTGCGGTCCTCGGACGGTTGCAGACTTACACCGGGTGCGCCCGCGCGCAGCCGCAGGGTGATCAGGGCGCCACCTTCCTTGTGGTTGGCGAACGACAGCTCACCGCCGAAGGCACGCATCAACGTGTCGCAAATAGCCAATCCCAGCCCAAGGCCCTGAGTGCGGGTCTTGGTGGTGTAGAACGGTTCACCGGCGCGACCGAGGGCCTCCATGCAGAACCCCGGGCCGTTATCGCGAATGTACAGGTTGACGCCGTCGGCGGTGGATTCGGCACTCAACCAGAGCTTACGGGGCGGGCCTTTTTCGGTCAGGGCATCAAGGGCGTTGGCCAGCAGGTTACCGAGCACCTGGCGCAGGCGGGTTTCGCCGGCCTCGACCCACAGCGTGGCAGCCGGCAGGTCCCGGATCAGTTCGACCTCCATTGCCCGCCTGCGCTTGGCCAGCAACGCCAGTGCATCGTCCAGTGCCGGTTGCAGCGCAACACTTTCCGGGGCGTGACGGTCGCGACGGGCGAAGGCGCGCAGGTGGGCGATGATCGAGGCCATGCGTCCGGTCAGCTCGCTGATCAGTTTCAGGTTGCCGCGGGCATCGTCGGTACGTTGATGGTCGAGCAGCACTTCGGCGTTTTCCGCGTAGCTGCGAATCGCCGCCAGCGGTTGATTGAGCTCATGACTGATGCTCGCCGACATGGTACCCAGCGCCGAGAGTTTGCCGGCCTGGACCAGATCATCCTGGGCGCGCACCAGTTCCTGTTGCGCCTGTTCGCGTTCCAGCACTTCCTGCTTTAGGCGGCGGTTGAGCCCTTCAAGGTCGCTGGTTCTTTCGGCGACGCGCGCTTCCAGCTCGCGTCGGGTCTTGGCCTCGAAGGCGATGCGCTGCAAATAGTGGCGACGGCGTTGCATCATCAGCCCCAGCAGTAACATCAACACCAGCAGCGTCGCCCCGCCGATGGCCAACACCGTGCGCACCGGGCGGTCGATCAGGGTTCTGGGTGCGAGGATACTGACACTCCAGCCGGTTTCTTCGATCTGCTGAGTCTGGATCAGCCAAGCGTCCGGGTTGAGGTTCAGCGGTTGCGGATCACGGGTCGGGTAGGGCTGGACGGCAGAGATCGCGTGGCGTTCTTCGTCAGTCAGCGGTCGGGTCGCCCTGAAGCGCCATTCCGGGCGCGAGGTGATGATGACCACCCCGTTGTGATCGGTCAGCAGCAGTTGTTCCGGGGTGTTGCCCCAGAGGCTTTCGGTGTGGTCGAGGTCGACCTTGACCACCAGCACACCGATGATCTGCTCGCCATCGCGCACGGCGCCTGCAAAGAAATAACCGCGTTTGGCCGACGTCGTGCCCAGGCCGAAAAAGCGCCCGAGGCGGCCTTGCATCGCTTCGCTGAAATACGGCCGGAAGGCAAAGTTACGCCCGACAAAACTGTCGTGCTTGTCCCAGTTGGAGGCCGCCAGGGTCTTGCCGCGGGTGTCCATCAGGTACATGACTTCGGCGCCAGTCTGGGCGCGGATGTCCTTGAGCAGGCGATTGGCGTTGTCGGTGGCCTGCGGCTCATATGGCGCGGCGAGAACGGCACGCAGGGCCGGTAGATCACCGAGGATCTGCGGCAAGACTTCATAGCGGTGCAGGGTCCCCAGCAGGTTGGCGACGTAGAGGTCTAGCGTCTGGCGATTTTGCCCGACCAGCTCGCTGCGGTAATAACGCTCGGCCAGATGCTGCAGTGGCCACAGCAACGGCGCCAGGCACACGGCGAGCAGCGCCAGGCTGCGCCAGCGGGGTCTGCGGGGGAGTGTTGGGGTCATAAGCATCGGGCGCCTGAAGGTACAGGCGCATTATGCCTAGGCTTGTTCGGCAAGACACTCGCGCAACGCGTCGCGCCAGTCGGGCTGGCTGACCTGCCACTGCTGTTGCAGAAGGCGGCAATCCAGACGCGAGTTCAGTGGGCGAGTGGCGGGTGTCGGGTAGTCGCGGCTGGGGATCGCCTCCAGGCTGGCGCAGGTTTTGTGCTGCGCCTGTAAATGTTCGGCGATGGCTTGAGCAAATCCAAACCATGACGTTTCGCCCTGAGCGGTCAGGTGGTAAGTGCCCCAGGCGCCGGGTTGCCCCGACTGCCAGCGCTCGATCAAGGCGCGTGTACTGGTGGCGATGGTGCCGGCCCAGGTCGGTGCGCCGATCTGGTCGGCGACGATGCGCAAGTGCGGTTTCTCTTGCAGCAACCGTTGCATGGTCAGCAGGAAATTGCGCCCGTGGTTCGAGTAGACCCAACTGGTGCGCAGAATCAGGTGCTGACCGTTGACGGCGCGGATGGCCTGCTCGCCGGCCAGTTTGCTGGCGCCGTAGACGCCCAGCGGGTGGGGTTCGTCGGTCTCGGTATAGGGTGAGGTTTTGCTGCCGTCGAACACATAGTCGGTTGAGTAGTGAATCAGCGGGATACCCAGTTCCAGGGCCTGCTCGGCGAGCACTCCTGGCGCTGTGGCGTTTATGGCGAACGCCCGCTCGGGTTCACTTTCCGCTTGATCGACGGCTGTGTGTGCGGCGGCATTGATGATCAGATTCGGACGTAAAGCGCGAATCTGCAGACGGATCTGCTCCGGATACGCCAGATCGAGCTGATCGCGCCCCAGCACGATCAGTTCGCCGAGCCCTTTGAGACGTCGTTGCAGCTCGATGGAAACCTGACCGTGCTGGCCGTTGATGAGGATTTTCAGGGGCGCGCTCATGGGAATAGATCGGCTTCTTGCAGGGATTTTCCGTTTTGATCCTTCGCCGAAAGTTGCGGTGGTACGTCGAGTTGCCAGTCGATGGCCAGTGTCGGGTCATTCCAGGCGATGCAGCGTTCGGCGCTGGGAACGTAATAATCGGTCGTTTTGTACAGGAACTCGGCGTAATCGCTCAGCACCAGAAAGCCGTGGGCAAATCCTTCGGGGATCCACAGTTGACGGTTGTTCTGAGCGGACAGGCGGACGCTGGCCCAGCGCCCGAAATTTGGCGAGCTGCGACGGATATCCACCGCTACATCGAGTACCTCGCCGGCAGTCACTCGCACGAGTTTTCCCTGGGTGTGCTCCAGTTGATAGTGCAGACCACGCAGCACACCTTTTTGTGAGCGCGAATGGTTGTCTTGAACGAATTCGCGCTTGAGCCCGGTCGCTTCCTCGAAAGCACGCGCATTGAAGCTTTCGTAAAAGAAACCGCGCTCGTCGCCAAAGACCTTCGGCTCGATAATAAGAACGCCGGTCAGGTCGGTGGGGATCACCTTCATTGCTCTTCTCCGGCAATGGTAAACAGGTACTGGCCGTAGCCGGTTTTGCCAAAGTATCGGGCCCGCTCAAGCAAATATTCGTGACTGATCCAGCCGTTCTGGTAGGCGATCTCTTCGAGGCAGGCGACTTTCAGGCCTTGGCGATGCTCGATGGTCTGCACGTATTGCGAAGCTTCCAACAGGCTGTCATGGGTACCGGTATCGAGCCAGGCGAAACCCCGGCCGAACCGCTCGACGCGCAAGTCGCCGCGCCTAAGGTACGCATTGTTGATGTCGGTAATTTCCAGCTCGCCACGAGCTGATGGTTTGACCGCTTTGGCGATCTCCACCACCGAATTGTCATAGAAATACAGGCCGGTGACCGCGTAACTCGATTTGGGGTGCAGGGGTTTCTCTTCGATCGACAACGCGTTGCCCTGATCGTCGAAATCAATCACACCAAAACGCTGCGGGTCTTTGACCCAGTAACCGAAAACCGTAGCGCCTTCGGTGTGCCCGGCGGCGCGTTGCAATTTTTCGGTGAAGTGCTGTCCGTGAAAGATGTTGTCGCCCAGGATCAGGCACACCGAATCGTCACCGATAAACTCCTCGCCAATCAGGAAAGCCTGGGCCAGGCCGTCCGGAGACGGTTGCTCGACATAGCTGAAATGCACTCCGAACTGACTGCCGTCGCCCAACAGATTGCGGTAATGCGGCAGGTCCTGAGGGGTGGAAATCACCAGGATGTCTTTGATGCCCGCGAGCATCAGCACCGAGATCGGGTAATAGATCATCGGTTTGTCGTAGACCGGCAACAGTTGTTTGGATACCCCGAGTGTGATCGGGTGCAGACGGGTACCAGAGCCACCTGCCAGAACAATTCCCTTCATCATGCGATCAAGTCCTTGAAGTCAGTGAAACCCAGTCGTTGGCCTTGATAGCTGCCATCCTGGACTCGTTGGCACCAGTCTAGGTTATCGAGGTACCACTGCACGGTTTTACGCAGGCCGCTGGCGAAGGTTTCTTCGGGCACCCAACCCAACTCGCGTTCGATTTTGCTGGCATCGATGGCGTAACGCTGGTCGTGGCCGGGGCGATCCTGGACAAAAGTGATCAGGTCGGCGAAGTGCGCGACGCCTTCAGGTTTTTGCGGCGCCAACTCTTCCAGCAAATCGCAAATACTGCGCACCACGTCGATGTTTTTCTGTTCGTTGTGGCCGCCGATGTTGTAGGTCTCACCGACTACACCATGGGTCACCACGGTGAGCAACGCGCGAGCATGATCCTCGACGAACAGCCAGTCACGCACTTGCAGGCCATTGCCATACACCGGCAGAGGCTTCCCGGCGAGGGCGTTGAGGATCACCAGTGGAATGAGTTTCTCGGGGAAGTGGAACGGCCCGTAATTGTTCGAGCAGTTGGTCAGCAGAACCGGCAAACCGTAGGTACGCTGCCAGGCGCGGACCAGATGGTCGGACGCTGCCTTGCTGGCGGAGTAGGGCGAGCTCGGCGCATAGGGTGTGGTCTCGGTGAACAGGTCATCGACGCCATGCAGGTCGCCATATACCTCGTCGGTCGAAATGTGGTGAAAGCGAAAGGCGCTTTTCTCAGGTTCGGCCAGGCTGTTCCAGTAGGCGCGGGTGGCTTCCAGCAGGCTGTAGGTGCCGACAATGTTGGTCTGGATGAAGTCCGCCGGACCATCGATGGAACGGTCGACATGGGACTCGGCTGCCAGGTGCATGATCGCGTGCGGCTGGAACCGCGCCAGTACCGCGCTGACAGTGGCCTGATCAACGATATCGGCCTGCACGAACTCATAACGGGTGTTGGTGGCAATGCTGCTCAACGACTCTAGATTGCCGGCGTAGGTCAGCTTGTCCAGGTTGAGCACTTCATGTTCAGTGTGGCGGATCAGGAGGCGAATCAGCGCCGAGCCGATGAAGCCGGCACCGCCGGTGATGAGAATGCGCATGTGGAGTTGCCTTTTTCGTCGAACGATTATGCGTATGGATCATAGCTTGTCGGCAGGAGGGGGCGTGTACAAGAGGGGTGTTGGTCGGATTTTGGTTTTTGTGGAGTTTTGTTGAGCTGCGGGGGGGATTGCGGGCAAACCATGTTCCTGCGATCGCTGTAGCATTCCCGTAGGAGCAAGGCTTGCCCGCGATGGCGGCCTGGCATTCGCCTAAAAATGAAATGTCCTAGCCGAAAAGCTCAGGGTTTTCAGCGCGAAAGGATTTAAAGGTTTTGTATCTCCAGCGCTCTTTCTCGGAGCCATCATCCGCTTCATCGACTTCTCCGAAGTACCAATGCTCAGATTCAAACTTTTGCCCGTCTTCATCCTCGTGAACAAAGTGGAACCCCACTTCATTCATTTCAGCAGGGACGATTAAACCCCATTCGGTGGCGAGGCTTTTGTCGGTGATGCGGGTCTGGCAGAAATGTTCATAGTCGAATGGCAATACATGACCGCGATAACGGCTCATGTCGGTGTAAATGCAAATTTCGCTGGAGAACATGTCGGGCGTGAGGATTGACGCGACTATTCGGCAGTTGATGGTGTCTTCGGGTCTGGCCTGAAGCAAGTGATGGGCTGCATTGATGAGTTGTTGCGCGCATTCCTTTTGAATGGCGAAGGTGGTTTGTTTCCCTTCAACCAAGGTTTCCAGGACCGGAATTTTTCGGTTTGCGTAGCCTTGTTCCACGGGAAGCTCGTCCGGAAAGTAACCTTCGTAGCTGGCCGCCCAGGCAGCAAGAGCGCGGAGGCGGCGTGGGATGTTGCGGACTTTTTTGTTTGAGAATGCAATTCGGCGCATGGGGATTTTCTTTCTATTAGGTATATTCAGCTCAAGCGAAGCTGGTTAAAAAAAGTTCCAGATCTCTGGGTAACCTTATTGAGCAGGCTTTCTCTATGTCACAAATTTGTTGCTCCGTGAGTAGGTAGTCAAAGGCGCATTCATTGGGATGGCGCCACCCCATAATCGGCATTAGTTCTGTTGCAGTAAGAGGAAGCTCCTTCTCAAGGGTTGGAAAGTCTTCATCGCGTGGAACACCCATTAACATGTGCTTCATGGTTCTACCCATCTTGTTGGATCAGCATCTTTCGTTTGTTCACCTGTCACATGGTTGAACTCGCCGAGGTGTTTTCCTCGCTTCGTATATTTTTCGACGGCTTTACTTTCTGAGTCCCATTCGTAAATTTTCCCTTCAGGATCCTTCCAGCGGGCACGTTTGCCGCCCCCTCCTCGAATAGGAGTTTTGGGTTTTGCCCATATGGCGTTGGGAAATGCGGGCAGAAATGTAGGTTTGGAGTGGTACTTGTGATCAGGGTCTACAAGGCCACTCCTCCGACCGCTCACCACTACATAAAGTGGCCTAACCCCGGAATCCGCAGGGAATACCAGGATGAAATCCTGATACTCCGGTGGATAAATCGGGTTCACCAGAATGCTGTTGCTCGCCTCGGTCGGAGGATAGACCCAGATGTTCGGCGCTTGCGGGGCGGCCTCCAGTGCGGGAATGCCGAGGATGTCTGCTGGGTTGATAGCCGGGGTCCAGATCAGTTCCAGACCTTCGCCGAATACGGCGACCTGTCGGGCTTTGCGTGTCTGGAACTGAATGACCGGGATCCGTTGCCATTCGGCGTTGTTGCCGGTGTAGAAGCCGTAACCCTTGAGGGTGCCGTCAGCCTGTTGCTCGACGCGCAGGCGCACCCGGGAGTTGGCTTGTTCAAGCGAGCGCAGTTGCTCTTCGCTATAGAGGGCGCTGTCGCCCAGCTCGGAGGGCCAGAGCAGGGCGACCAGACCGGTTAGCAAGCCGGCAGCAACAGTGCCGCCGACGGCGGTGACAGCGCTGACCGATGACCCGGCCAGAGCGAGGCCACCAAGGCCGATGGGCAATGCACTGCCACTGATTTTCTTGAGCGGCACGGCGCCAGAGCTGTCGGTCTCTCGCCCACCCAGCAGGGCAAAGTTTCCGTAATCCTTCAACGAATCCAGCGGTACAAAACCGGATGGATTGGCGTAATTGATAATGCCGTCCGGCAACTTGCAGGATTTGGCGAAAACGCAGCCCAGCGGTTTGTTGGGGGCGGGATCAGCGGGGCGATTCACCGGAAAATCGGCAATCGGCGGATACAGGTTGGGTGATGGCGGCGGCTGCAAAATACGGCGGCGCAGCTGTTCTTTGTACGTCAGCGGGTATGAGCGTTCTGGCATGTGCGGCGGGCTTCCCTGTCCAAGGAAGGCAGCCTAGGGGTGTGAGAAAGTGCCGAACATTCCTCGGGTTCGACACGCTTCGTGGGAAAGTTCACCGCTGTGTAGCGTGGCGTGAAAGCCTCCGCCCTTATTGATCACTGACCGGTATAAGGGGGTTGCGTATCGCGGTCAGCAGTGGCGATATAGACGCCTTATAAAAATTCCAGGGGTCGTTGTATGTTGCTCGCCACGTTGATTCATCGTGCCAGTCTGCCCAGCCCGCAAGTCACTGCGCAGCAAGCGCTGGAGCTGCTGCGCGAGCACTACGGCCTGAGCGGGACGCTGCAGTCGCTGGGCAGCCAGCAGGATCTCAACTACCGGCTCGACAGCGACCAGGGCCGTTTCGTCTTGAAAATCTGCCGGGGTGACTACGCGGCGCTGGAACTGTACGCCCAGCACGCCGCCCTCAAACACCTGGGCACGCAACCGGGTTTGCATGTGCCACGGGTGATTCCGGCGAAAAACGGTGAGGACCTGCTGACCCTGGACCTGGCCGGGCAAGCACTGCATGTGCGCTTGCTCGACTACATCGAAGGTCAATCGCTGACCCACCTCAAACACCTTGGCCATGATCTGGTTGCCGGCCTCGGCCAACTCTGTGGCGAAATGGATCTGGCGCTGGCCGGATTCGAGCATCCGGGGCTTGAGCGAACCTTGCAGTGGGACGCCCGACACGCCAATGCGTTGATTAATCACCTGCTGCCGGTGATCAGCGATGAGCGGCAGCGAGCAGTGATCGCCGAGGCCGCGCAACAGGCCGAGCGGCGTGTGCAGCCACTGGCGGCGAAGCTGCCGGTGCAGGCGATTCACATGGATATCACTGATGACAATGTGGTCTGGAAACGGGATCGGCAACGTCACTGGCAGTTGCAGGGCGTCATCGATTTTGGCGATCTGATCCGTACCTGGCGCATTACCGATTTGTCGGTGACCTGCGCCGCGCTGCTGCATCATGCCGATGGAGATCCGCTGTGCATTTTGCCGGCGGTCCAGGCTTATCACGCGGTCAATCCACTGACGCATGAAGAGTTGCAGGCGCTGTGGCCGCTGATCGTCGCGCGGGCTGCGGTGCTGGTGCTCAGCGGTGAGCAACAGGTCAGCATTGATCCGCAGAATCAATACAGCCGCGACAATCTGAACCACGAGTGGGAGATCTTCCGCGTCGCGACCTCGGTGCCGTTTGAACTGATGGAAGCGGCGATTCTGACAGCAGTCGGCCAGTCGCTGCCGGCGATTGCCAGCCAGGGGTTTGCGCCATTACTGCCAAGCCTGGTGGGCCGCGAGTTTGCCTTGATCGACCTCGGTGTCTTGAGCCCGCATTTCGAAGCGGGCAATTGGGAGCAGGACGGCATCGATCAACGTCTACTGGTCGAAGCGGCGGCAGCCCATGGTTTGGCGGCCAGTCGTTACGGGCAATACCGTTTATCGCAGACGCGTCCGGACAGCGCCGTCGAGCCGGACACGTGCCCGCTGCACGTTGACTTGCAGGTGCCGCAGGGCACAACGGTTGAAGCGCCCTTTGCCGGTGTCGTGCACCTGAGCGCTGACGGCCGCGTGCAACTGGACAGCGCACAATTGAGCGTGCGCCTGTGGGGTGTCAAACCCTCACTGCACACCGGTGCGGCCGTGGTCAAAGGGCAGGTGCTGGGTGAAGTCGGCGGTGCGTTACGGGTTCAGCTCTGCCGTGGCGCCGAGTTGAATCCACCGCTGTTTTGCTCACCGTCCCGCGCACCTGCCTGGCAGGTGTTGTGCCCGTCACCCGCGGCATTGTTGGGACTGGCCTGCGACGCTGAGGTCGAACTCGATCCGCATACTTTGCTGGCGCGTCGCGACGCAAGTTTTGCCCGTTCGCAAAAACACTATTACGTCGATCCACCGCGCATCGAGCGGGGCTGGCGCAATCACCTGATCGACATGCAGGGCCGCTCCTACCTGGACATGCTCAACAACGTTGCGGTGCTCGGTCACGGTCACCCGCGCATGGCGGCCGAAGCCAGCCGTCAGTGGTCGTTGCTCAATACCAACTCGCGTTTCCACTATGCGGCTATCGCCGAGTTTTCCGAGCGCCTGTTGGCGCTGGCGCCGGACTCGATGGATCGGGTGTTTCTGGTCAACAGCGGCACCGAGGCCAATGACCTGGCGATTCGCCTGGCGTGGGCCTATAGCGGCGGTCGTGACATGCTTAGTGTGCTTGAGGCCTATCACGGCTGGTCGGTGGCCGCCGATGCGGTATCGACTTCAATTGCAGATAACCCCAAGGCCCTCAGCAGCCGTCCGGACTGGGTGCACCCGGTGATGGCGCCGAACACCTATCGTGGCGAATTCCGTGGCCTCGACAGCGCACCGGATTACGTGCGCAGCGTCGAACACAACCTGGCGAAGATTGCCGAGCAGAAGCGACAACTGGCCGGTTTTATCTGCGAGCCGGTGTACGGCAACGCCGGTGGAATCTCTCTGCCACCGGGTTACCTGAAACAGGTGTATGCGCTGGTCCGTGCCCAGGGTGGCGTGTGCATTGCCGACGAAGTGCAGGTCGGTTACGGCCGCATGGGCAAGTTCTTCTGGGGCTTTGAAGAGCAGGGCGTGGTGCCGGACATCATCACCATGGCCAAGGGCATGGGTAACGGCCAGCCATTGGGTGCGGTCATCACCCGACGAGAAATCGCCGAGGCGCTGGAAGCCGAAGGTTATTTCTTCTCGTCGGCGGGCGGCAGCCCGGTCAGTTGCCGCATCGGCATTGCAGTGCTGGATGTGATGAAGGAAGAGAAGCTCTGGGAAAACGCCCGGATCGTTGGCGGGTATTTCAAGGAGCGGCTTGAAGCGTTGATCGACCGCCATCCTTTGGTGGGCGCGGTGCATGGCTCAGGCTTCTATCTGGGCGTGGAGCTGATTCGCAACCGCGAAACCCTGGAACCGGCCACGGAAGAAACCACGGCGTTGTGCGACCGCCTGCGCGAGTTGGGGATTTTCATGCAGCCGACCGGCGATTACCTGAACATCCTCAAGATCAAACCACCGATGGTGACCACGCGACGCAGCGTGGATTTCTTTGTCGATACCTTGTCGAAGGTGCTCGACGAAGGCCTCTAAACACACTCCCCTTGTGGGAGCGAGCCTGCTCGCGATAAGGCCGGTACATCCAATATCAATGTTGGCTGTCAGACCGCCATCGCGAGCAGGGAWTGCGTTAAGTTCGATTGTTATCGGGTTTTTGTAAGATATTTTTGATTAAATGAATGCCTTATGCTTTTAAAGCCGATTTTTATCGGTTATAAAAGGCGCCGTAACACTATGGCGTGGATCACCGCGCCTGGCCGTTCCCATTTCTGTCATCGGTCGATGCCACAATCGACCCTCTGAACCCGCCCGGGAGATGATTCATGAGCCGTATCGTTACCGTCGCCGCTACCCAGATGGCTTGTTCCTGGGACCTTGAAGCCAACATCGAGACCGCTGAGAAGCTGGTCCGTGAGGCCGCAGCCAAAGGCGCACAGATCATCCTGATCCAGGAACTGTTCGAGACCCCGTACTTCTGCCAGAAGCCGAACCCGGATTACCTGCAACTGGCCACGTCGGTTGAAGACAACGTGGCCATCAAGCACTTCCAGAAAGTCGCCAAAGAACTGCAAGTCGTGCTGCCGATCAGCTTCTTCGAACTGGCGGGTCGCGCACGCTTCAACAGCATCGCGATCATCGATGCCGATGGCAGCAACCTCGGGATTTATCGTAAAAGCCACATCCCGGACGGTCCTGGCTACCATGAAAAGTACTACTTCAACCCGGGCGATACCGGCTTCAAAGTCTGGAACACCCGTTACGCGAAAATCGGCGTGGGCATCTGCTGGGATCAGTGGTTCCCGGAATGCGCCCGCAGCATGGCGTTGCAAGGCGCGGAAATCCTGTTCTACCCAACCGCCATCGGCAGCGAACCGCACGACAAGACCATCTCGTCCCGCGACCACTGGCAGCGCGTCCAGCAAGGCCATGCCGGTGCCAACCTGATGCCGCTGATCGCCAGCAACCGTATCGGCAATGAAGAGCAGGACGGCTACGACATCACCTTCTACGGCTCGTCGTTCATCGCCAACCAGTTCGGCGAGAAAGTCCAGGAGCTCAACGAAACCGAAGAAGGCGTATTGGTTCAGAGCTTCGACCTCGACGAGCTGGAGCACATCCGCAGCGCCTGGGGTTCGTTCCGTGATCGTCGCCCGAACCTGTACGGCGCAATCAAAACCCTCGACGGTTCCCTGGAGTCCTGATCGCTATGACTACTTTGCACAGCACACCCCGCGCTGATGGTTTTTACATGCCTGCCGAGTGGGCGACCCAAACCCAGACCTGGATGGTCTGGCCGGAGCGTCCGGACAACTGGCGCCTGGGTGGCAAGCCGGCGCAAGCCGCTCACGTTGCGGTGGCCAAGGCCATCGCGCGTTTTGAACCGGTGACCGTTGCTGTCTCGGCGGCCCAGTACGAAAACGCCCGTGCGCGTCTGGACGTGCCGAATATCCGCCTCGTCGAGATGTCCAGCGACGACGCTTGGGTCCGCGATACCGGGCCGACCTTCGTCATCAACAACAGCGGCGAAGTCCGTGGTGTCGACTGGGACTTCAACGCCTGGGGCGGCTTCGATGGCGGTCTGTATTCGCCGTGGAATCGTGACTCGCAAGTGGCCGGCAAGATCCTCGAGATCGAGCGCAGCCCGCGTTACCGTACCGAGGGTTTTGTGCTCGAAGGCGGTTCGATCCACGTCGATGGCGAAGGCACGCTGATTACAACCGAAGAGTGCCTGTTGAATCGCAATCGCAATCCGCACCTGAACCGCGCCGACATCGAAGCGGTGCTGAGTGCACAACTGGCTGTGGATAAAATCATCTGGCTGCCGGACGGTTTGTTCAACGACGAAACCGACGGTCATGTGGATAACTTCTGCTGCTATGTGCGTCCCGGTGAAGTGCTATTGGCCTGGACCGACGATCCGCAGGATCCGAACTACCCGCGTTGCCAGGCCGCAATGAAAGTGCTGCAAAGCACCAAGGACGCCAAGGGCCGCCCATTTAAGGTGCACAAAATGCCGATTCCGGGGCCGCTTTACGCGACCGAGGAAGAGTGCGCCGGTGTCGACCCGGTGGACGGTACCCAGGAACGTAACCCTTCTGTGCGCCTGGCCGGTTCCTACGTGAACTTCCTGATCGTCAACGGCGGCATCATTGCGCCGAGCTTTGACGATCCGCTGGACGCGCAAGCCAAGGAAATCCTCCAGAACCTGTTCCCGCAGCACGAAGTAGTGATGGTGCCGGGGCGTGAACTGTTACTGGGTGGCGGTAACATCCATTGCCTTACCCAACAACAGCCGGCACCGCACAAAGGTTGAGTGAAGTTGTAACAACTAGTGGCGCTGAATTGATCCGTGTTTTATCCGGTTCATGTGAGTGACCCCTTATCTAACCCGCAGCTCCTATGGACTGCGGGTTTTTTTATATCCACATGCCGGCCTGTCAGGCACTTTGGCATAGCTCTTGTATCTGTCCGAGAGCAATTCTCGGGAATGTAGAACCGCGTTGTTCTGTCATAAACCTTGGATAAGTTAGCCGCTCACGAACCAGGAGAGAGCGCCGGAAATGAATATGGTCAGCGAGCGGACATCGCATCCCTTGGCAATGAATGGCGAATCGCTTCAGGTGCTGGCGYAATGGTTGAAATCCAACGGAACGCGACAGGTCAGAGAACCTGACCCGCGCAGGATGATGATCGAGCGTTATCCCGCTGGTTTATTCAGTGAGGCAGAACTTGAAGCCTTGTGGGATGTGATTGAAGGATAGAAAGCAAAGGATTGGTAAAGCGCTGCCCGGATGGCAGCGCTTTTTTTTTGCCCTTGGAAAAGTGGGTTCAGGTTTGGTCCAGCCTGCCTTGGCCCAAACAGGTCATTTGACCGATCTGCGAAACAGACTAAAAGCCATTACGGCGTTTTTCCCTCTCCGTCATAGGAATAGTCTGCCGGCATCGAATTCCTACGACTTTGCTGGAGCTTTCCATGTCTACCGCAACCCTTCATTACATCTACGATCCACTGTGCGGCTGGTGCTACGGTGCCAAACCATTGGTGCAAGCGGCACAGGCAGTCTTGCCGGTGATCGCCCACGGTGGCGGCATGATGACTGGCGCCAACCGGCAGACTGTTTCACCTCAACTGCGTGATTACGTGATGCCTCACGACCGACGCATCGCCGAGTACACCGGGCAGCCATTTGGTGAGGCGTATTTCGAAGGCCTATTGCGCGATCACACTGCCGTGTTTGATTCCGCGCCACCGATTGCTGCCGTGCTGGCCGCTGAACAACTCGCCGGACGTGGGCTGGAACTGCTGGGGCGTTTGCAGAGCGCGCACTACGTGGAAGGTCGGCGGATTGCCGATGAAGCGGTGTTGTTGGAACTCGCTGCATCGATTGGCCTGGAAGCTGAGTCTTTCAAGCGCGAGTTCAAGGACGCACTGGCGAACGAAACCCAAGACCACATCAAGAAAAGCCGCGCACTGTTGGCGCAGGTTGGTGGCCAGGGCTTCCCGACCTTGGTGCTGGAGCAGGACGATCAATTCACCGTGGTCGACATCAGTCCATGGCTCGGTAAGCCTGAAGCATTTGCGGCCTGGTTGAGCCAATCAGTCGTCGCCCAGCCGAACGAATCCACTTTCCCGGTTCAAGCCTGTGGCCTGGACGGTTGTGCTCACTGATCTCATCGACTACGCGGAGCGACCCATGGATAACCTGAGCCTGATCAAAAGCACCTACGAAGGTGCCAACTCCCAGGAGAATGCACGCAACACTGCTGCAGCGTTGGCCGCCGATGCGCAATGGACTGAAGCGGCTGGGTTTCCCTACGCGGGGACCTACGTCGGTTTTGACGCCATCGTCGAGAATGTCTTCAAACGTCTGGGCACTGAATGGAACGATTTTCAGTTCAAGGCCGAGAGCTACGTCGCGCAGGGTGACAAGGTATTCGCCTACGGAAATTACAGCGGTATCTACAAGGCCACGGGGCGTCCGATGAACGCCCGAGTCGCGCATTTGTGGACTTTGGCGAACGGCAAAGTCACCCATTTCGAGCAGTTTGTGGACAGCCACACGGTGCAATTGGCGATCGCTGAGCAGTAAGTTCTTAGACGATTTTCGCCTAATTACAGAAGATTCACGAAATTGACACATGCTTGGGGGCGCGGCTAGGATTCGCCCCAACGCCTGTGGCCAACCGCCACGACTTCAAAAAACAATAAGGGCCTGCCTCGCTTTTGCGTGGGCGGGCCTTTTGTTTTGGAGTGAAAAAAGAGCGCAATAACAGCCATTTCAGCCAGCGGTCACAGCGCGTATAAACCCGTAATAAGGAAAATAACATGTTGAACAAGCGGATCGGTCTGATCGCTCTGGGGATTTTTAGCGCCACTCAAGCCATGGCTAACGACCAGGCGGAGTCCAAGGGTTTTGTTGACGACAGCAGCCTGAAAGTGCTGTTGCGCAACGCCTACATCAATCGCGATTACAAGAACGGTAAAGAAGACAAGGCCGAGTGGGGCCAGGCTGCCATCGGCACCTTCTCGTCGGGCTTCACCCAGGGCACCGTCGGTGTCGGCGTTGATGCCTTCGGTCTGTACGCCCTGCGCCTCGATGGTGGCAAGGGCCGTAGCGGCGCCGGCGGTATCGACTTCTTCAAGCAAGGCGACAGCGGCGAAGCCGCCGATGACCTGGCCAAGGCTGGCGCGGCGGTAAAATTCCGTCTGTCCAACACTGTGCTGACCTACGGCGACCAGATGCCGGAGCTGCCGGTGCTGAACTACGACAACTCGCGTCTGCTGCCTGAAAGCTACACCGGCACCTTGATCACCTCCAAGGAGATCAAAGGCCTGGAGCTGAACGCTGGTCGTTTCACCGCCGAATCGCGCAAGAGCGCCGAAGGTCGTGACAGCGGTGGCCTGAAATCGATCAACGTCTTGGGCGGTCGCTACCAGTTCACCGACCAGTTCAAAGGTGCGTTCTACGCGTCCAACGTAGAAGACGTCCTGAAGAAACAGTACGTGAACCTGAACTACGTGTTCCCGCTGGCCACCGATCAGTCCCTGACTTTGGACTTCAACGGCTACCAGACCAAGCTGGACAAGTCCTACGCCCTTGATAACAAAACCGAAGGCCAGGACAACAAAATCTGGAGCCTGGCAGCGACCTTCGTCACCGGCCCGCACTCGTTCACTCTCGCGCACCAGCGCAGCACCGGTGACAGCAACCTCGGCTACCCGTACGGCGGCTATCAGAACGATCACAGTCGTGTCGGTGACGGTGGCAACACCATCTACCTCGCCAACTCCTACTGGTCTGACTTCAACGCTGAAGACGAACGCAGCTGGCAGCTGGGTTACGGCCTCGACTTCGGCGCCTTCGGCGTTCCAGGCCTGACCTACAACGTGGCGTACGTGCGTGGCGACAACATCACCACCGCCACCAGCACCGGCGGCACCGAGCGCGAAATCTTCAACCAGTTCAAGTACGTGGTCCAAAGCGGCCCGGCCAAAGACCTGAGCGTGAAAGTACGCAGCTCGGTCCTGCGCGTGTCGCAGAAATCCAGCGACTACAACGTCAGCGGCAACGAAGTCCGTGTTTTCGTGGATTACCCGATCAACATCTTCTGATGATCGGTTGCGTGGTTGAGGCCTGATACAAGGCCGAAATGAGAAAGCCCCGACTGGTTCGGGGCTTTTTTTCGCCCCATGAAAAAAACGATATTTGATCAGCAGCGCCCTTCACGAGTGTCGGACGTCTCTCCAAGGAAAAGGAGATCCGGCTGATTTCCATCGACTACTCAACTGGCTGAAATATCGATTGATGCCTAGAGAGATGGTCGAATGAATGTGCAGGGAGTGAAGGAAACTCCAGACCAGGAAAACTGGAAGGACCTTGGCTTACCTGATATTCGAGATATTACGGTGTCCCTTGCGGTTCGCTCAGTGCAGGAACTACCTGGCGCTATCGATTTCGATACTGCTCTGGAGCAGGTAGCGTTGAGTTTTGGATTGCAGGAAGGGGTTGACGCTGTGTTGATCGAAACGCCGTATGTTCCGGTGACGGTTCGGCGTCAGTATCTTTCACACATTGTAGAAAAACGCCCAAACGCTCGAGAACGTTTCACCGGATTTGCTGTGGACACGATGCGAAGTCCATTGGAAATTTGGCGGGTTTCCTACAACGACGGGTCTTATCGTCTCGCATTCATTGGCGCATACGACACAAAGTACCAGATGTTGGTGGTGATCCATGTTGAGCATGGACATGTCCTTTGGAACTTCATGAACTGCGATAAAAAGGCGTTGAACAAGCATCGACATGGGGAGCTGGTTTATCAGCGATACCTATTCCCCAAACAAAAAAAAGCAGCCTGATTAGGCTGCTTTTCTTGATGAGGTTGCTTGATATTGTGCTCCCTCAAGCAGGGGAGGAGAGGTCTCACCCGAGCGCTGATTTTCAGGCCATCAACGGGGTTCCTAACGCCGACTATCGCCACCTGAAGGCAGTCGGTTTCGCGCTCTCGGGTCGATTTTCTGCCACAGATGACGCATGTGTCAACCTGAAGGCGAGCCATGCGTCGGTGGTCATCAGAACCAGGAAACGGTATCCGATGTTTAACGATGAGATCCTTACAATGGAGTCTTGATGACAACCACTGGCGTGCGTACGCCCATCCGCTACGTCTGGAGCGCCAGCAGCCGTGAGATCTCGTTCGTGTTTGAAGTCAGCGAGGTCTGAGACGCACGCACGAAAAGCCCCGAATGATTCGGGTTTTTTTCTTGCGTGCGGATCAGGTTCGGGTCACGACGTTACTGGCTGCGGTTATTACCCGGCGCGCCCAGCACTTTCACCACGTCATCGATCACCGCCTTACTCATCTCCTGCAAATAGTGCGATGCCCAGGCATAGCGGTCCGTATTGCGCTCCATCGCCGCGTCTTCGGCCAGCAGTTTGGAAAGGTGGAGCAAGTCGGAAACGTGGGAGAGGGCTTCGCGGATCGGGACGCCACTGTTGACGCGGAAGAGGGGTTGGTCGGAATGGATGGAGAAGGGCGTGAGGCCGATGGTTTTGAGGTCTTGGGGGTTAGTCATTGGACACCTCCGAGATGTGGGGAGGCAAAGTGGGACCTTGAAGGTCGCCTGGCGCAGAATTTGGACGGACTGATCTTGTACATGGTCTAGCTCCTATTGTTGAGGAACTGCCACGAACCGTCGCCAAACGATTATGGGTGGCAGCTGTACGCAGGTTGGCGAACCGGGACAATAGGAACCCGGCAGACCCGAAAGTCTCCCGCGCACAGCCGCCATAACAGAAAAGTACGAGCGAAAAAAAACGCCAGCAATCGTAATGGTGGCGCCTGTGCGCCTATTGTAAATCGGGTCGCCAAACCCGTTCGCTGAATTTGCAGCGATGACGGGAGCCTAGCGTGCGGGCTGATAGTCTGCAAGCGTGGCGAAGTACTGGCCGAGGCTCGAGTGGACCTGCATCTGCGCGGCACAATCGCCTGATTCGTTACTCCAGGCGCCATTGCTGTTGACGTTTCCAATCACTTTGAAAACCCATGAGTCTCAAGTTTGCCGGCCCCTGCTGATCCATTATTTCGGCAAGACGAGGCTTCCACTGGCTGTCTGGGCTGATCAAGTCGGTTAGATAGGCCAGCATCGTCAAAACGATAAATAGCCGTTGTTTGGGCTGAGGTTGGTTGGCAGGCGCATTGAGGATGACCCATTCTTTGGGCAGGGAGGGCCGAATCGAGAGTTCTCGGTTCCATAACCGTGAATGGTGGGCGCAACAGTTTCGAATGAACGTCAGGGTGTGCAGCCAGGAGGCCAATACATCGAAGGGCAGATCAAATCTGGCGGCAATAGCTTTCTTATCGGCACTTTTGCCTATGGCATTGAAGAGGGTCGAGACCGTCCCAAGGCTGAGCTCTTCCAGGACCGCCCAAGCTGGCGGTAGCTCAGGATGAGCATAAGTCGCCCCGTAGTATCGGAAATAGTTATCACGCTTGCGGTTTTCGATCCGCTGTTGCTGGAGCCCATCGATCTGCCGACCTTTCGCAATGCGATCAATTTCACGTCCGAGTTTGTTGCGCTCCTTATTCAGTTGATCCCGCAGGGGGCGTAATAGCTCGGGATGCGAGTATGACGAGGAGAAGACTGATGCATCAGCTATCCAGTCAGGCCCGTATTTTGGGCACATGTGATTACTAATAGTTGCTCGCACGGCGACTTCGACACGCTCGATGGCATCCATGGTAATGCGCCGCAATGAGCCATCGAAGCGGTAGATGTCTACGACTGCTTTAAGGGTGCTACCGGGCTTGAAGGTGTGTTCGGAGCCCGGCTCTTGGAACGGGCGCATGTAGGGGCTCAGGCGAAACAGCGTGACTACTTCGAGGAAGCGCATGGCTCGGTCGTCGTTAGCGACGTGCAAGCCTCGTTGCTTTAGCAGTTCCAATTGCTGTTCTACGCTGAGGGCCGGCTTGTCAAAGGGCCTCATGTAGTTTTCTCCAGGCAAAAAAAACCCGCACGATTTGAGCTTGCTGACGGGGTCAACCTAGGCTTGGCGGGTGTGTTGGGGTGCATTATAGGTTGGCGGAGAGGGCCGTCAACGTTGTGCTGATGTGGAATTGTAACGGGTGGGTGTAGTGGTCAATTAACTCCGGACACGACATTAAGTTTTTCTTGGCCTGACAGTCCCCAGATCGCGTTCGTCCAGGATTTTTCAGGGGCATAGCACTGGTTTAGACATACCAAAGTCCCGCCCATATTAATTACATCACGTCACTAATGATGTGCTTGGACCCATCTTTATCCCACCAAGACAACGCCATACAGTCATCCCCACCGCCTACCCATCATCCCGAAGGGCAGGTCACTGGAGAGTCGTCATGCCTTTCGTCAGCGTACGCATTACCCGCGATGGCGTTACCTCGGAGCAGAAAGCTCAGGTGATCGCCGAAATCACTGAAACCCTGGAGCGGGTCCTCAACAAACGCCCGGACCTGACCCACATCGTGATCGAAGAAGTCGACACCGATAACTGGGGCTATGCCGGGATCACCACCACCCAGTACCGAAAACAACTGGCAGAGGGGCAGTCATGAGTCAGCCCGTCACCATCGATTTCATCTCCGATGTGGTGTGCCCGTGGTGCGCCTTGGGTGTGACGGCGCTGGAGCGGGCTATCGAGAACCTGGCCGGTGAAGTGTCGGTCAAGCTGACCTTCAAACCCTTCGAGTTGAACCCGGACATGCCGGCTGAAGGCGAAAACGCGGTCCAGCACTTGATGCGCAAATACGGGCGCAGCGCCGAGGACATCGCGGCCGGCAAAGCGATGCAGATCGCCCGTGGTCAAGCCATCGGTTTCACGTTCGATCTGGAGAAGCGCAGCCACTTCTACAACACCTTCGATGCTCACCGTCTGTTGTTCTGGGCATTGCAGGAAGGGCGGCAGATCGAACTGAAGAAAGGCTTGCTGCGCGCTTACTTCAGCGACGGCCAGAACCCGAGCGATCGCGAGACGCTGGTCCGCCTGGCGGCTGAAGCAGGTCTGGATGCGGCGCGTGCGCGTGAGGTGCTGGCGTCTGGAGCGTTTGCCACGGAGGTGCGTGAGCTGGAAGCGTTTTACCGAGATCACGGCATCAACTCGGTACCGGCCATGATCCTCAACGGTCGTCACCTGGTGTCCGGTTCGCAATCGGTCGAGTACTACGAACAGATGCTGAAGCAAATGGCGCAGGCCCCCGCTGAAGCCTGATTGATCACGTTTAAAACTCCATTATTTTGTAGAGGTTCATCATGAGCAATTCGAAAAAAGTCATTGTTATTACCGGCGCATCCCAAGGTCTCGGCGCAGGCATGGTCAAGGCCTTCCGTGATCTCGATTACCGGGTGGTTGCCACTTCGCGTTCGATCAAACCGTCCACCGACCCGGACATCCTCAGCGTGGCGGGCGACATCGGCGACCCGGCGATTGCCGAGCGGGTGATTCGTGAAGCGATCGCACGTTTTGGCCGTATCGACACTCTGGTCAACAATGCCGGGATCTTCGTCGCCAAGCCGTTCACCGCCTATACCCACGAAGACTACGCCGCGGTACTGTCGGTGAACCTGAATGGCTTCTTCTACATCACCCAACTCGCCATCGCCGAGATGGAAAAACAAGGCCGCGGCCACGTCGTCAACATCACCACCAGCCTGACAGACCACGCGGTCGACGGCGTGCCGTCGGTATTGGCGTCGCTGACCAAAGGTGGGCTTAACGCCGCAACCAAATCCCTGGCCATCGAATATGCCAAGCGTGGAATTCGCGTGAACGCGGTCAGCCCCGGCATCATCAAAACGCCGATGCACGCCGAAGAAACCCACGAAGCGCTGGGCAATTTGCACCCGGTCGGGCACATGGGTGAGGTCAGCGACATCGCCCAGGCCGTTGTGTATCTGGACTCCGCAGGATTCGTCACCGGTGAAATCCTGCACGTCGATGGCGGTCAGAGCGCGGGTCATTAAGGACCGCTTTTCCAAACCCCGGAAACAACAAAGCCCTCGCATTGCTGCGGGGGTTTTGTTTGATAACTCCAAGCATTTAGTGGTCCGTCATTGCGCCAAAAAAGTCTAAATCCATCCTGTTGTTTCTACGATATTTAAGGATTCGTTGCTGGAGTTGTCCTGCTGCCGGCTCTGGCATGGCCGCCAGCGAACTAAACTAAGTTGTACCTCTGGTGCAGATGTCTCCAGAGAGGTAAGGAGGTGCCAAATGGCCATTCGTGATACCTATCGGGAAATTGAGCAGACCCTGGGTCAGGTACCGGAGTGGATCAAGCAGATGCCGGAAGGTGCAGCGAACGGATTCTGGGGCGTAGCCCGGGATTTCTGGCTGGCAGAAACCAGGATTCCTAACAAGTACAAGGAGTTGATCGGTCTGGCAGTGTCCGGGGCGACTCGTTGTAAGTATTGCGCCCTGTTCCATACCGAAGCCGCGCGCTTGTTTGGCGCGACTGACGAGGAAATTTCCGAAGCCAGCTTTATGGGGTCGCTGACCATGATGGGCAGCACCTTTATTAACGCCCAGCAGATCGACTACGAGCAGTTCCGGCAGGAAACGCTGAGTATCGTCCGGTATGTCAAAGAACACTCGCAACCCAAAGCCGCATAAGCCGTTGCGGGAACCCGCCCTTCGCCAATTGACGGAGGATAAGTTGATTGCAATCACCGGCGATGGTCCGAGGACCACCGCCCGGTGGCAAGCGGCAGTGATGCGAGCCATCAGCGAACTCATGCAATACAGCGACAGCGCCCGCGAAGAAAACCAGGACTTGCGTATTCCCTTCGCCAAAGCACTGCATGACCTCTATGCGGGACAGAAGAGCGACGCCGAATTGACGGAAATGGTGTTGCTGATGCTGGAGGTGGAAACCGCGCCTTTTCTTGGCAAGGGGGTCTAGGCGGGAGCGGCATCTGGGAACAATGATCTTTGAGGAGCGATGGGGGGCAGATCACTACAAACCGCCGTTATCCAGCCTTAAGCCAAAGGTGGCTTAACACTCCCAAGAAGTCGGTCGGTCTCTTTCTTGACCACGGCATAGCACTCACAACAAAGTTCCTCGAGCTTCGGCCGGTCCAGCACCGTGATGTGCCCTCGGCTGTACTCAATCACACCGAGCTTCTGTAATTTCCCAGCAGCGTCAGTGACGCCTTCTCGACGTACGCCAAGCATGTTGGCGATAAGCTCTTGGGTCATTGTCAGCTGATTGCTCGGCAAGCGGTCCAGAGACAGCAGAAGCCAACGACATAGCTGCTGGTCGATCGAGTGATGGCGGTTGCAGACCGCCGTTTGTGCCATTTGAGTGATCAGCGCCTGGGTGTAGCGCAGCAGCAGCTTCATCAGGTCTCCATGACGATTGAGCTCACTTTTCAGTTGCTGCCTCTTCAATCGGTATGCGTGGCCAGCGCTCTGCACAATGGCCCGGCTCGGTGTGCTGTCGCCGCCCATGAACACGGCCAGACCAACCAGCCCTTCATTGCCCACCACGGAAATTTCCGCCGAAGCGCCGTCTTCCATCACGTAAAGCAGAGAGATGATGGCGTCGGTGGGGAAGTAGACATGCTGCAAGATATCCCCAGATTCATACACGACCTTACCCAACGGTAAGGACACTAACTCCAACTGGGGGGTCAGACGTTCCTGGACATCAACGGGCAGTGCAGCCAGCAGGCGATTCTGTAGAGGAGTCATTTATTTGGGGACAACAGCAGTGTTGGTCTAATGCATTGAACATCATCCCTTAGCTCCTTGATCAACCCCGCAACATCGTGTCCGTTCTGGAATTTCATTACAGAAATGCCAGTGACCACAAACATCTCCCTTTCACTGCCAGGATGGAAAATCCTCACGGTGAGTGTTAAATCGTGCGCCACAACGCATTCACACTTATTTGGAAGGAAGCTCTTCTCGATGAGATGGCAAATTTCTACTATCGATATCATTTGCGTTGGACTTCAAGGAGAGTCAGTCAAAGGGCTTCCCGATGGGCCTAATCGTCAGTATGTATGTGCCTCGCGCAAAGGTTAGATCCGTTTGGAATTGTCTAGCCAGATCCCAGGATCGGAGGCCTATTTCTTTACGTCTATCTGGTTCTTCAACCGTGCAATCGAGTGTGAGCTCTATTTTGGGGGGGGCACCCCGGTTTCAAGGGCTGGGTGGGGAGGCCGGCTAGATGATTCTCAGATTGATTTTCCCGGTTGGGGAACTGGTGCAGCCTGCGATATTTTCCAAGGGCGACCGGATCTTCGTTGAAGATCAAAAGATCGCAGCCTTCGGCGCCTCCCACAGGAGGGGGGATGGCAGTTGGATTTCTGGATGCCAGAAACAACAAAGCCCTCGTATTTCTACGAGGGCTTCGTTTTGTATGGTGCCGGCACCAGGAGTCGAACCCGGGACCTACTGATTACAAGTCAGTTGCTCTACCAACTGAGCTATACCGGCGTGTTGGGCGACGATTATAGCGATTGGCGGGCTTCTGTAAACCCCTGATTACTGACTATTTTTCAGCAGGACCCTGACAAGGTTCGTGCCCTTGTGTGTGCTTGAGCGCTCCGAGGCTGGTTTTGATCAGCCTGTGGTTATCGCGCGTTGTAAAAAGTGCTGTCCGCCGGGATGCTTTTGTTGACGAATGACATGGCCCCGATCGTGACGTTGTCACCGATTGAAAGGCTGTCGGCGATGATGCAGCTATTCGCCCCGACGCTGACGTTGTCGCCAATCACCAGGTTGTACTCGTCCAGGCCCATGGTTTTTATGCCGATTGTTGTGTTTTGGCGAATGAAGAAATTTCGACCGATTTTGACGTAACCGGTGATGACGACGCCAGGCAGGTGGCCGATGCGAAAACCCGGTCCTATGTCGGCATCAATGCTGATGTCGACCCCGTACTTGAGGTTGATTTTTCTCTCCATGCGCTTGGCATAGAGCCGCGCGAACGCATTTCCGCTATTCAGGTACTGGGCAAACCTGAACCAGAACAAATACCGGAGGGTGTTGTTCCTTCTGATTCTTCTGAGGATGTTGCTGATCAGCCCGATGCGGCTTCCAGGTTTTTTCTTGTTCGAGACTTCTGAGCGCCAGTGCAGGATCAAGGTGTCGAGAGTCATTGCGTTGTTTCCGCCTGATGTAAGGTCTGGAGCGTCAGGTGCGAACCAGTACGTTCTTGAGTGTCTGAATCGCCCGCCACGAGCGGCTGTTGCGCAGTGCGTGCAGCTCGGCCTCTGCGCGGTCGGCGCGTTGGCGTTCGGCGTTCAGCGCGGTTTCGAGGTCTGCAACCGGGTGGCTGAACTTGTGGCCTTTGCAGAACTGGAAGTCATCCAGATTGCACGGTGGAATCTCGAATGCAGGCTTGAGGTTCAGGTGTTCTTCGGCCAGGTAGAAGGTGTTGATACCGTCGAACAGCACCGGGTGGTAGCCGGCCTCGGTGACGATTTTTTCCCAGGTCTGGTCGCGGTTCCATGGGGTTTCAATGAGCATGATCCACGGTCGCCATTGGACGAAGTCCATGCCGCGCAGTACGGTTTCTTCGTGGCCTTCGACGTCGATTTTCAGGAAGTGGATCGGGCCTTTGACGTGTTCTTCGCAAATCGACGCCAGGGTGCGCGAGGTGACGGTCTGGGTCTGCACATGCATGCCCGCATCTTTGTGCTGCTGGGCGATGGCCGGGTCGAGGGTCGACAGGCCGGTGTCGGCGATGCCGTAGAACGTCAGGGCTTCAGCGGTTTCGCCAGCGACGCATTGCAGGTTGATGTCTTTGGGGCGTTGCTGGCACAGCGCGTCGTAATAAACCTGCACCGGTTCGACGTTGATGCCGGTCCAGTTGTGGTCGTAGAACGCTCGGGTCACGGAGTCGTGGCTTGGGTCATTGGCGCCGATGTCGATGTAAAAGCCGTTCTCGATGTTTTTCAGTACGCGCCACAACCGGATGTCTTCGAAATTTTGTGCATAAGAAATGAGCGTCACGGTCTCTTCCTGATAGCTCGAATTGCCTGGGAAATGGGCGCGTGCGTTGAATGTCGCAGCGGGTCAGGCTCAGGAGTGTAGCGATCTTCAATCAGAAAGTGTGCGGGTATAGCGGCCAAAGACGGGGAGTGTGGCAGGCCCGCCGAGGGTTCGACGGGTCTGGACTTGCAATGGCGTTAGCCGGTTACACGCCGTTTTTAACGGCGTTGATCAGGGCCTGGCTCAGGACTTGGGCGGGAGCCACCTGTACGCTTTGGGTATAGAACGGCGGCAGGTTCTGGGCCAGTTGCGACAGCGCCTGCGCTGTGGTGTTGCCTGGCAACAATACGTATTGCAGGTTCGACGGATAGCTTTGCGGCACCGGGCCCTCCATGGTCGAGCCGTACGCGCCGAAGGTCATCACCGCTTGAGGGGTGGTCGGGTCTGGTGCGTAGAGGAACACGAAGGTGCCGTATTTTGGGTGTGTCAGGTATTGCTCGGCCTGGGCACGTACCGCCGGGTCCGGGTCGTTCATCAGGGTCCAGCGCATGACCGCATAGCTGCGGGTGGTTTCCATGAATGCCGTGCGAATCGGCGACTGGTTTTCCACGCCGCCCAGGCACACCAGCAGGTTGCCAAAGGGATCCAGCAAGGCCACAGAGTTGAACACACTGGCTTGCTGGGCGGTTTTCAGCAGCGGCGGCGCCAGTTCCGCACCAGGGTCACGCGGGTTGCTGGAGGTGACCGTCAAGGCGTACGGACTCACTTTGGTCAATGCCTGGCGTACCGGACTGTTCGCCGGCAGCGTGGCCGGGTTTTTCAGTTTCGAAGGCTCAAGACCGCTGTTGTTGCTCGCTTTGCGCACTGTGTCGACGCTGGCAGAGAAGATCGAGCTGGTGAGGTAGTACGCCGCCGAGTCGATGGTCTGACCGCCAAACACCGGGCTCATTGAGCCTTGATAAGCACGGCTGACAGGCGCGGCGATTGCGTAATAGCCCCAGGTTTTTTGCGCTTGTTGACGAATGTGCGGTGGCAGCGAGGGGAAGGTGAACTGGCTGTTGTAGTTGATCCCCGCGTAGTCATCGATCGCACTCACGGCGACGTTGAATCCGGCCGTGAGCAAAGCGCCGGCGCACATGGCGCAAGGGTCCAGCGTGGTCACAATGGTCAATTTGTTGGGCGGCGGAAGCTTCAGCGATTCCGCTTTTGCGTAGTACCAGTCCACCAGTTGTCGCTCGCCATGGGCGGTCGGGTCATGGGGCAGGAAGTAGGTGGTGCCGCTCCCCGGAAAAGGCATTAACACGTTGTTGTGAAGTGCTGCGATGACTTCGCCGGTAGCGTTGTTGATGATCGCCCCGCCAACGGCGAAGGTTTGTTGAATGGCCGCGAGAATGGCTTCGTTGGCGACGGTATCGACGGCTTCCTGTGCACTTTTCAGTGTGGTCATTGTGTCCCAGCTCCTTGCTGTCCTGAGTGCCAGAGAGTTCTGACGCCTGGCAACGATAGTTCAGATAGTGGAGGTTGGTTATGACCTTTCGGATTAATGCTTATGCACAGCGGGAGGTGGTTTCGCTGCGTTTACGGCTTATTTTGTGGAGCAGTTCTCAACAAATCGCAACTGGCTGTTTTTTCGCCTGTTTTTTAATGTGAACAAAAAATGACCAAGCGCATTTATGGCCTATAAGCCATGGATCCAAAGGCTTTTGTCAAGTTTCATCAACAGACTTATCCACAGGCTGTTGATCGAAATGGAGGGGGTTATCGACGCTCGGCCAGCAGCATCAGATTGCGCGGCGTCAGTGGGGTTTCGCAGAACAATCCCAGGCGCACCGAGTAACCCTGTTCTTCGAGAAACAGCGCTCGGTCAAGTACCAGCCACAGCTCCAGCGGGCGGCGGAACAAGCCGCGCAGCAGCTCCAGATTGCGCACCCGGGCCAGGCGTTCCCAACCAGCGGCTTCCAGCGCCGACCAATCCTGCGCCGGGACTGTGGATAAGTCTTTCAGCGCCGCGAGGTCGCGGCAGTAATCGGCGAAGGGTTTATCCAGCCAGGCGCTGGGCAACGACGGTGTTGGCAGGTAGTCGTCACAACCGCGCAGTTGCCGTTGCAGCAGGTCGAAAGCCAGTCGGCGGGCCATGGACATGTCGCGTTGACGTCGGACGCGGGCACCGGCGGTAACGGTTTCGCTCAGCGGTAGCGCCAGATCGTCGAGGGAAAGCTGTAGGCCGGAGCCTTTTGCTGCGTCGGACAGCGGCTGATACTGGCGAGCGTTGATGCGGTTGTAACAGCAGGGCGCAATGGCCAGTTGTTTGCAGCCGGCCGCGCTGGCCAGTTGCATCAGCCGTACATGCAGATCGCCGCAAGCGTGCAGGGCGACCGGTGTCTGATCGGCGTTCAGACGCGCCGCCGCATCGGCTGCCATCACATCTTGTTGAAGATGGTTGACCGCAAGGTGATGGTGTTGGCTCAGCGCTTGACCGCTGGCGATCAGCGCCGGGTCATATTCCAGGCAAGTCAGCTGTTGGCCAGCTTGCAGCAGGCGTCGTCCCAAATGACCTTTGCCCGAGCACCAGTCCAGCCAGTGCCGGGGTTTTTCGGCAAATTGCAGGCAACCGGCGAAGGCTTCGATCTGCTGCCATTTACGGCCGGGCACGTCGACGTTCAGTCGTCGGGTCGCAGGCTCGGTCGAATGAACGGGAAGGTTGCCTACAGCGCTGAGGGTGATGGCCTGTGCGGCCAGTCCTGGAAAAGGTGCAGGCGCCTGAAGGTCTTCAGGATGGTTATGACTGGTTTCCGCGTCTTCCAGCGAACGCTGGCTTAGCCAATCCGCCAATTCTGGATAGGTCGTTTCCCACGGCAGTTGCAGATGGGTAAACGGCCTCGGTCGCCAGAGTACCTGGTGTTTGGTCAGGAACCCGTCCAGCGCCTTGAAACGGGCGAGTAACTGCTCGCCCGCAAGCACCGGCCGATCAGCGTCCCTGGCAGGCATCGACGCGTAACCAGCGCTCCAGCAGCTTGAAGCCACGCACCAGAATGTAGACCATCAACAGGTAGAACATGCCAGCCGCGAAGAAGATCTCCACGGGCAGGTAGGTCCGGGCAATGATGGTGCGGGCCATGCCGGTCAGTTCCAGCAAGGTGACGGTGCTGGCCAGGGCGCTGGCCTTGAGCATCAGGATCACTTCGTTGCTGTAGGCCGGCAGGCCAATGCGCGCGGCACGCGGCAGGATGATGTAGAACAGCGCCGTGGGGCGCGACATGCCCAGTGCCCGCGCTGCTTCGATCTCGCCCTTTGGAATGGCCTGGATCGCCCCGCGCAGGATCTCGGCGATGTAGGCTGCAGTGTGCAGGGTCATGGTGGCGGTGGCGCACCAGAACGGATCGCGCAGGTACGGCCACATCGCGCTCGCGCGGACCGCATCGAACTGCGCCAGGCCGTAATAGACCAGAAACAGCTGCACCAGCAACGGCGTGCCACGGAAGAAGAAAATGTACGCGTAAGGCAGTGCGCGCACGTACCACAGGCGCGACGAGCGGGCGATGCCCAGCGGAATTGCCAGCAGCAAGCCGAGGACGACGGCGATGGCCACCAGTTCCAGGGTCAGGGTCGCGCCCTGTGCCAGTTTCGGCAGCCACTTGATGATGACTTCCCAATTCATTGCGTGCTCCTCGCGAAGCCGCGAGCGGCGCGTTTTTCCAGCAGGTGCATGCCGGTCATGGCCAGAATCGTCAGGCCCAGGTACATGAAGGCCGCGACCATGTAGAAGGTGAACGGCTGCTTGGTCATGGTCACGCCGTTTTGCGCATGACGCATGATTTCTTCCAGACCGATCACCGACACCAGTGCGGTGTCTTTCATCAGGATCATGAACAGGTTGCCCAGACCCGGCAGGGCGATGCGCCACATCTGCGGCATGATCAGCCTGGTAAAAATCCGGAACCTCGAAAGACCCAGCGCAACACCGGCTTCGCGGTGACCCTTGGGGATCGCCAGAATCGCGCCGCGGAAGACCTCCGTAGCGTAGGCGCCGAAGCACAGGCCGAGGGCGATCACGCCGGCGGCGAAGGCATTGAGCGCGAGATCGGGATTACCAAAAAACTCGCCCAGGACACGCATCAGGTTGACCGTGCCAAAGTAGATCAACAGCACCCAGAGCAATTCCGGGATGCCGCGAACCAGGGTCGAGTAGGTGCCGCCAAGCCATTGCAACGGCTTGTACGGGGAAGTCTTGGCCAAGGCGCCGAGCAGGCCGAGCACCAGTCCCAGGCATAACGCGCAGAGGGCCAGTTTGACGGTCATCAGCGCGCCAGCGGCGAGCGCCGGGCCGAATCCGTAGAGGTCGATAGTCATGGATTTCTATTCAAGTTGCCGCAGGCATTGCCAAGGACCGGCACCGTCAGAGTACGGCGCCGGTCAGGCCAGTCAGAATCAATAGATGCTGAACGGGAAGTACTTGTCGTTGATCTTTTTGTAGGTGCCGTCAGAGACGATTTCTTTCAGTGCAGCATTCAGCTTGTTACGCAGCTCGTCCTGACCCTTGCGCACGGCAATGCCGATTTTGTCGCTTGATACAACCGGTTCGCCTTTGAACTCGTAGTCTTTGCCCGCATCGCTTTTCAGCCAGTCGTAGTTGGCGTATTTGTCGGCGAGGATCGCATCGACGCGACCGGAGGTCAGGTCCAGGTAGGCGTTTTCCTGAGTGTCATACAGCTTGATGGTGACGTCGTTGCCGTAATTGTCCTCAAGCCAGGTGCCGGCCAGGGTGGCGCGCTGGGTGCCGATGATCTTGCCTTTGAGCGAGTCCTTGTCGGTTTTGAGGTCGACGTTCTTCGGTGCGATGAACTGCAGTTTGTTCGAGTAGTACGGGTCGGTGAAATCAACGGCCTGCTTGCGATCGTCTGTAATCGACAGCGAGGAGATCAGGAAATCGAACTTCTTGGCGTTCAGTGCCGGAATGATGCCGTCCCAGTCAGAGGTAACGACTTCACATTCGACCCGCATCTTGGCGCACAGGGCGTCGCCGATGTCTTTGTCGAAACCGACCACCTGGCCGCTGGCATCTTTATTGTTGAACGGTGGGTAAGCCGCTTCGATGCCCATCTTCAGTTTTTCGGCGGCCATTGCATTGGCCGAAAACACCAGTGTGGCGGCCGCGGCCAGGAGGAGTTTTTTGTAAGTCTGCATGTAGGTAGCTCCGTTAGCGGTTGCTGGACATGAATTGTTTGCAGCGCGCCGAAAGCGGGTTTTCGAACACCTGCTGGGGCGATCCTTGCTCTTCTATGAGCCCTTGGTGAAGGAACACCACTTCACTGGACACCTGACGGGCGAAGCCCATTTCGTGGGTGACCAACAGCATGGTGCGACCTTCTTCGGCGAGCGCGCGGATCACGTTTAGTACTTCCTGAACCATTTCCGGGTCAAGCGCGGAAGTCGGCTCATCAAACAGAATGACTTTTGGCTGCATTGCCAAGGTACGGGCGATGGCGGCACGTTGCTGCTGGCCACCGGAAAGTTCTGCCGGGTAGGCGTGACGCTTGTCGGCGATGCCGACCTTGGCCAGCAAGGCTTCCGCCACTTCGATGGCTTCGGCCTTGCTTTGCCCGAGGACGCGGCGCGGCGCTTCGATGATGTTGTCGAGCACACTCATGTGCGGCCACAGGTTAAAGTTTTGAAATACAAAACCGATTTCGCTGCGCAGGCGATTGATCTGCTTGCCGTCGGCGGCGACCAGTTCGCCGTTTTTCGAAGGCTTGAGCTTGAGCTCTTCGCCGGCCACCAGAATCTGGCCCTGGTGCGGGTTTTCGAGCAGGTTGATGCAGCGAAGGAATGTGGACTTGCCGGAACCGGAGGAACCCAGGATCGAGATCACATCGCCGTCGCGTGCGGTCAGCGAGACGCCCTTGAGCACCTCAAGCGTCCCGTAGCGTTTGTGCAAGTTGCGGATTTCAAGCGCGGGCGTGGCCTCAGCCATGTGCGGTCCTCATTGTGTCTGTTGTGCTCCTGCTGTTGGCCGGGCATTCCTGGCGAGGCGCCAAGCTAGCATGGCGGTCGAATGGCGGCCAACAGCCCCACGGGGCGTAGACGGGCAGTGCGTGACCGGTTGTCGCATCAGCGCAGCAGACTGTCGCGGCATCAACAACCGATCCCACGCTTGAAGCCATGTCTGTGTGGGTGTCGCGTAAAAAAAGGCGCGATGGTGCCAGCTTTGGCCGGGTGTTGGAAGCGCTAACCGGACAAACGTTCCCGATCCGCACTTTTATTGTGCGTGAGCCGATTTTTCTGTGTGTTTCCGGTGCATGAATTCGTCCAGGAAGTGTGTGGCAGGGTAACGCTCTGGCGATGTGCCATTAATTTCAATGACTTGCGATGGTTGCTCAGTCTGCGTACAGCCCGCGTAAACCGGCGGAGTGAAACATTTTGGCGCAATTATTGCGTGCAGAATAAGGAACGCCCCGTTGGATTCTTTTTACGAGAAGGACGCCAAGCGGGATGGACGCAATCGCTTTTCCTTACAAAGGTAGTTTCAATGAGCAGTACCCAAAGCTCTAATGGCCTCGAACAGGGGCTCAAGCCGCGCCATGTGACCATGTTGTCGATTGCCGGTGTTATCGGCGCCGGTCTGTTCGTTGGCTCGGGTCACGCCATCGCCGCTGCAGGCCCGGCCGTGCTGTTGGCCTACGCTGCCGCCGGTATGCTGGTAGTGCTGGTCATGCGCATGCTTGGCGAAATGGCCGTTGCGTCTCCGGACACAGGCTCTTTTTCGACCTACGCCGATCGCGCCATCGGTCACTGGGCCGGTTTCACCATCGGCTGGCTCTACTGGTGGTTCTGGGTGCTGGTAATCCCGCTGGAGGCCAACGCCGCCGCGACTATCCTGCATGCCTGGTTCCCTAATGTGGCCATCTGGGCATTTACCCTGATCATCACGTTGCTGCTGACAGTGACCAACCTGTTMAGCGTGAAGAACTACGGTGAGTTCGAATTCTGGTTCGCTCTGATCAAAGTCCTGGCGATCATCGGTTTCATTGTCCTCGGTGTCATGGCGATCTTCGGCTACCTGCCAGGCAGCCAGGTCAGCGGCGTTTCGCACCTGTTCGACACCCAGGGTTTCTTGCCAAACGGCATGGGCGCGGTACTGGGCGCCATCCTGACCACCATGTTTTCCTTCATGGGCACCGAGATCGTGACCATCGCGGCCGCGGAGTCGAAGAACCCGGGCCAGCAAATCTCCAAGGCCACCAATTCGGTGATCTGGCGGATTGGCTTGTTCTACCTCGTATCGATCTTCATCGTTGTAGCGCTGGTGCCATGGAACGATCCGGTTCTGGCCAGCGTCGGTTCCTATCAGACCGTGCTTGAGCGCATGGGCATCCCGAACGCCAAGCTGATCGTCGACCTCGTGGTGCTGGTTGCTGTGACCAGTTGCCTGAACTCGGCGCTGTACACCGCTTCCCGCATGATGTTCTCCCTGGGCAAGCGTGGTGATGCACCGGCCGTTTCCCAGCGCACCAACAAGAGCGGCACGCCTTACTGGGCCGTCATGTTGTCTACCTGCGCAGCGTTCCTCGCGGTGTTCGCCAACTACGTGGCCCCGGCTGCGGTGTTCGATTTCCTGCTGGCCAGCTCCGGCGCTATTGCGCTGTTGGTGTACCTGGTGATCGCGATTTCGCAACTGCGCATGCGCAAACAGCGCATGGCCCGCGGTGAAAAAATCGCCTTCAGCATGTGGCTGTTTCCAGGCCTGACCTATGCGGTGATCGTATTCATCGTGGCGGCCCTGACCATCATGCTGTTTCAGGATGCCCATCGCGTGGAAATCCTTGCCACGGGGCTGTTGAGCCTTTTGGTGGTGGCTGCCGGTTTGTTTGTGGCTCGCCGTCGCAAACTGGAACAGCGTGGCGCGGTCGTGTTGAGCTGATTCACCCTGCGTAATGAAAACGGCCGCTGTCAGGAATGACAGCGGCCGTTTTTGTTTCTGGTGCCGACTTCAATCGAGGTGTACCCAATCCTCTACGCGCAATCCGGGAACACGCTCAAATTCACGAAGATTATTCGTCACCACAATGAACCCTTGTGAGCGCGCGTGTCCGGCGATCATGTGGTCGTAAGGGCCTATCGGTGTGCCCGCCTTTGCAAGTTCCGAGCGAATCATTCCGGTGTGGGCAGCGGCTTCGTAGTCGAAGGGCAGGACTTCAAGACGAGCTGCAAAACCTTCGATGACGGCCAGGTTCTTTTCCGGCGCCGCCGATTTTTCAGCGCCGTAAATCAATTCCATCAACGTGACCGCGCTTATACACAGCTGGCCGTGATGGCGATTGAACGCTTCGCGTACGACCTGTGGTTTGTTCTTGATGGTAAAAATGCAGATGTTGGTATCGAGCATGTATTTGATCATCAGAACGACTCGCGCTCCTGATCGGCCGGTTGCTCGCGGTCAGCCATAAAATCGGCAGTAACGTTATCGCCATCGAACCAGCTATCCCAGGCTTCATCGGCCGGCGTGATGATGCGAGCGCGGCCAATGGCTACAACGTTGACGCGCTTGACGTCTTCAGGCATTGCCACGGCTTTGGGCAAGCGGACGGCCTGGCTTCGATTGCTCATGAAAAGGGTGGTCTGTTCCATTGGGGTGTCCTCCGCTTTTGGTGCGCTTAGAGCCCAAGAATAGGTTGTGGCGGGGATATGTCAACGGGATATACGCTGGAGCTGATGAAGGGTAGCGCCAGCTCTTCGATAGGGTGATGAACGTTAAAAAGAAACGGCCGCTGTCAGGAATGACAGCGGCCGTTTTTGTTTTCGCAAGCTTCAGGGGCGGGTTATTCGGCTTTTGCCTCGGGCTCTTCCAGCGACTCGCGGTAGGTGTCCAGCGCATTGCCGAAATCGGTGATGAACTGCGGGTCTGTCAGCCAGGCCTGGGCGGCCTCGCGGTCCATACCGTCGGTCCACATGCGGTAGTCGATCAGCATGTCGGCGGCCAGGTGAGTGGCGGCCATCGCTTCGTTCTCGGCGTTTTCCATGTCCAGCAACTCTGGATGGTCGTTGATGATTTCGCTGAGGTTCGACAGCAGGGTCAGCAGCATGTCGTTGCGGCTGATGGCCTCGGCCTCACGCATTTTGCTGAACATCGCCAGGGTGTACTCAGGCATCTGCTCGGCTGGCGCATTCGGGTCGTCATGCATGGCGATGGGTTTTCTACCGCTGATGCGAATCTGCTTGGCTTTGATCTTGGCGCGTTTGGCGCGTTTCTGTTGCTTGTTCGTGGCGGCCATCTACTTCGTTCCGTATTCGTGTGGGAGAGCGCAATCAGGTGGGTACGCTGCGCGGTACCAACCGTCCTGGCGTGTCGGGATGCAATTCGCCGTTCTGTAGCCAGGACAACGCAATGGGCCATAGTGTGGCTTGGTACGGGCTGCGAAAAAAGGCGAAATGTCCGACCTCCACTTCGCCGATGTCTTCTGGGGCGATTCGCAGGTGCGTGTTGCAACTGGCCTTGAAGTAGCCGAGCAAGCGCTCGATGGCAGAAATCGTCCCGTACGGATCGTCGCTAAGGCTGATAGCCAGGGTTTGTGCGGTGACGGCGGCGAAGGGCAGGCCTTGGGCTTTTGCGGCGATTACACGGCCACTGGGCCGCTGTTCGTAGCGGGCGGTCGGGGCGCTCCAGTCGTGGACGACGCCAGCGGGCGTATCTTCGAGCCAGCCGAGACGTTTGCCGGGAAAGTAACCGTAGAATTTCGTCATCAGCGGCATGAACAGATGCCACTTGATGAACATCCGCCAGCGGCTGGCCGAGGCATAGTCGCGCCAATAAGCGAACTGTGCGCCCACAGTGACCAGGCGCCGGATCACCTCTGCGGAAGCAGCCAATCCTGCCGCGCAGCCACCGAAGCTATGAGCGACTACATCGATCGGTTGACCTGGAAATTCCCGCGTCGCCCGTTGCAGCATGGCTTCGAAATCCAGCGCGCCCCAGTCCGACCAGGACGCCTCGAATCCGCGCAGCGAGTCAGGCCGGGATTCACCGATGCCGCGGTAATCGTAAACCATGACATCGAAACCGTTGGCAAACAGGTAATCGGCGAATCGAAAGTAATGCCGGCAGCGCACCGAAGTTGCCGCGTTGATGATCACCACCGGGCGATTGGGATTTTGAAGGGAATGGCGCCAGGCAAAACCGCCGAGGACAAAGCCATCGGCGGCTGGCTCTTTGAATGATTCACTGGGGCCGGAGGTTGGCAGCGGCCATTCAATCCGGGCTGGCGATGACGGTGCCAGTGAGGGCGTGTTTGACAGAGTCATTGGATGCAGACCTGAGCGCAGTTTGCTGCCAACGATAGACGTCATATTGCGGGGGAACAATCTGTTGGTATTTTTTGGTGATGGGGCGCCATAACAAAAAAACGGCCGCTGTCATCGCCGACAGCAGCCGTTCTTTCGGTTCGCAGAAATTACCGTGGCGACTTCACCAGCGCCTCGGAGGCGGCCACGTAGTCCGCCTGGAACTGCGGGCTTTCGATCCAGGCCAGGGCCTTGGCTTCGTCCGCTTCGGTCGACCACTGGCGATACTCGATCAGTGCCGCGAGGATGAAGTCGGTGGCACCTTCTTCGCCTTCCTGTTCAAACACGATCTCGAGCAGCGGGTCTTCCAGGAAAGCCGTGCACAGCGCTTGTTGGCTGGTCTTTTCGGCATCGCGCATTTTTATGAACAGCTCGGTCAGGTCCACCGACTCAAAGTCGATGCGCTCATCGTTCGGGTCCAGCTCGACCGGAGCACTGGCGCGCTGCACGCGATTTTGTTTGGCCTTGGCTTTCGCGCGTTGGGTTCTTTTGTGCTGCTTGTTCGCCGATGCCATGGGCTTCGATCCTTAGTTCAGGCGCAAGGGGAGGGTGCTATTGAAGCGCAGGTCGGCGAATTTCCCAAGGAGCGATTGCTCGTTGGTTCGCGATAGTGGCTTGGTGGGTGAATTGGCTGACAACCGGTAGTCGTATCGGTGGTGGCTTTCACAACCAATTGATCTAAACGAAGGATCCGAGCGGGAAGTCATAAAAGTGTAAGCAGTATTCTTACCGGTTTTCGGTTTGAGCTGTGATGTTGGGGATAGCACTGGGTGTCACCGTTTTATGGCATCGGCTTCATGGGTGGCATCGCATTCGTTGGGCCCGTAACGGGTCCGGGAGTCGTCATCATGAGATCCTTGCGTTTACTCGCGCTATCAGGCGTTGCCCTGCTCGGGCTCGCTGGCTTGCCTATTTCCAGTGTTCAGGCGGAGGTCTGTCGTGACCCGATTGACCCGCAGGGTGTGCAGCTGGAACAGCAACAACAGAACGGCGTTAACTTCATGTCCGGTGGTATCGGTCAGGATGAGTCGTGCGCAATCCAGCGGATGGGTGGCTATAACTTGCACATGACTTTTTCCACTGGACCGTCCAATGAGTACGTGCCTGACGTCAGGGTGGCCATTCAGGGTCCAAAAGGTCATGAAGTGCTGACGCTGAATGAAGCGGGTCCGATAGTGTTGACTCGTTTGCCCGCTGGTAAGTACGTCGTCGTGACGGAGCGTAATGGCCGCGAATTACGTTACGCGGTTGACCTCAGCGGTGGTGGAGTTCGTACGCTGAACATCCATTGGGCTGATGCAAGCTGACCCCAGGGATTGCAGGTCAATCAAAAAACGCAGACAACAAAAAACCCGCACGAGGCGGGTTTTTTGTTGGGCTTTCACGTGATGCTGACACCACATGAAAGCTGAATGTGGTGCCAGAGACGGAATCGAACAGAAGGCTGTAGGTGGTGTTTTTAAAGGGTTTCATTGGTTCAGTCTCTTGGATCTACTCACAAATCTACTCTCTTTTTCAAATGAGGCTCCATTTCTGAGCTCACCCCACCGTGCCGATTTGGCCGGCCTCTCTGCGAATTTCTTCCGACGAAAGGTTCCTTAGTAATCTTCCGACATCTCAAAGCATGAGCACTGGATAAAAAAGAATTGGTATGGGCTTAAATCTATATTTTTGAAAGCGTTTCGGTGCCTAGCAGCCACTACCCCGTTTCAGTGCAGTGGGAGAAATAAAAAATTTCTTCATTGTTGTACTTGTAAACAACGGGAAATGGCACGAGGTGCCACCTCTTGAAGTGAGGTGTTTTCAACTTTGATTTGATATTTAGGCCGGGGTGATGGCGCTGTATGCTCAATATTTATCATAATCGCATAAGGGTGGAGTGGCAAATTCCATTGATGCAAGCTGCGACAATTTTTGTTTTGGAAAATTTTTGAGATGAGACGTTATGAGAATGGATGCAATTATATTCCGGTAGCCATCATCGAATTAGAGTGGTGATCTATAAGTGAGTATCGGACGTACTGTTTGAGATCCAGGAGGCTGACCTCTCCGATAGTCATTGCTTGGACGCCTTGCTTAATTATTCGTATATCAAAGCTGGCAGCAAGCTCAGCTCTTGTTGTCTCAATAGGCTTCCCGTTGTCGTCTTTTTTCCCACTGGCGATTTTGTCGTTGAATAGCTGCTTTTTAAAGCTGGATAATATCGAATCTAAGTCTGCCTCCATATAAGTGATCAGCAAAATGCTCAGCTGATAAGGTGGTGGCATGAGGCCGAGAATTCCGTTCCATGGTCCTTCAGAGTCAGGCAATAATGAAATATATATACCGTACAGATCATTTGCATGCTTGGTGAGTTTTTTCTCTATTACTTCCTTTACTCTGCAGTCATTCAGGGAAGTGTTGAAATCATCGGGTAGAGCTACTCTCGTATAGCTTCTACCTATCCAACCCGAGAAAAGATCCAGCCATTGCTTTTTTATCCAGTTGGGATCGTGCTCTGCAAATGCGTCACAAATCAAGTAATCAGGAGCCGTTAAATCTGCCATGGCTTCACGAGGCAGCCATGCCCGTGTCTGTATATCAATTTCAAGGTAAACAGTAGATTCCTCGCAAATCGCCTCTAAATGCAAAATTCTTGGGTTGTCGCCCTTAATAAACTGCGGGTTACACTCGCCAATGTTTTTCGCTGCGAGAACTTCGAAACTAGGTATTTTCTCAAAATTCTGATTGTACAAATTGCACGTCTGGGACGCGACGACCCAAAAATCCACCCCCTCTATTTTGTGGAGATGCTCGACTCGTGATGCGGCGATAACGGCGCCCTGCCACCAGGCGCCGTCTTTTATTGCTTGCACTACATCCGATTTAGACTGCATTTGTATCTCTATCTACATCAGAAGTGTGTGCATCGCCCAGATAAATAGCCGTTCCATTGGCAGCCGTAGGTGCCAGGCGTGGCCCAAGTTCGGCGAGTTTTTTTGAAGCTTCTTCCCGCAACTCGACTGGGTTTAAGTTTTCATCCTGTATTACGGAAAGAAACGACTTTCCAGAGATCGGCACATTCCACACTGTTTTCAGTCTGCCAATATCAAAATTCTTAGGTTTGGAATTTGTTATCTCTGACAAAATTTCCAGACGATTGGACGCAGCGCTACGAGGTGTGGTCTTTCCCTCGTACCAATCATAGACAGTCTTTCTTGTTACACCAAATAGCTCTGCTACTTGAGTTATAGAAAGTTTCATCTTCTCTTGCACAGCTTCGAGCTGGTCAGCAAAGAGAATTACATTGGTGTTATCTTTGTTCTTTTCCTTTTTTAAAGAGGTGGTCGTTGTGAGCGAAATCCTTATGTCGGCAGTTTCTTTGTTAACAAAAACTATCGAATTTTTTCTTGTTGGCTGCAACCCAGTCCAATTGCTTTCGTATTCGTTTTTAACTAGTATCGCACCAATCTGCTCAGATATCGGTGCAGACGCTTCTGATGTCCACAGCTGAACAGGTCGCCCATATAATGGGGATGAAGTATAGTCGACTGGTTGAGTTGCATATGCGTCAACGAACATTATAGATCTCCTTTCCATATGTCGAATGCATAGTCAGTAAAAACGTCAGGCTGTCTAAAGAAATTATTTGCGGTTGTGTGCAAATTGTCCAGTTCTTCTAGTATAGGCTCTGCCAACATCTTCGTCGGTTTTTCAAAAACCTTGATGGCGTCCATATCAAATACAAGTTCTTTGTCTGTCAGCGGCGTAAGTTGAATTGGCTTAGGATCGATCATCATCAGTATGCCAAGAATGTCTTGGGGTACAGGGATCAAGCCAGGCATGCTTACCGAACTTACGCGAAGTTTTGAGTTGTCTACGCTATATTCGCTTACTATGTTCGCGCCAACGCTTTTATGGCCTGCTGCTATAGGCGGCAGGAAACTACTTGAAATATAGTCTGAAAGATTTTCTTCGGACGATAGTTTTATATAGTCAATGTATCTAGCGCCCATGTTTATAACGTCAACATATCTCATATGCTTTATGAGTATATCTAACGCTTGCCTATAAATTTTAATGAAGTCGGCAAAGCGCGTATAACTTGTTGTAAATAGCAAAAGCTGGTCAGGCGACATCTGAATGCCAAAACTTTTGTCGGCACCCATAAACATCCAGGCTTCACGAGTCGTGCCGGATCTTTGTATCGTTTGGCCATTTGGTGATAGCTGCTCGATCTCGATGGTATGCATCAGGGGAGCGATATCACGAATGGCGTCTTGGATTTCAGCGATCTTGCTGCCCAGAAGGGGCCATGGGGCGAACCTTACGGACGCGACGACGTACTTTAGCGGCGAGCGCTTCAGAAGCCCTGTACGAATGGTCATTTTAAGCCTGTTCCGCATTGGAATAAGGGAAGGTCATGCGAAAACTATACACCAAACTAAACATTTTGCTTAGCGTTCAGTTGCGTTTTCGGTAGACGATTCAGCAGGCCTCACGCGAAAACATTGACTCAGTTTTGTATGGCGACCGACCTGCTCCATAGCCAAAATGCACGTGCGTTTACTGGGGGAGAATTTATGAGCAGCGCGTTCATATGCTTGTTTACAGACTTAAATTTTTGTTTTTAAAGCAATTTAATGCTGAGGGCTCGATGAGCCGTGACGCTGACAGTTTCCTACACAATAGAAGGTACCTTGACGGCCCATAAGTGTTTTGATCGGGTTGGTAGCCGCTGGCGTCGGTCGTCGCGCTCAAAGCTGGCGGCAATGCCTGCGCTCCCATTTCGGTAGGGCAGGTTAGGGCGCAGCATTTTCCTGGGCATGCCTCACATGCGGCCAACTGGCCTCGCGCTTAAGTTTCATGTATTCCCTAGTCACTACCGGGTGGAGGGCTTCAGTCAGAAGCTCCGCAAACCTTAACGCGACATCCTTCTCTAGCCCTTTGATCGTTCCAGTTCTAGGGGTTGCGCAACTGATGCATTTTTCAGCGATACGGAGAGCGGCGATCACGCCCCAGATGTACCCATTCAGGAGCTGGTTCTCAAGCAAGACACTACTCTCAGGAGCTTCCTGATAATCCCAGTCCACTCGGAAGTACTTCCCTTCCGCGAACACTTCGATTTTTGGCAATGCGGCCTCTGAACGAGGGCTTGGCTCTTGACTCATCTGACTGATCTCTCTGGGGGTACGGACCGCTCATTGTAAGGCACCATCCTGAAGGTAGGCTGTTTCCCTGCGGTGCCATAGTTGCCGTGGAAAAACCTCATGCGAGAGCAGTTCGTGCGTTACTGAGTCGATCGCCTGTTTCAACCTGCTGTCAGGTCTGCGGACGCCTGAATAAATCTTTGACGAGCATCATACCCCAGCACGCCGCCTTTCAAGCTGGAGACGTTATAGGACGTGGGCTGCGGCGGAATTGTATGGCGCCTTCTGACGAAAATCCGTCAAGGGTCTGTCTAGTATTGCTTGGCGCGCTAAGGATTTAGTCGACCCTGTATTTCACCACCCCATCCCGCTGGTGTGGACCTGGCGATTGATCAAGCAGTTACCTTGACGGCCAAGTCTGGAATTTTTGACGAGGCTGGTGCTGGCCAAACTGCGTGAATGCTCGCAAAGCGCTGCCCTGCGTGGCTTTCAGTGCGCCAACCAGTGGTGGCGCCGGAGCAAACCGTCTAAACCTGTCAAAAATTTCGTCAAGGCTCCGTCAAGGAGTTCGGGTTCGCTTTCCTTGATGTCTCCGTGGCTCACCATCCTCACAAATCACCGTCGTGGACCTTTCCCGTTTCTGGACGTTGGGGCTATCCGGCCTGCTGCCCGATCTGCCTCCGCCCAGGCTGGTTGCGGCTCTCTGGCGGAGTCGACCGACCTTGCCGCTGCGTAGACCGTCCAGAGCCTGTCCAGAATCCGTCTGGGGTCTGTCAGGGGTATGAGACGACCAAGCCTGCTTGTTTGACGGCCGCCGCATGGAGAAAAGCCTCAGACGTCGACCAGGCGCGGGATTCGTCTCATACCTGTCTCACATTCCGTCAAAGCGTGGTCAAAGTAATTGCCAGCGCCGGCGTGTTGGGATCTACACGGTGTGTAGAATTCAACACTCGTTGCTGGCGCAGTCTGAGCCTGTTGCATGAGGGGTTTCGCAAATGGGGCGGCAAGCCCGTCGCGCCGTGGCATTGATTCTTCCGCAACTGGGCAGGTTGCCAGTGGAAACCACTGCAATACCGTGGAAACCACAGTGGAAACCAGCGACTGGCAACCGCTGCATTGGTAACTTTCCATGGTATCCAGCGTGGTAACCACTGGCCGGGTTCGCACCAGCTTTGCGTAAGAGGGTGCGAACCAGAAGTGCGAACCTCGGTGCGAACTTCGCCGGCACGCACCCGCCAATGCGTACCAATCGTGCGTACCTGGCTGCTTACTGCGGTCATGAGCCTATGCTGACGCTCACCAATCGGTCAGGTGCCTGTCAGGTATTCACGCAGCTCTCAGTGCGTGAAATCACTGCGTGAAGGGCTGCGTGAAGGGCTGCGTGAGACTTTGACGGGGCAGAGCTTCGCGCAAGGACCAATGCGCGACGGACGTGCGCGAAATACAGCGCGAAAACACGCCGATACGCGCTTGACGCGGGTCTTCCGTGGGGTTGTTTTCGCAAAGGGGCATTTGATGCGTCCGTGACCAGGAGGAAGTGGCCACCGCACCTGGTCACCAGCTACCACAGGGAATGCCATATTTCTCGATGTAGCGCTTTGTTTTTTCGCCGATCTTATAAGCGTATTGACCTTCGGTTTTACCCTGGCTAGGCCCTAGAGGCTCAATCTCTGCTTGAGCGTGAGCAACCTTGATGGGATGGTGGCATGAGTCTCTGACCCATACTTGCACGATGCCTGAGTGGATACTGGTGGCTTTCGACCCAGGCTGTGTGAAAACGCATGCACCGTTTTGTAGTCTGCGTTTCTACGTAAAATCTGTCGGCTGTTGGTTAGTCAGCAGACCGAAAATTTACGTAGGAACGCGACTTTCGTTCCGATTCTGAATGTCAGACGCGCTCTAAAACGTTTTCACACAGCCTCGACCCATAGCGGACGATTATCCAGTATCAGCCTTGGAATCACTGTCAGTCTCGCGAATAACTTCAGCTAACATAACCCACCTTCTGGATTTGCGTTGTATACCCATAGATACAGGATAAGGACATTGCATGACTGATGAGTTGATGACGACAGCAGTATGCTGGGAGATGGATGCAAACGCGTCGGTGAGTTTTGCGTACACCGCTAGAGACCTTTTCTATTTCTGCCCCAATCCTCGATGCCTTGTCGAAGTGGTGCCAGCAAAAATCAACAACGTATTTTTTAGAGCTCCGGAATCCCATGTATCTGGTTGCATAAACGAAAAGAAAAAAACAACGGCGTCCTCAATCCCCGTCGTGCCTATGCAAAGACACTCGCCTCCGCCGCCGCAGATCATCCCAAGCCATCTGGGCGCAATTGCGAAAGGACACAAGGCTACCAAACCAACCCTGGCTCAAATGCGTTCGCTTGCTATGCAGATCCAGGCCGCCCCGGCGCTGCATCCTGGTACCTTGCGTGAGGTCGTTGATGCTTGGTGGTTAATGAGTAAGATCGATCGCCGGCAATGCCCGCTTCACATCGCGGCCCGGGCGCTGACTTACTTCGACGCCTTTGGTCAGTTTGGCGTCGCAAGCAGGGACATTGCATCGTTGGAGTGTGAACGCATCATCGCTTTCGGCCAGGCTTCGGTAACACTTTTCAAAAACACCTTTTCTGTCACGACATGGCGCAAGTTCAATGCTGGCGGCAAGTCCCTGCCGATCAAGGTCAGAGTAAGGTCTGGCGATCCTGATTTTGCGTATCTGGCGCCTGGTCAACACGTGACGCTGTTTCTGCACGGCGTCACCCCCGCCCCCGACAGCCAGCAAAAATATTTCGAAATGCAGACCTCCAACGCTTACAACGGGTTTGTTATTAAGCCCATGCTCACGTGACAGAACACGTGCCCCTCGTGATTCAGGCTGTCGGGTGCCGACAAGAGCGGTCTTGCATACCGATGTTCACCAGCGCAAACATCTTCCACGACGCAGGCGCCAACCTTTGGTGGCCTGCTACAAGTCATCAGCAAACTCAGGTCTGCACGCTCAGAAGCGTTCGCTTATTTCTGTTTTCTGCCGCTCACTTTTTCAACGTGTATTTCTCAAAGTGGGATGGTCGGTCACCAGGCAGGGTGGTTACAGGTCGATCTGGTCAGCGCCACCGGCTTAGCAAAACTTAACATCCGGTTGATGCGAAAACCTGACAAAACCTGACATTGGAAATGCGGTATTGGGGCTTGGCCCACCCGTCAGCCATCTAACTATTGTCAGGTTGGAGGGCTCTGGGCGATGCTATTTGGCGAGCAGGTTGCCGTGGAGTGTCAGCGGTAAATGACGTTAGATCGTTGGTCATATGGAATAGGCTTCACCAACGCCGGCCCGTTTTGGACCGAAGCGAACTATCATCAGTGCCGCATCGTTGCCCTTTCAGTCAGGATTGAGCGAGTTGGTTATGTTCTCAGTGTTCAAACGCGGACTGGGTTCGTCCGTTGTGCTTTTCAGCGTGCTGATATTTACGAGTCACACCTATGCTTCTGCGGATCTCAACACAATCGAGCGCGCTGCTTTGCTCGGTAATGCTGATGCGCAGTCTCGCTTGGGCGTGCGCTATGAAAAAGGTGATGGGGTTGCCCAAGACATGGCGCAAGCCGTGGCCTGGTATCGCAAGGGAGCGGAGCAAGGTAATGCTTATGCCCAGTCCAACCTGGGGCGGTTGTATCTGCAGGGTATAGGTCTGGAAAGAGACGCAACGCTAGCAGCCCTCTGGTCTCGTAAAGCCGCCGAGCAGAACGAGCCTGTAGCACAGTCCAATCTAGGGTTTCTATACGACCACGGCGAGGGGGTAGAGAAGAACATCCCGCAAGCAATAGCGTGGTATACAAAGGCTGCCGAGCAGGGGAATGCGGTTGCACAGTTCAACCTTGCCGTACATTACGATCAAGGCGATGGCGTGACGCAGGACCTGCAAAAGGCGTTCACCTATTACCGTAAGGCGGCTGAACAAGGCGCTGCCAATGCCCAGTGCCAACTGGGTGCGATTTATCAGTACGGTCGTGGCGTGCCGAAAAACATCAATGAGGCTGCCCATTGGTATGCGCTGTCAGCTGATCAGGATTACCCGGCGGCCCAATACAGACTCGGCATTCTGTACGGAATGGGTGAGGGCGTCCCTCAGAGCCATGTTGAGGCCGCTTCGTGGTACTTGAAAGCCGCCAAACAGGGAGACGCATCGGCGCAATTCAACCTGGCTGTACAGTACGCCAACGGTGAGGGTGTTACCCAGGATCAGGATAAGGCCGTGTATTGGTATCGGCAGGCCGCCGACAATGGAGTGGCCTTTGCCCAGCACAATATGGGCGTTTTCTATGAGCGCGGTACCGGCGTGGGGCGCGACTTAGTTGAAGCCGCCTCGTGGTATCGCAAGGCTGCTGAGCAAGGTAATGCAAGGTCCCAGTTCAACCTGGGGCTGCTGTATGTGAAAGGTGAAGGTGTCGCAAAGGATTATTCCGCCGCTGCTAAATGGTTTCGTCTGTCTGCCGAGCAGGGCGAGGATGGAGGACAGGCAAGTTTGGGAAATCTTTACTTCATGGGTGAGGGGGTACGTAAAGATCGAGCCCAAGCTCATTTCTGGTGGAAAAAGGCAGCGGATCAGGGGAACAAGGAGGCTCAGGCTGTTCTTGAAAGGTTTTGATGGGTAGGTTGATGCGCCAGGCGACTCCTTGACGCATATCCCTGTGATAAATGGTAACCGTGCTAGATGGTTACTTTTAGTGGTTACCCCGGTGGTTACCGCATCAGTCGGACGAGTGGCAAGCGGTGGATACCAGAGTGGATACCGCCCGATCTGGGCAGCGCCAGCAACCTAACAAAACCTAATATTCGGCTGACACGAAAACCTGACATTGGAAACGCGGTATTGGGGCTTGGCCCACCCGTCAACCTGTTAACTATTGTCAAGGTGGGGCCGCTGGATGACTCCGTAACGGAGATCCCTTTGATGGATGGTAACCAGGCGGGGTGGTTACTTTTGGTGGTTACCTGAGTGGTTACCACACTGGCTAGAGAGCTCCGTAGTTAGCGAGATAGGCGCATGGTCTAAGGGGCTGTCTACGGGTATGAAACGGCCGCCCGGAGAGCGGCCATAGTCAATCGCTCTACATCTGGTCCTCAGCATAAATCGCCGCGCTGATAATTGCCCCGCCCACCCGACGTTTGCCGAAGCAGAGCGGGACCGGGTTACCCGAGGCGGTGGTGTTCCTGGCACTACCAAAAGCATAGCCAGGGGTGTTTTCAGGGGCGGCGCTGGTCTTTAGGCCGCCGGCCTGGGGACTGAGCATTTGGATGACGCCGCCCGCGACCATTCCTACACCTGTTGCAAACAGAGCAGCAGATACCGGCGGCGCCCAAAGGGAGAGGAAGGAAGCGGCGATTAGCAGCGCGCCTACAACAGTCTGCAACACACCAGCCCGCTTGCTGCCGACGATCACCGGCGCAATCACAATGTCGCCTTCGCCATGCATTCTGAGCTCATTCTCCCCGACGTTCTTTTTCCCTAAGAACACCGCGAACTCAAGTCCCCTTGATTTCGCGTTCGATAGAAAGCGCTCGAAGCCTGGCAGCTGCACACAAAGCGCTTTGATGGCCTCGGCAGGGGTGCGCACGGCGAGCTGGTAAGACTTCCCAAATTGGCGCAACTGGCCATAGAGCTTGATGGTTCTGATCTGGTTGTACTGTGAGGCGTTCATACCTGGTCCTCTGCGTAGATTCC